>NZ_CP139302.1:1527573-1855146 GCF_034092375.1 Prochlorococcus sp. MIT 1300 | reverse complement strand
GAATGTTCTTTAACCAGACCCTGACTTTTCATTTTTAGCGCCCCATACCCCCTCCACGTGCTCTCTTCTCTTGCCCCTGACTAGAACCTTAAAAGTCCAACCCGCAATATCGTCAGGTTTTTGCACTTAGGAGCTGCAACGAAGAGTTACTTAAGTCACTGAACTGATGTTCATCCATCACACCGAAGCCAGTCATAGCAATGACTTGAAAATGCCCCCTAAAAAACCAGCCTTAATTCGTGAAAGGGGAACGGGACTCCCTCTGCCTCTGCTAGTGGTGATGACCAAATGGCCTGCGAGTGGCCGTTGTAAAAAACGTCTAGCAGCAAGTCTTGGCCTATCTAGAGCTGCAGGAATTCAACTACGTTTAACGGAACACACCCTCACCATTGCAAAGTCTCTAGAACAAAAAGGTCTTTTCGAAGTTCAGGTCGCGGTTACAGATATTGCATGTAAAGCTAGGCGGCGATTGGCCAAATCTTGGAATCTTTCAAATATTGTTCATCAAGGGCAAGGCAATCTTGGGCTCCGCATGAGAAGACAACTTATAAAGGCCCAAAAAGCCCCAAAAAGAAACACAAGGAGTGGAGGGCGTTCAACGCTAATCATTGGCACTGACCTACCTTGGCTCGCCTCAACAGATTTACTAACAGCAATAGAAAGACTTAAATCTAAAGAGATGGTTCTTGGACCTGCAAAAGACGGGGGCTATTGGCTTATAGGCCTTTCAGGCAAACTATTAGAACCAGTGGCCACTTGGCCTTTCTGTGGAATCCCTTGGGGGAGTGACAAAGTACTCCAAAAAACAATTCAACTTGCTCAAAAAGCCTCTATCAATTATGAGCTATTAAATGAACAAAGCGACATTGACAGATTTGAAGACTTATCGCCCTGGCATAGGGTGCAACCCAAGTGTTCTTAGCGTAATCATTCCAACCCTGAATGAAGCTAAGAAATTACCAATTTTATTAGCTGATCTAAAACTTTTTCCCAGCAGTCTTGAAATTTTGGTTGTAGATGCTGGAAGTACTGACTGCACAGCACAAATAGCAGAATTAGGAGGAGCAAGTCTTATTAAAATGCACACTCCAAATCGAGGAGCTCAACTACACCAGGGGGCCTTAATTTCAACAAGCAAGTGGTTACTTTTCTTGCATGCTGACAGTCGCCTTCCTAAGGAATGGTCTAAAACCGTCCTTCATACAATTTCAAGGCAAGCTAATAAGAACATTGCTTGGTTCTTTGATTTCAAAGTCAGCACAGCTGGACCAACAATGCGCTTAATGGAATTAGCTGTAGCCATGCGAAGTAATTTGGTTAAACGTCCATATGGAGATCAAGGACTACTCATAAGTAAACACCTCTATGAACAGATAGGCGGCTATAAAAACATACATTTAATGGAAGATGTGGATATAGTCCAAAGAATTAATTATAGTTCCACGCTGAATAGGCTTGGCATTCCTTTATATACAGATGGACGAAAGTGGGAAGAGAGGAATGTTATTTTACAAGCTTTCAAAAACGCAAGGCTACGACATCGTTGGAGGAAAGGAGAAAGTCCAAAAAGACTTTTACAAGATTACAACCAATAAAATTATTCAGTTCGCATACCAGAAACAACAACGATTGCCTTGGGGCTCCAGTTCCCATCCTTGGCCTACATAAAAGTCAACCACCCCAGGGTCTGCAAACAATGTAACTCTTTTAATCTCCATCTCTTTGAGTAACTCCAAGATATAAATCATTAATTCTTTGCCTAGCCCGTTGCCTTGATAAAGAGGATGCACAGCGACATCCCAAACAGTCGCTTCCAATACACCATCACCAGTACACCTGGCAAAACCAACCAGCCTGGGAAATTTAGGATCATGCCTCCACAAACCAACTTTGAGCAAACTGTTATCTAACGCTTTACGCACCCTTCTCAAAGGCCTTCTACTCCAACCAACATCTACTAGCAACTGTTCTAACTCAATTAAATCAAAGGGACGATCTTGACTAAATACCAGAGTTATTTGTGAATCCGGCGAAGGACACTCTTTAGCCCTTTGCCCATAAGACTGAGCAAGGCAATCAGGAGTTAACGAATAAGAGCCGACCAAATCCCCAATGCTCAACTCTCTTGATCCTGCCTCACCGAGGAGCCAAAAAGATATTTTCTGTGTTCAGAGGTCTGCCAGTCCCCTCTCCTGTAAGTCAGCTAGTTGTGAATAAAGGCCTCCCTTCTTACGTAAATTTTGATGTGTCCCCTCCTCAATAAGCCTGCCTCCTTTAAGGACAAGAATGCGATCAGCTGCCTCAACAGTTGCAAGACGATGAGCGATTACTAGTGCTGTTCTCCGTTCAAGAAGTCTCTCTAGATCTCTCTGAAGCGTTGCTTCAGTGGAAGGGTCCATAAAGGCTGTAGCTTCATCCATAACAAGTACGTTTGGATTTCGAATAGCCACTCTTGCAACAGCTAATAATTGTCGTTCCCCTGAAGAAAGGTTACCTCCTCTCTCTCTAAGCTCTGTCTTAAGTCCTTTAGGCAATCGGTTTAATAATGGAACTAAGCCCAATTCCCTACAAACCTTCTCAAGATATTCATCTTCAGCAGCTGAATCTAATCTCAAATTATCTGCAACATTGCCACTAAAAAGAAAAGTGTCCTGTAAAACCACACCAAGCTGCATTCTCAATTCTGTCATTGGGATGTTTCTAATATCTTCTCCATCAAGCAATATTCGGCCAGTTTGAGGTTCATACAATCTGCAGAGCAACCTAATAACAGTGGTCTTACCTGAGCCAGTAGGTCCTACCAAAGCAACATGCTCGCCGGGTGAAATTTTGAAGTTTAATTGTTTAATAATAGGCTCATCTTTTCTATATGAAAAACTAACATCCTCAAATATGACCTCACCTAAAGTAGTCAATTCATTATTGTTAGGAAAAATTGAGGTAGAAATTGGCCTATCAATAATTTCTAGAGGCTCTTCAAGTAATTCCCCTATTCTTTGAACAGCAGTCAAGCCACCTTGAATCTGAGTAAATCTTTCAGCAAGTTGCCTTAATGGCTCAAAAAGTCTTTGAGAATAAAGTACAAATGTTGTAAGAGTTCCTAATCCCAACTCGCCAGAAGTAACCATCCAACCTCCTAAAGCCAATACAAATGCAACCGCAGCTAAAGAAACCCATTCAACAAAGGCAGAAATGCTGCTGTCATAAAAGATTGTTCCATTAACTGCATTCCTATAAGCTCTTCCTGTCAAACCAAATCTTTGTGCATTTAATCTTTCACGACGAAACATCTGGACAACTTCAATTCCCTGAAGATTCTCCTGAAAATCTGCATTGAGTTGAGAAAGTTCTTCTCTAACACGATAATTGGCATTTCTATAGCGTTTTTGCAACCACAAAATAAAAGCCGTAACCGGAACTTGAGTAAGCAAAAGAAGAAGGCCCAACCTCCATTCAATAAAAAACATTGTGGAAGCAATTACTCCAAGGCTGACAAAATCAGCCATTACTCCAACAGCTCCACTCCCAAAAACTTCTGCTAAGGCATCTACGTCACTAGTCAATCTAGTAAGCAACTTTCCCACAGGCATTCTGTCATGAAAACGCAATGAAAGAGCCATTGAGTGAGAGAATAATTCTTCACGAATACGAGCGGTTAACCTTTGACCAACAGACTGAATTGTGTAGCTTTGAAAGCCTTGAAGGAAGAGCCTAAGGAGTACAGAAATAAATAACATTCCCACCAAAGTTCTTATTGCATTTCCATCAGAGAATCGGCTAACCCAATTGAAAGTTGGCTCTCCCCTCAAAACACTTATTGCCTGACCCACTAAAAGAGGTTGAACAGCTCCTGCGAAAGCAACGGGCAGAAGAATCAAAAGAATTATGATAAGACTTTTTCGGTCCTTTCTAAGATAAAGGCCTAGCCGACGCACTCGTTGAAAATCATTTAAAGCCATTAATTTGAGGCCTTAATTAAGGGTTTTTCAGTTCTTATCGCCTGCACAATACTACTCAATTCCCCATTGTCCAATCTCAAAGAAAGCGGATGACCAACCAAACGTGCAGTTGAATAAAAAAGATCCTCAATAGCCAAAAGGCCATTCTCTTTAAGAGTACGCCCAGTTGCTACCAAATCAACTATTGCTTCGGCGATTCCTGTAATAGGGCCTAACTCAACTGATCCAGTGAGATGAACCAACTCAACAGGAAGATCTAAAGCATCAAAAAATTCTCTTGCACATGATGTGAACTTACTTGCCACCCGACAATGGGGTGGCAAATCAGCGGCCCGCTGATAACCACTACTTGACTTAACAGCTACAGCCATTCGACAGCCACCGAAACCAAGGTCAACCAAATGTGCAACTGGCATTTGATGTTCTCTCAGAACGTCATAGCCAACAATCCCTAACTGAGCCTGACCATATGCCACATATACAGGGACATCTCCATTGCGGACCAACAAAGCCCTAGCCCTTCCACAAGTAGAAGGAACCATCAACTGTCTATTTTCAGAATTAAGCACAGCTGAGAAGTCGAGCCCTGCAGACGCAAAGCGTGCCACAGAATCCTTTAGCAATGCTCCTTTGGCAAGCGCAACAGTAATCATGGTTTCATTGTTCGGTTAGGACTTTAACGATGCCAAAGGACAATCAAGGGATCTCTGCAAATGAACTCGATTTAAAGATTCAGGGAATTCCAGTACTAGAAGACAACATCATTTGGATACTTGTTGTTAAGAAGCTAGCCATAGTGGTTGATCCTGCCCTTACTAGGCCAGTAAATACCTGGCTAAAAGAAAATGAGCTCGAATTACTTGCGATTCTGCAAACCCATCATCATGAAGATCACATTGGTGGCACTCCCGGACTATTAAAACTCTGGCCCAAAGCTGAAGTAGTTGCATCCTTCTCCGATTTAAAAAGAATACCTTTCCAAACAATCTCTGTTAGTAACGAAGACGAGATTTCATTAGAGGGATCTGACCTTGATATAAAAGTCTTAGGGGTTCCTGGTCATACGCAAACTCACCTAGCGTATTACATTCCAACATCAAAGACATACAAAAACAAACCAATACTTTTTTGTGGTGACACCCTATTCGGTGGTGGCTGTGGTCGTCTTTTTGAAGGCACAGCAAAAGATATGTACAATTCCCTAAAAAGCCTATGTACTCTTCCTAGCGAAACCAGAGTTTATTGTGCACATGAATACACAGAAAACAATTTAATATGGGCCAAAGGTTTACGACCAAAGGATATAGCTATAAATGAAAGACTTTGCAAAGTCATTGCATTACGAAGGAAAGGCCAATTAAGTTTGCCTAGTAAAATTGCCGACGAGAAAGCAACCAATCTATTTGTTAGAGCTAAAACCATCGAAGAACTTGCAGACCTCCGCAAACACAAAGATGAATGGAAATCTCAATAGTCATCATCGCCTTTAACCTGCAAGCGATGATGGGTAAACCCTCAGAGACTTAATGAACTCATCTTCAATCAAAGAAATTTCAACCAACAATGCACCAGCCCCAGTTGGCCCCTATAACCAAGCAGTCATGGCCGGAGAATGGCTCTACTGCTCAGGTCAAATAGCCCTTAATCCAAAAGATGGACAAATAGTGGGGAATGGAGATGTAATAGCAGAAACCCACCAAGTAATAAACAATCTCAAAGCAGTGCTTAATGCAGCAGGAGCAAGCCCATCTCAGGTGGTTAAAACAACTATTTTTCTTCTAGATTTAAAAGATTTTGAAACTGTAAACAACATTTACTCAGAAACGTTCGGGATAGGTATAAGCCCAGCAAGAGCATGCGTTCAAGTTGCAGCCTTGCCAAAAGGTGGAAAGGTGGAAATTGACTGTATTGCATGGATGGGGAACAAATAACAAGAAAGACCCTCAATTTTTCACCGCCATCAGCAATGGCAAGGTTTTCTTTAATTGAGAGGCCAAAATCCTCCAGGGACTACAATCAAATTCCAGAATTTCCTGTTGCTGCAAGCCTTCTTAACCCCACAAACACCCCATGCCTCTGCTAGAGCAGATCCACACAATTCATCATGTAGTTATGAAATATTGCTGAAAGTAGCAATTATTACGGCTCAACCACGTGTTAAGACACCCACGCAGTCCCACGATTGTCTAAATTAAGTCTTGCCCTGCGACATATCATGGCCGCAGCCAAGTTGACAATTGGAGAGCTTGAAGCTGGCTATCCCTTGTACTGCAAGGCGCTCAGGAGACTCCTGATCGAAGGTCGCAGCTCAAAGGAGATCCAGCGAACAGTTTGCTGGAGCCATCTCGAAACCCTGAATCGCTGCCTACCATCGCGATACAAAGCCCCCTCCTACCTAATGGTCCTAATCAAAAGAGATCTAGAACAGCCCCAAGAGGAAGAAGCAACTTCATAATCTCAAATATTTCCGTCAAGCTAATTATTATCAATTTCATGGCCATCTATTTCCCCTTGAAATACTCGACTGGCCTTAATATCTAACGCGTCTATTGTCATCAATTCTTGACGAGTCAAACGTTCTCCCATTCGAGAAAAAAGTCTGCTAGCTTGTCTCAAACGAGCTCTATCCAAAGCATTCCTAACTGAGCGAGCATTTGCAAAAAAAGGCAATTCACGCCTTCTCTTAATGTAATCTTTGAAGACTGTTAAAGCTTCCTTGCTGAAGCAGTAGTTTTGCTGAGAAAGAAGTAATTGAGCTATTTCAAAAAGTTCATTATTAGAATAATCAGGGAAATCAATGTGATGCGCAATCCGTGACGAAAGACCAGGGTTAGATTTATAGAATACATTCATTCTCTCTTTATATCCTGCAAAAACAACGACAATATCCTCCCTTCTTTTCTCCATCTCTTGAAGCAAAATTTCAATTGCTTCTTCACCGTAATCTCTTTCATTTCCAGGCTTATAGAGGTAATAGGCCTCATCAATAAATAATACGCCCCCTTGTGCACGCTTAATCATTTCTCTTGTTTTTGGAGCAGTATGACCAACATATTGACCGACAAGGTCATCTCTCGTAGCTGTTACCAAATGACCTTTACGCAAGTAACCAAGTTGATGCAATATCCTTGAGATCCTTCTTGCGACAGTTGTTTTTCCTGTTCCAGGCCTTCCGGTAAAAGACATATGAAGGCCTAAAAAAGAGCTATTCAAATTCATATGCTGTCTAGCTCTATCAATTAACAACAAAGCAGCTATTTCTTTAATTCTCGTCTTTACTGGCTTTAGTCCTACAAGCTCAGCGTCTAATTCCTCAAGTACAGCTGATACTCCTGAATCAGCATAATCAAGCGAAAGATCAATCGAGGAGTCCATCAATCTCAGCAGCAAACTGCCTATCAGCTTCTTTCAGCTGAGCATCTTCGACCTCATTTTCAGGACGAAGTGTAATGTTGACATAAGTTTTTCCGAAACTTATGTCAGGGAAACGCTTAACAGCCTCACTATGTTCGCCAAGCCGATCTAGGAAATCCCTGGTTGAGTTATAAGTGTCAAATTCAAATCTTTTTTCTAAGCGATTTGGACGATTCCTCTCCTTCCATTTATTCATGGCCAGTTTTTAAAAAGAAACTTCAACAAACCTAGACCAAATATGCATAAAACCTAAATAAAAACTACTTTAAAAAACTAAACCCTCAGAAGCGCCTTGCATAAGTTGCTTTTAACGCAGGCTCAACCTCCATATGAGGTCTTGCAATTATGTGTGCTGCAACAAGACCATCTCCAACACGTTCGCATGCATCAGCTCCTGCTCGCACCGAAGCATTAACTGCTCCAGTTTCACCACGAACCATCACAGTTACATATCCTCCTCCTACATATTCTCTACAAATAAGACTTACCTCGGCAGCCTTCGTCATTGCATCAGCAGCCTCAATAGCAGGAACCATTCCTCTAGTCTCTATCATTCCAAGAGCAATTCCAGATAAAGATTCAGAACTACCCTGAAGATCTTTCTTGAATGTTGAGCCAGAGCCTCCACCTGATTTCCCATCTGAAGGAGGTCGAATTTGCGATGACTGATCACTTTTGGAAGTTGGCTGAGGCTTGGAAGGTTCGCTTCTACCTCTACTTTTTGTAGTAGCTAAACTTTTAGAACTAACTTCAGAGTCTTTTTCAGTACTGTTGATCGGCGAGACGTCTACTATTTGATCTGAGCTTGAACCAGCCTTAACTGCTGGTCTAGAAGCTTTCGAAGAATTGCTGCGTGATTGAGGAGCCATGAACTTAAAATTTGGGAAAGGATAGAAGAATCAAAAATTTTTATCCGTCAGGAGTCCAATAGTCGATGATCCCGCCAATGGTTAGGTCAGTTTGAATGGCGGGGTTACTACAAGCAAAGCGAGCAGCTGAACCACTTGCAGTAAAAACCCAGTTACCTTCTCTTGCTCCAACTGGATCGACTGCAACTAATTGCTTACCTTTGTTATTACGAAGAATTCTCAAATGCATGTGCCCGAGACCTTCCACACGCTGGGTACAAATTAATTTGCCCATAACTTGCATGATTTCCATCAACCCGCACCCTCTTGTGAAGGTTTTGAGGCATCTGGATCCCAATGATCAATGATCCCAACAATAGTTAGATCACTGGGATAAGACTTGCTCCCTGCCGCTTCTCTAGCAGCAGAACTTCCAACACAAATGACCCAATCCCCCGGTTTACAACCCACTGCATCTACAGCTACTTTTTTCGAGCTCCCATCAAGAACTACTTGAAGATGCTTATGCTCAAATCCCGATATCCTGTTTGTAGAAACAAGAGGCTTAACAACTTTGCAAATCAACATTTCAATGCACCTCCGATGAAACTGGATCTAGCGAAGACCCTACAACTTCCGCAGAAGCTTGCTTATCCCTATCTCTAATAGTCGATAGAGTATGGAGAAATCCATCTTCTACCAAGTCTAGATAACGAGAAGTAATCGCCGAATTAACTCTAATGCAATCATCTATAGCTCTCTCTCGAGCCCCAGGGACTCTGCCTGAATAATCAAAGCGAATAACTATAGGTATAGGTAAATCGCGCGAGACATTTAAACCCTTAAAGATTTTGATTCCGACGTCAAGATCAGGTGCACCTTCTTCAACAGTATCCAAATGAGAGAAATAAGTGAGGTTTCTTAGATGAACTTCTTTAAAGCCTATTCCTACTCCAATAAAATGTTCTGCATGTCCGGCATCCGAATAGGCCCCGCCATGATGTTCTCGAACATAATCAATTTGAGAAATATTATTAGAAATTAAACGAGTCACAAAGTTGACCATTCCAGGATCAGGTTTCGCTGGAGCATTCTCATAAACCATCTTGGTGATTGTTTGCATCACTTGATTTGGTTGAAGGTCTTTTGTATCAAAATAAATACTTAAGGCACAGACCCAGCTGTCTAGAGAAATTTGGCTATCAGCGGAAGGGACATGAACTCTAATTGCATCAGTATCTGTATCTAATCCAATCAAAAGGAGGTCAACTGAAGCCCCACAACAGAAACTATTTTCAACAGATTCTCTGAAATCAAGAAGCCGCTGCAGGCCTGCCGAGGCAGCGGCAGAATCATCACTCCCATGAGCTGCACAACCTTGATGAGAGGGATCCTTGGAACTAAAGTGATATATAACAACTTTGAGGTACTTTGTAGGCTGATTTACCCCATTGGGAAGTCCTTCACGATAACGTCTATGCTCAGTTTTAATCCATCTATTAACTGTATTGCCTATATCAAATAAAGCTCCGGCATGAGATCTACGTCGCACGGCACTAAATGGAATGCGTAGAGCATATGCAATTGAATGTGCAAGACGACCGTCTGAACAAGGAGTTACATCTAGAAGATGAAAACCACATTCCGCAAGAAATAAATCAAAATCTTTTGCCTGTTTACTTCCTTCAGCACCATTTAATGGGTCAGAGTCAAAGAAATAATCACTAGTTTGTTTATGTGATTGAAAAACACAAGCAGCAAACAGTGCTCTCATATCAAGCGGACGTACCCAGGCTTTATCAAGAATATGACTAGGCAATTCTATGCCAAGCTCTTGACGACTTAGTTGTTGTGCCTGGTCAACAAAATTGTGATTATGTTGAAGCTCTGAAATTTTTTTTAGAAAAGGAACAATTTGATCAAATCTTCCTTTTACATCATTTTCGTATTCCAAAAGATATTTATTTGCTGAGACATCAGTTAAAGGATGTGAATTTGTAGCCGCAGTCCGTAGAGGTTTAGCTTCTAAAGAAGAATCGTTGCCTGCCAGAAACCTCTTCCTTGGAGCCGTTGGCCCAAGGAAACGTCCTGAACTTCTGGCCAAATTTCTATAGGCCATGAATTAATTAGCCTCTGGCTCCGCCAGAAAATGTAACCAACTGGCCATCACGAGTGTTTCCACTAGAACCAGTAATCAAAAAATCCGGTTTAGCCACTTCTTCATTTCGCTTCAAATTAGCAGCAGGCATAGCATTTACAGCTCCTGGTCGAGTTGGATTACGTCTACGAGCTGACGCCCCTTCAGTCCCAGTAACTCTTTCACCACGAGCCCAGTCGTCGCCTGTAATATTCAAACCAGCTGATTGTCCCTCACCAGTAATTCTTGATTGAGGTCGAGAACCTTCATCTAAAACTTCTTTTTTATCAAGAGGAGCTGGTTGAAATTGACGCTGCTTGTTATCAAAGCGGAACTGTTCAGTCCCAGTAACTTTGTTAACAGCCATATTAAATGGTCCAGTGATATCACTTCCTTGCTCATAACTTGTACCTGTTACCCCTGAAGACTGATCACGACTAACCTGAGCGGCTCTAGCAGGAGACTGAATACTAAACCTAGTCCATGAGGCGTTTTGAGAGTCATCATCATAACTATGACTACCTTTAGGAGCAGAGCTGCCACAGGCAGCTACAAGTTGATCTGAACCTATATAAGGTGTGCCTGTCAAAGGTTCACATGCACCTCTTTCAGCACCCGTCATAACACCCCCAATTCCTGGTTGTTGGCCAGTCATAGGAGCAGCAGGCGTACCCATACGCCTAGGGGTTCGATCTTGAATTTCATTTAAAGCATTCCCTTCACACCATTGTGATGATTGTTCAAAACCCGCATAAGGAGTTCCAGTTACTGCTTTACAAGTACCAGGTTCATCGCCTGTCACCAAACCAGATCGACCTGTAAGAGTTCCACTTACAGTCTGAGCCTTATTCGTAAGGCTTAGTCCGACTTTCGAAGCTTCAGGGTTAGGCCTCCCTCCACAAAAGGCTTCAAACTGCTGTGGGCCTACATACTCATCACCTGTTACAAGCTTGCAACTACCAGGCTCATTCCCTGTGACCATTTCTGCTCGTGACACATTTGTACCTGTTACACCAGCACCACGAAGAGTATTAAAAGAGCCAACTTTCTCAGCAGATCTACCCTCCGGTAGTGGATCAGCACCTAAATATTGATCCCCTGTGAGCTGTCTCTGAGAACCCGCCTCATCACCAGTAACCTTTGAAGAGCGGCCAACTAATACACCACTAACCTTCCTACCTTCCTCAGTCAAGCTAAGTCCTACCTTCCTGGGAGAAGGCTGGACGCCGCCACAATAATTATTTGATTGATTTGCAGAGATATATTCAGTACCAGTTAAAGATTTACATGTTCCAGGCTCATCACCAGTCACTTTTTCTGAACGACCAACTTCGTTCCCTGTAACAAGGTTCCCATGAGTTGTATTAGTAACTCCAACCTTCGGAGGTTGTGAATAAGAAGGTGGTGACTGACAAAAAGTTTCATATGCCTCTGAACCTAGGTATTGCGTACCAGTAATTGAGCGACAAGTACTTGCCTCATTACCAGTTGTCTTAGTCGAACGATTTGCTTGAGTCCCAGTTACTACTTGGCCTGTAGAAGTCTCACTAATTCCAACTTTCCAATGTGCATCTGCACCTGCCAAAGCTTCTTGCTTGGCGCCATTTTTATTTGGCCCACAAGGGCGACAAATTGCTGAACGCTTCTTACCAGTTTCTCCACTTTTGCTGCGCAATTCACGAACTCTTTGAGCAAGCTCTCTACTAGTTAGGTCAGGGTCGCCTTGTCTTGCAACAGACGCAGCAGATGTTGGTTGTTTACCTGCAGACTTACCATGTTTTGATTGAGCCTCACGACGAGCCAGAACGAGTGCTCTGCTGGTGTTTTGAATTGCTCGACGTTTTGAGGTATTACGACGGTCCCCTTTTTTAGAATTCAACTTCGGAGCTCTAATAGGACTTGAAGCTATTGAAGTATCGCTACTTTCAGTAGCCAAAGATGTACTTTTTGAATTGGCAACATTAGAGCTTTGACTCTTTACATTAGAAATATGTCTCTCTACTTCTACACGAGTTCTATCTTTACTGGTGTCTGCCGACTTACCTCTTCTAGACAATGCTTCCCGCCTAGCTAAAACCAATTCACGGCTTGGTTGACTTACCGATTTAATGCTTCTAATTGCAACAGAGGCATTTGAATTGCTTACTTGCCTAGATTCGGATACAGGCTTTAAAGACTGATTTGTTGATTTGACAAATGATGTCTGCGTTCTGGTTTGACGTGCATCCGCAGATGTACGCACTCGGCTTTCGCCAGCCCCGCTCATCGAAGTAGATTTCTTCCCTGACTCACTAAGAGCCTTACGGCGCTCAAGAGCAAGTTCTCGACTGGTTTGTTTTGCCATGTCCGCTCAAAAGAAACGTATTAATTAAGGGAGAAAATAATCTCCTCGAATGAAAAAGTAATAGCCTCGAGGAATACGAGGCTATTAACTATTTAAAGAGGCAATTAGCGGCCTTCAAAAACAACGAACGCAGTTCCCTGACTTTGGGTATAGGCGTCGTAACCAACCATGCGTACATGGTGATCAGGGTAAGCACGGTGACAAGCTTCGAGCTCATTAACAACCACGTTCAAATCCTTTTCACCAAAGAAAGGCAATTTCCAATAGGACCAATAGGTCTGCATGGAACCGCTCGGATGAACGTGTTCAATGACAGGACTCCAGCCCTGCGCAATGATGTAGGCAATTTGATCGTAAATTTCGTCCTGGGTCATCGGCGGTAAGAAGCCGAAGGTTTCCAGGGTGGCGACTGTTTGGTAGTCACCAACTGTGCTCTGGAAAGGCATGGTGAACCTGGGATTGTGTATGTAAATAGAGGTCGTCGGTAATTACCGACAACTTGGACTAAAGAATTTATTTGAGAGGAGGCAAAAGCCTCCTCTCAAATTCCTTATTGCTGAACGTCGAGCTTGTCGACTGTGTCAAATTCGAACTTGATTTCCTTCCAGGTCTCAAGAGCGATTGCCAGTTCAGGACTATGCTTTGCAGCCTCCATGAGGATGTCGCGACTTTCTTTTTCGATTTCACGACCTGCATTACGTGCTTTCACGCAAGCCTCTAGAGCTACACGGTTAGCGGCTGCACCAGCAGCGGATCCCCATGGGTGACCATGAGTACCACCACCAAATTGCAAGCAAGAGTCGTCTCCAAAAATTGCTAGCAAAGCTGGCATGTGCCAAACGTGAATACCACCTGAGGCAACGGCAAATACACCAGGCATTGAGCCCCAGTCCTGATCAAAGAAGTTGCCGCGTGTGCGATCTTCAGGGACAAAAGACTCACGAAGGTTGTCAATGTAACCAAGAGTGGTCTGACGATCACCCTCCAGTTTCCCAACAACTGTTCCTGTGTGTAATTGGTCACCACCGGAAAGTCTTAAGCACTTAGCAAGAACTCGGAAGTGAATTCCATGCTTTGGATGGCGGTCAATCACCGCATGCATCGCACGATGGATATGTAGCAACATTCCATTCTTGCGACACCAGTTAGCCAAACCTGTATTAGCAGTGAATCCACCAGTGATGTAATCATGCATGATGATAGGCATATCAAGTTCTTTAGCGAACTCGGCACGCTCGTACATCTCTTCCGGAGTTGTCGCTGTGCAATTTAGGTAGTGGCCTTTTACTTCACCCGTCTCTTGTTGCGCTAGCTTCACTGCTTCAGCAACAAATTCGAAACGTTCACGCCAGCGCTGGAAAGGCTGTGAGTTGATATTCTCATCATCCTTTGTAAGGTCTAGACCACCACGAAGGCACTCATAAACCACACGACCATAGTTTTTACCTGAAAGGCCAAGTTTTGGCTTAATGGTGCAACCAAGCAAGGGGCGACCGTACTTATTCAAGCGGTCACGTTCAACTACGATTCCGTTAGGAGGGCCCCCACAGGTCTTAATAAAGGCCATTGGGAAGCGAATGTCTTCAAGGCGCAGATGACGCAGAGCCTTAAAGCCAAAAACGTTGCCAACCAAAGATGTCAGCACGTTAGTAATTGACCCTTCCTCGAAAAGATCGAGAGGATATGCGATGAAAGCGTAAAAAGACTCTTTGTCTCCAGGTACGTCTTCAATGCGATAACAACGACCTTTGTAAAACTCAAGGTCAGTTAGCAATTCAGACCAAACAGTGGACCAAGTTCCTGTAGAAGACTCGGCAGCAACTGCTGCTGCAACCTCCTCTCTAGGGACTCCTTCCTGACCAGTGCATTTAAAGCAGGCCAGTAGGTCTGTATCAAGGGGTACATAATCGGGAGTCCAGTAGGTGTCTCTGTACTCCTTAACCCCAGCGTCATACTTCTTGCTCATGGGATAACTCCTTTAAATCGGTATTAGGGCGTGAATTTGTCGCGAATACTTATAGAAAAGCTCCGCTTAAATCTCAGTCCTTTTGACCAAGGAAGTTGCCGTTACCTAGAGCAGGCTCAACTTCACGATGTGGGCGGGCAATTATGTGAGCTGCTACTAATCCGTCGCCTACACGCTCACAAGCATCAGCGCCAGCACGAACTGCAGCATTAACAGCACCAGTCTCACCTCTTACTAAGACTGTGACATAACCGCCACCGACGAACTCACGACCAATTAGGCGCACTTCAGCCGCCTTGGTCATTGCGTCAGCCGCTTCTATTGCAGGGACTAGGCCGCGTGTCTCGATCATGCCGAGTGCGATGCCCATAGTTTCGTTAGCCATTGCCTACCTAAAAATGGGGGGGGAATGTTCGCTGCAAACAATGCATTCGCGACCCCCATTAAGTCAAGCGAAATTTGCCAAAAAGGTCATCACCGTTTTCACTTCAATCATAAGCCGAGCTTATATCCCTTGGCAGGACTGTTTTGAGAGGCTTTTGTTTTTCAATGTTCAACTCAAAATAATCAGTTGCGTTTTCTTCCCACTCTTTGTATTTTCTCTTGGAGACAGGTCCCAAGGCGTTGCTTAGGGGTGGAATGTTCAACCAAAACCTGTCTCATTACATTTGAAAAACGGCTTCCAATAACGGCCTTGATGGCAAAATTTCAGTTAAACCCTTATTTCATGTGACTAAGCCACTACTAACTATTGCTAGTGGGAACCCCAAAAAGGTCACCGAAATAGAGAGCATGTTGGGGCCACTCCCTATTGATTTCCAACGTCAACCCGCAGGCCTAGAGGTTGAAGAGACAGGCTCAACTTATTTAGAGAATGCACTTTTAAAAGCAAGTGCTGCAGCAAAATTGACCGGTACTTATGCATTGGCTGATGATTCAGGACTCGAAGTAGATGTTCTTGATGGTGCTCCAGGGATTTATTCCGCCCGTTATGCAAATACCAACGAAGACAAACTTCGGAAATTATTAAACGCTATTGGCGAGACCCCCTATAGAAGCGCAAGATTTCGGAGTGCGATTGTTCTATGTGATGCACAAGGAAATCTTTTAGAAGAAGCTGAAGGGGTGTGTTGGGGTGAATTACTAAGGTCCCCTGCCTATCCAGGAGGAGAATTTGAATCTTTGCTGTGGGTTCGAGAGGCTAACTGCACTTATGGAGAACTAACCTATGCACAACTTTCAAGACTAGGTAGTCGAGGAAAAGCAGCTCGAGAACTGGGACCAGCCCTTAAGCAAAGACTAGGAATTTGATAGATAAAAACTCTCTATCTATTTATTTGATCAATTGCCCGCATTGCAGCAGCTGCAGCTTCTTCAACATCACCTTCCTTACCAGCAAGTGTCAACCGTCCAAAAGCACCAACTCCCTTTACATCGACGATTGTGATATTTGAAGCCTTTTCAGCCTCATTGGCTGCTATAAGCACATAACCAGCAGGTTCTGTCTCGAGAATAAACATACTCATACCAGACTCAATCATTGATCCACGACGATTCTGTCGATTAATCAAAACAGCATGATCTGGGGTTATTGCTCTAATCACTTCAGTCCAACTAACTTCACAGGGACTACGTCTACTTACTGTGCTGCCAATAGCATCTAGAACGACATCACCAGAGTGAAGGACTGTGCTCTGGTCACGGTGATAGAGAGCCAAAGAACCAAAGGCTCTCTCAACAACCATCTGACCAAGCCTGACATTGCTTGCTTTAAGGGCTATGTCAGTAACCCTATGAACCGCCATCCCTGGAGAAACTTCCATCCACAAACAGGCGTCACCAGGAATTGGAAGGAATCCTTGGCTGACAGTGCCCATGTAAGCGGCCAGCTGCGGCTGCAAGGAATCCAGGAAAACATACGTGCGCAACTCAATTTGTTGAACATGACTGTTTTGTCGGGCGACTCTTGATGTCTCTGAATCTGTTGTTATGACGCAACTTGCCCCTGACGACTGAGGCTGGACCTCAGTTCCTGTTATGAGCGGACTTCCAACGTGTCGCCGCTCTCGGATTTCTAGGCTGGCGAATCTCTCCATTCCGCGGATAATACTGGACGATTTGTTGAATTATCCAAAAAGGGACACTTGCAAGGTTCTTATAAGCCGATACCGTCCAGCTCATATGAGGGATAAAAAATGTCTAATTCTAAAAATGAGGCAACAGAATCCACCACCCTTCAAACTGATCTAAAAGCAGAGCAGGCCTTGGGTTTAATTGGCTTGGGCCTAATGCAAAAAATGACCCAAGAAGGTACAGCTAATTTGAATTGGTTGGCAGAAGAGGCCCAAGAAAAAGCTGATCTCCTTGCTTTGCGCCAAAGGCTCGAATTAACAGCTCTGGCAATACAGACAGGGGCACCTTTAAGCACTTCAGAGGTCACACAACTACTTGGAGCTAGACCTGGATCTGCAAAAACTGAACGTGGTGGCTTGACTGCTAAGCGTATAAGTCGAAATGTATGGAAACTAAGTCGATCAGAGGCTGACTCAGCTTATTGGCGTAATTAGATCTTTCTGTGAAGTTGATTAGCAACAAAAAAATCATGACCCGAACAAAGATTTACTAATGTTATGAAACGACTACAAACCGTCAAATCCCCAGAAATACTTGTGAATTACAACAATGATTGCTTGAAATAAGAAGCAATCCCAAAGAGTTTCTGTGAGTAGTAGCTATTTACTCTGAAGATAGGCAGCTTTAATAAAGCTGTGAGAACAACTGATGAGTGGCGCCACGCTGCTGAAAGAAAGTGGGCCTAGGGAAGTTTTCTGTGGTCTCACTTCAATTGTCTGGCTTCATAGAAGAATGCCTGACGCTTTTTTCCTCGTTGTCGGGTCACGAACCTGTGCTCACTTAATTCAAAGTGCAGCAGGGGTGATGATTTTTGCGGAACCACGTTTTGGGACTGCAATCCTTGAAGAGAGAGATTTAGCCGGACTTGCAGATGCTCATGAAGAGCTAGATCGAGTCGTTAAAGATTTACTAAAAAGACGTCCTGAAATACGAACCCTTTTCCTTGTAGGGTCCTGCCCAAGTGAAGTGATCAAGCTTGATCTAGCTAGAGTCGCAGAAAGGCTAAATAGTGTTTTCAAAGGTCAAGTAACAGTACTGAACTACTCAGGAAGCGGAATTGAAACCACCTTTACTCAAGGAGAAGATGGAGCCCTAAATGCTCTAGTTCCCCTACTGCCCAAAAGCGAGGAGAAGCAACTCCTGCTCGTTGGGACACTGGCCAATCAAGTAGAAGATAGGCTTTTTACCTTATTCAAAAGGCTTGGGATACCCAAAATCCAAAGTCTCCCCCCACGCAATTCCAAAGAGCTCCCTTCAATTGGTCCAGGAACCAAAGTGCTTCTCACTCAGCCATATCTAAGCGACACCGCCAGAGCGCTCAAAGATAGAGGGGCCGAAATCCTGACAAGTCCATTCCCTTTGGGGGTCGAAGGAAGTCTGCTGTGGATGCAAACAGCTGCCCAAGCTTTTGGAGCTACCCAACATTTAATTAGTGAAGTCTTAGACCCTTTGGTATTAAGAGCTCGTAAAGCCTTACAACCATTTCACAAGGAACTTTCAGGCAAACGAATTTTTCTTTTACCGGAATCACAACTTGAAATTCCTCTCGCCAGATTCTTACATCGTGAATGTGGAATGGAGCTTATTGAAGTAGGGACCCCTTATCTGAACAGAGAAATGATGGAACCTGAATTAAAACTTTTGCCTGAAAAAACGCATGTAATGGAAGGCCAACATGTAGAGAAACAACTCGACCGAGTTCGTAAATATCACCCCGATTTAGTTGTTTGTGGAATGGGCCTTGCGAACCCTCTAGAAGCTGAAGGTATCTCAACGAAATGGTCAATAGAGCTTGTCTTCAGCCCAATTCATGGGATTGATCAAGCAGCGGATCTGGCCGAGTTATTTGCCCGCCCCCTTACTCGCCACAATCTCCTTAACAAAACAACCAAAGCAATCGTTTGATTCGATGGAATTAACTCTCTGGACATATGAAGGCCCACCTCATGTTGGGGCCATGAGGATCGCCGCCTCAATGGAAAAAGTTCACTACGTACTGCATGCTCCTCAAGGGGACACCTACGCAGATCTTCTGTTCACAATGATTGAACGAAGAGGGCAACGACCACCAGTTACCTACACCACCTTTCAAGCAAGGGACCTAGGAGGAGATACTGCTGAACTTGTGAAGCTTCACATCCGTGAAGCAGTGGATCGTTTTCAACCAAATGCTCTACTTGTTGGAGAAAGCTGTACAGCTGAATTGATCCAAGATCAGCCAGGCTCACTTGCTCAGGGTATGGGTTTTGATATACCAGTAGTTAGCCTTGAGTTACCGGCATACAGTAAAAAGGAGAATTGGGGAGCTGCTGAAACTTTTTATCAATTAGTCCGCGGGCTATTAAAAAACGAAGTCCCAACAAATAAAGAACACAACCCAACTTCATGGAAAAGCAATAATAGGCAACCAACTGTCAACCTTTTAGGGCCTTCCTTGCTTGGATTTAGATGTCGTGATGATGTTCTGGAAATAAAGAAGCTACTTCAAGAACATAATATTGGAGTAAATGTTGTAGCTCCATTGTCTGCTACACCAGAGGATCTTTTAAAGCTCCCAGAAGCCGATGCAAATGTTTGTCTATATCCAGAAATTGCAGAATCTACATGCCTTTGGCTTGAAAGAAATTTTGGGATGCCTTTTAGTCGAACAGTCCCAATCGGAGTAAATGCAACTCATGACTTCTTAAAAGAAGTTCATGAGATCTTATCCTTGCCTTTATCGACAGAAAGGACATCTTCTAACCAAGAAAAATTATCTTGGTATTCACAGTCTGTTGACTCAAATTACCTAACTGGCAAGAGAGTATTTATTTTTGGAGACGGAACACACGCCCTTGCTGCAGCAAGGATCGCCAAAGAAGAGCTTGGCTTCGAAGTTGTTGGACTTGGCACTTACAGCAGAGAGATGGCCAGACAAATACGTTCGGCTGCAAAGGATCTTGAATTAGAAGCCTTAATTACCAATGATTATCTTGAAGTCGAAGCTGCTATGGCTGAAGCGGCCCCAGAACTTGTACTAGGGACCCAAATGGAACGTCATAGCGCTAAGCGACTAGGAATTCCTTGCGCAGTTATTAGTACGCCTATGCATGTTCAAGACGTCCCAGCGCGTTACAGCCCACAAATGGGATGGGAAGGAGCAAATGTAATTTTCGACAGTTGGGTACATCCATTAATGATGGGGCTTGAAGAACATTTGATAGGAATGTTCCGTCATGATTTTGAGTTCGTAGATGGACACCAAAGTCATCTGGGACATCTTGGTGGACACAAAGGTGAAAAAGAAGCAGAACCAAGTTCAGAAGAACAGGACATTAACTACTCATCTGAAGGAACACCTGTTTGGACATCAGAAGGAAAAGCTGAACTAGCAAAAATCCCCTTTTTCGTAAGAGGCAAAGTTCGCCGTAATACTGAGAAATACGCAAGACAAGCTGGTTGTCGCAACATTGACAGCGAAACGATGTATGACGCAAAGGTTCACTTCAGAGCCTAACCACACAGAACAAAATACAAATCGCTTAGTCCAGGACTAACGCTTTAGGCCTGAGTATTTTGACTCAATTTTCCTGCTAAAATAATTGTAGTGAAGACTGCAAAGGAACAAATAACAAACTCAATGTGTCGAATTTCATAAACAAACACCAACCGAACATATTCCAGTCTTAAATGAATACAACACAATAAAAAGGGCATTCAATGACTTCAACCCTGACGCGCCCGACCGATGGCGAAGGGAGTGTACAGGTACAACAAGATCCTTCCGCTCAAATTCAAGAAGGAGCCCTTGTGATTGCCGTATACGGAAAAGGTGGGATTGGCAAATCCACAACCTCTTCTAATCTTTCCGCAGCATTTTCCAAGCTAGGGAAAAAAGTTCTTCAAATTGGATGTGACCCTAAACACGACAGCACATTCACTCTTACCCACAAGATGGTCCCAACAGTGATTGACATCTTGGAGGAAGTAGATTTTCATAGCGAAGAGCTTCGGCCTGAAGACTTTATGTTTAAAGGCTTTAACGGAGTTATGTGTGTTGAAAGTGGAGGACCTCCGGCAGGTACAGGTTGTGGAGGATACGTGACAGGACAAACTGTCAAGTTACTGAAAGAGCACCATCTTCTCGAAGATACCGACGTAGTGATATTTGATGTCCTTGGGGATGTGGTTTGCGGTGGATTCGCTGCTCCTTTACAGCATGCCAACTATTGCTTGATAGTTACTGCAAACGATTTCGATTCAATATTTGCCATGAATCGCATTGTTCAGGCAATCAATGCTAAAGCCAAAAATTACAAAGTTCGTCTTGGAGGAGTAATTGCCAACCGTTCAGCAGATTTAGATCAGATAGAAAAGTTTAATGAGCGGACAGGCTTAAAAACAATGGCTCATTTTAAAAATGTAGATGCAATACGCCGTTCAAGGCTTAAAAAGTGCACTATTTTTGAAATGGATCCTGAAGAAGATGGCGTAATAGAAGTCCAAAATGAATATCTATCACTTGCAGAGAAAATGCTGAATAATGTGGAAGGACTTCAAGCAGAACCTCTGAAAGATAGAGAGATATTTGACCTTTTGGGGTTTGATTAATATATATAGAAAAACTTAGACTTTATCTAAGGCCAACTAATTCCATCGAAAGGTCCCATACCTTCTTAGCAGTTTCTGGGTCCGTTGCCCGTTCAGAAAGTTCTTGTGAGAATTGTTGTCGGTTTTTCTTTTGGCGGTTACCCCAACTCCAATGAACACCAGACAAGGCGAATTCCGGGTCGGCAACAACCTGAGCAACGCGCTGTCCAGCTAGCAATTGGCTTACAAATCCACCTGTAATTAATTTCTGAAACCAAGGAAAAAGTATTTGGAATAACTTTGGAGTATTCCTAAATAACTTCGTGTTAGCTACACAACCTGGGTATAAAGAGCTAAATAAAATTGGAGAGTCTTTGTATCTACGATGAAGCTCTTGTGTAGTTATCATATTACAAAGTTTGCTGTCCTTGTAAGCTTTCCCAGGCTTAAAACGTTTTCCACTGGCCATACAAATTGGTGCTCTGAATCCCTGCTCAAATCCAGAAAGATTGCCAAGATCAGCAGGTGCAGGAATAGGGATTTTTCCACCAAGCTCCTTATAGTTTGCTGTAACTGTCCCAAGTATCACGACTCTAGGGCCCTCATTTCCCCAAGAAGTCCCTGTCCAAACAGGGCGTGAAGATCGCCTCAAGTTATCCAGCAAAAGTTGAATTAACAAAAAATGACCTAGATGATTGGTTGCCATAGAAATTTCATAACCCTGTGCAGACCAGCGAGGCTTCTTAAGTCTTGGTAAATAAACAGCTGCATTACAAACAAGAGCATCTAGAGGACCATCAAGAGAAGCAAGCAAATTGTCAACTCCTTCTTGAACACTCTCAAAATCAGAAAGGTCCATTCGTATATGTTGCAGCTGTCTAGGACGCGCTGATGGCAAACCTAGCTGAAGTGCCGCTGCTTCTGCCTTAAGAGGGTTTCTATTAGCTGTAATTACCCTCCAACCAAGTTCAACAAGAGCTTTAGTTGCATATAAACCAACCCCAGAGGTGGTTCCAGTTATAAGGACTGTGCCTGGAGCAGCTTGAGTAGAAGCCATTGAAGAAGACTTTGAAGCTTTTGATCTTTGAGCGAGTTAAACTTAATTTGTTTAATCAAAATTCTGTCTATTTATATTTAGAGCTTAACGCCAAATAATTCTTACCCTATTTGGAGCTATCCACTGATCTTGCTCATACATAAAGCGACGGTCTCCTCCAAGGGTAAATAGTCGATCAAATCTCTTTTGCTTCACGAGCCATTTTGCAGTCTCTTGATCAAGGACTTCAGTAAGTTCAGCGTGTCTATTAACACGTTGATAATAGGCAAAACCCAGCTTTAGAAGGCTTACTCCACCAAGAACTAGTAAGCCAAACTTCATACCTAAAGCGATGAGACTGTATACAACATCTCTACGTTGCTCCTGAAGCTGCAAAGTAGACGCCAAAGTTGCAGCATCTACTTTGGAAGAAGCCGAGCAACTAGATGATGATTTCTGTTGAGGAAGGCGAGAACGACTCCGTTTTCTCTTGCTGGATTTTTCCAGAGATGAGATCAAAGTTTTTTACCGGTTAACCGCTTGTATCGCAGAGAACCTTTCCTGCCAAGCCCCTAAAGCAACAAATCAAGCCCTATGAAGAGCTGTTCCTAAGCGAAGAGCCAAGATACCCGCATGGAAAACCACAACAAGGAGCATTCCGGCAAGGTCGATTACTGGGTCCATGAGGAAAACTTTAAAAACAACTCTATTCTCCCAATAAATCCCTACAACTAGCCATTCTTTGCAAAGCCCTGTCACACCTATAAATGATAAAAAGCCCAATTCAGACATTTTCAGCCTATAAACGAACCCTTAAACACAGCAGCTCTTTTGGAAACTCAAGCAATAGATTCCAAAAAATCAATCTCAGGAAACTCAACAGCATCAAAACACCTTTTATGTTCTTAAACCTATGAATGGGCGTTTGCTGCCTTTATTGAAAACATCTGGACCCAAACAAATGGCCCTAGATGAGTTACTACTAGAAAGCAGCCTTGAAAATTCCAGCAATTCACCAACCTTGCGCTTCTACCAGTGGGAAGGGAATTGGCTATCTATAGGACGTAATCAACTCCAATGGCCAAAATCTTGGGCAAAACTTGCCAAGTCTGAAGCCTTCAACATTGTTAGAAGACCGAGCGGGGGTGGGGGAGTCCTCCATATAGGAGGACTGACATACTCACTAGTTTGGCCTGGGGCACCCAAAAAACGAAAAGAAGCTTATTACCAAACGACTTCCTGGCTTATAAAATCCTTTGCAGAACTTGGTTTTCCACTGAGATTTGGGACTGAATCCTTAAGCCCAATCAATAGAGATTGCTTCCAAACCTCAACAATTGCCGATCTTATAGATCCCAATGGTCAAAAAAGAGTTGGAAGTGCCCAATTCTGGCGGAAAGGATATTTGCTTCAACACGGAGAAATACTCTTAGACCCCCCAACCAAGCTTTGGAGAGAAATTTTCAATAGTTGCGCACCTGAGCCAGCGCCATCGTCAATCCCTAGAAAAGGACTCCAAGAGTTTCTCTTAATGGGGCTAAATACATCTTGGCCAGAAATTAATTGGCACAAAAGTGAGCTTACAAGGGATGAGAAAGAAAAGCTTTCTTTTAACTCGTCAAAATATATTGTGCCCTTGAATTAGTTAGGTGCATCTACTACTCCTGAAGCAATCATTGCCTCAACAACCTGAGGGAAAGAAATCCCCAATGGATAGATATTTTGCTCCCTTGCACTATTAAGGATTGAAACAGGCAACCGCAATCCAAGACTCTTTAAGACAGCTTCACCGAGATCAGTTCTATCAAGTGTTCCAGAAGGTAATCCTGCAAGATTAAAAACAAGGAGTCTTCCCTGATCGCTTCTTTCTAATGACAAAACCGCCTTCCAAAGTGGGTCCTTTTCTCCTATGCAAGGCAATTCATTTAAAGAGCGCATATGATCTCCTATTTTTTGCTGATCCCACTGTTGAATAGGAATTTCTTTAAGAGGCTGATCAGATACATAACCTACCCATCGTCCAGAGCGACAGACAAGAACCCAATCGGAGATTTGCGAATCATCCTTTATTGAAAGTCGCAATTGACTTAATCTTTTTAATGACTCATCGTCTTCGAGAACCCTAAATCGTCGTCCTAAAGCCTTCCCTACACTTAAGTCACATAGAGACTGCTGTAAGGCCATCATCTGACTTTGAGACCTAGAAGCTGACAACCCAAACCAACCAAGGATTGCCCACCAAAGTGCTCCTAAACCTCCTCCTCTAATAAATAGCCATATCCCCAATACAATGGCAAATATTGACAGCAATCGTCCAGTGGCGGTTGCGATTTGAATGCCTTTTCTTTTATTACCAGTTAGCTGCCAAACTATTGCTTTAAGTATTAAACCTCCATCCAAAGGCAAACCAGGCAACAAATTGAATAATGCCAAAACAAGATTTAATGAGCCAAGTTGTCTCACCATATTTGCAAGAAACGGATTTAAATCTAAAGCTGAATCAACAGAATTAAGAAGGCAAAAAGCAAGTATAAGACTGACAAGGGGGCCTGCTGCTGCAACTCGAAGTGCAGCCATTGGTGTCGAACATTCTTTTTCAACTCTGGCCACGCCACCCAACAAAAACAGAGTAATGCTTTGTACCTTGACGCCCTCATGAATAGCAACAAACGAATGTCCCAACTCATGAAGTAGAACCGAAAAGAACAGAAGCAAAGCTGTGATTAGTCCCAAGCCCCAGCTAACCCAGACAGGAATAGCAACCTCTGCAAGCCGACTTATCTGGCCCTCCGCAGACCACGTAAAGAGAACCAAAATCAAAAACCAACTTGGATGAACCCTTAAGGGAATACCCCGGATCCGCATAAGTTCCCAACCTTCCAATACTTTTTCCTCTCTAACTAAACTATGAAAAAGGAAATATCCATTTAATCCTAGAAAAGCAAAAGCAAAAAGCCTTAAAAATGAGCTCGACAAAACCAACAGCCATAAAAATCTGTGGAATCACCCAAAAAAGTCAAGCTTTGGAAATTTCAAGTCTGGGAGTAGACGCTATCGGGGTTGTCGGAGTTAGTACCTCGCCAAGATACCTAGAGGAGAGAAAACGCCGTGCACTTTTTGATGCACTAAGCAAGACAAATCACAACATAGAGAGAGTATGGGTTGTTGCAGATCTTGACGACCAGGCATATGAATCAGCATTAGGGGGGGAAGGCACTCCTTCAATCATTCAGTTGCATGGCGAAGAATCACCAGAAAGATGTTTTACGCTAAGAAATAGGTTTCCAAATATAAAGTGGTGGAAAGCCCTGAGAATCCAGCAAGAGAAGGATATTTTTAAAGTCAATGGTTATACAAATCATGTTGACGCCTTACTTCTAGATGCCTGGAGTCAAGGGCAACTTGGCGGCACTGGTAAGAGAATTCCCCTTGATTGGTTAAAAGAAATAGTTTTCAAGTCCCCTTGGTGGCTTGCAGGAGGCATATCGCCAGAAAATCTTCAAGAAGTACTTAAAGAAACAACTCCTTACGGCATTGACGCCTCAAGCAGCCTTGAAGAAGCACCAGGAATAAAAAATATCCCGCGGGTAAAAACCTTATTGACCTCCCTAAGAGCTGCTAACGAGCAGATCTCCTCTTCTGATCAATAGCACAACAGGAACAGCCTACTCAAAAATATAGAAATAACTGCGAATAGATTATCCATCTAAATACTCTTAGGTGGTCTCAACTGCGCCTATCCTCGCCAGCAGTCTATTGAATATTTGTGATTCTCATGAACAATAAAAAAACTTAAAGAATCAACTGTCTTACAAAAGGTTTTAGCCAAAGCTTAACGAAGCTTGTATATCCAGCGGCATCGTCATTCGTAAAAAATTACCAATCCTCAAAATGCTGCTTAATGTAAATCCGAAGTGGGGTTTGATTTCATGATTATTATTCTTATATTTACCTAAACTTTTCTATATTGTTGATCTACTTGAAACAATATAGGCTATTCAAAAAGCACCTTTCGCTGGCATCAAAGTAAGGTCTTCTATAAGTTGCGATGAAGGTTGTTCTGCCATGTAAAGAAGGGTTGAAGCAGCCTGATCAGAAGAAAGCATGGCATGACGATCAAAATCACTATTGACGGTTTCTTGATCCCATAATGTGGTATTAACTGAACCCAAAGTAAGGGTTGATGCCCTAATACCATTTGATCGCTCTTCTTCAGCCAAGCAACGAGTAAAGCTTTCCAAAGCAGCTTTAGAAACGCAATATCCACCCCATTGAGGGAAAGAATTGCGAGCAGCATGACTACTTACATTAATAACCAATCCTCCCTTATCACGCATAACTGGTACAACTTCAGCGCAAATCTGAAAAACACTAGTTAGATTTACTTGAAGCATCCATTGCCAATGGTTTAATGACATTTGCAAGAGATCACCAGTCCATGCAACACCTGCATTATTGATTAGAACTGAAGGGGCATCTCCCTTCTGAAGAAGTACTGCTAAAGAAGGTGAAATAGATTCTGGATTTGAAAAATCAATCGATTTAGTAGCAATTGACCTGCCTGTGGAACGAAGCTCCTGAGATAGTGATTTAAGAGAATCGGAATTTCGAGAGGCTAATAACAAGTCCCAACCAGCATTGGCAAATTTCTTTGCAGCAGCCTCTCCTATTCCTCTAGAGGCCCCTGTTATCAGTACTGTAGGCAAAATAGAAAAGACAACCCTTCAGAATTTAAGCACTTAAGCCGTCTCAGAAGTAGTTTGTTCGAGAACCCTTCCAATCGCCCTGTATTTCCTATATCGCGATTCACGTAATTGTTCAGTGGATAATGACAACAGCTCGTCTAAATGACTTTCTAAGGCCTTTCTAAGTGATTCTCCGGCCTTGAGAGGGGCCCAATTATTTCCTCCGGCTGGTTCTTTAATAATCTCGTCTAGGACTCCCAAATTAAGAAGATCTGGAGCAGTTATTTTCAAAGCTGCTGCTGCTTCTGGTGCCTTCGCGGCATCTCTCCACAAAATTGATGCACACGCCTCAGGGCTAGCAACTGTATAAACACTATGTTCAAACATCAAAAGCCGATCAGCGACTCCTATACCTAAGGCTCCACCAGATCCGCCCTCGCCAATCACAGTTGCAATAATTGGAACTCTAAGACGAAACATTTCACGTAAATTCACTGCTATTGCTTCTCCTTGTCCTTGCTCCTCAGCTTGCAAACCCGCATAGGCCCCTGGTGTATCAATGAAATTTATGATCGGCAACTTGAAACGATCTGCATGATTCATTAAGCGAAGTGCTTTTCTATAGCCCCCAGGCGTGGCCATCCCAAAATTTCTTGCAACATTTTCCTTAGTGTCTCTTCCCTTTTGTTGTCCAATTAACATCACCGATCTATGGCCTATTCGCCCAATACCACCAACCAAAGCCTGGTCATCACTTCCTGTTCTATCGCCGTGCAATTCAACCCAGTCTTCACAAAACATCTGAATAAAATCTAATGTGCTTGGTCTATGTGGGTGTCTAGCAACCTGAATTTTCTGCGCCGGTGTTAGTGCTTGGAAGATTTCTTCCCTTCTCCTCGCAGCAAGCGTTTCAAGCTGAAGCAATTGCTGACTAACATCTACCTCTGAATCTCTGGCCAGTTCACGAATCTGTTCAATCTGCTTTTCAAGCTCAACTAAGGGTTTCTCAAACTCGAGCAGATAACGTCTAGCCATTTCAGGAGGAGAGAGTAAAAGAATTAGTTCAGGCAGCAGCTACCTGAAGAGGGGTCTTCAAGTTGAGTGTGGAGAACCCATTGCGAACAGAGGCCTCTCCAATAAAGTCCATTTTCTCAAGAGTGATGTTGTTACGCCCCCAACTAAAATTAGTGTGGCAATTCTCGAATTCCAGAAGCATCGCCTCAGCAAAACAAGCAAACATTTGTCTATGAGGTTTTTCCATCTCCGCTAACTCCATCATGTTCCAACCAATATCAGCAAAAAACTCAACTATGCCACCCTTTAAGACATGTACACCCGACCCAGAAAGTTTTGAGCTTAAATTCTTTGGATAGCCACCATCAATCATTAAACAAGGCTTCCTCAATTTAGTTGCATCAATTTCTAAAGTTCTCGGCATACTTGCCACCCAAACCACAGCGTCAGCATCAGGCAAAGCATCTTCTAGAGACATTATTCTCCCTCCGCCTAATTCTGCTTGAAGTTCTTTAAGAGGATTTTGTTGCCTAGCGACCAAAAGGAGTTCAGCAACTCCAGTCCTTTGTGAGAGCCACCTACAAACGGCACTTCCGATATCCCCAGTAGCTCCAACTACTGCGACCCTAGCCTTCTTTAAATCAATCCCTATAGACGGAGCATTAATTTCAAGTTGTCTACAAATTACCCATGCGGTATGAGTATTCCCTGTTGTAAATCTCTCCCACTCAAGAATTGTATTTCGAACATGCTGATGTTGAAGCAAATTGAAGTTCTCAAAAATTATGGAAGTAAAGCCTCCCAAAGCTGTAATACTTATTCCCTTCTTTTGAGCAAGTTCCATAGCATTTAGGACCTTGCGACGAGCTGTTTTAAAACGGCCCAACATCTCAGGCACAAAACAAGAGTCGATATACGCACCTTCAATACTCTTCCCAGAAGGGCTAACAATCTCAACATGCTCTACAAGCTGAGGGGGAGCGCTACACCAAACATCCAAATCACCCTCAGCTATGTGGTCATAGCCAAGATCAAAGGCTTTTCGCCTTGCGTCATCAAAACTTGTGGAGTGTCCGATTAATCCAAACATTTAATGGAGTATGCGTATCCGAGCTAATTAGATAGCCTTGTAGGAGGACATTAATCCACTATCGTCCCACGGAACCAAGAATTAGTACCAGGGGACTATAAGAAAACCGTCTTATTTAAGTTATTAACCTAGGTCTAATTCAAGTCAAACAACTGCTGCAAGAGCCATTCGAGCAATTTCTCGGTTGTCTAAACCGATTTCAGTTAAAGAATCTTGGTAAGCAATCATGAATTCTTCCATTAGTTCCTCCTTATCCATATGGAGCACGGAAGCATCCTTCGCCACCTCATCCAACATTGAGCGGATGAGCGGAAGGTTTACTTTGTTTGCTTCCATAAGCTCGTCCTTACAAGTTTTTAAATTGGCTTTTAGCCACTCCTGGCCATAATTCAGGTGAAGGTACTCGTCTTGAACAACACCTTCAGTAATTTTCTTCGCGAACGGGTCAGCTACACGGATATAAACGTGATAAGCCGAAATAGCAAAAGCTTCTATAAGGATTCCCTGGATAAGAAAGCAGGTTGTCAGCTTCTCCTCTTGCAAAGCTTTCTGGAAGTTTCCATGCAGAGGTGAAAAAAACTTTTTAGCGAATTCCATATCCGCTACAACGTCCAGATTCTTCCCACAAGCAGTGAATCCCCTCATATGCTTGAGTTCCATGCGAGCCAACTTTTTCAACTCGTCGGCTTGATCAGGAAGGAGTGTCCCAATAGACATGTAATTGTCATGAGCCTCCTGCTCTCCTTCAATCACAATTGCATTGATTCGGCTGTATGCGTCTTTGTAGGTCTCAGTGGTGAAGTCGGGAAGGGCTACAGATAGGTCCTCCTGGCCGTCCACAACTGAAAGAACCGGTGATTCAAGGGTGGGCATGAATCTTAACTAAGCTAAGCAGTGGGAGTGACTTTAACCATCTCTCTCGCAAATATCATGTTCAGTGTTATTAAGTAGTTAAATCAACTCGATGAGAAAGGCTTCACAGGAGGCCAATTACTTGCCATAAGACTGCTGAAAAGCTCAACCCAGTGGGAGATCAAAGCCTCTTCAATCTTTTGTCCAAGAGCCCTGCTCGACTTGCTGCTATCCCCAATAACCCCGCTTTGACTTAGATCTTCTGTAAGCCATGAGCATGGGGCTGGTCCTTCTAGAGACCAGCCATATGGTGGTTCAGAGGGATTTGTCTGATTACTCAAAACACCATCCGATGGTCTATCTCCACCAACTAATTCAGGTGCTAGAGAAAGCATCAAACTTGTTTCTGCTAAACCGGCATGAAGTCCTCCGATTCTTTCCTTCGGCGGAATTACGTCGTTGATAGTTTGAACACCACTCCAAATAAAGCAAGGCAAAACAGCCATTTCGGGGCATTTCATACGAAGCTCGCGACCTGCAGCCTGTAAGAGCCCAATTTGGCCACCATGGGCGTTAAAAAACAAAAGTCTTCTAACGCCTAAAGAGGCCAATTGCTCACCAACTTCCATAACAATCTGCAATAACAATGATGCAGAAATTGAAATAGTGCCAGGGAAAGACGAATGCTCAGGAGAAAAGCCAAAACTTTGAGAAGGGAGCATCCATAAGGGACATTCCTTCGGCATTCGATCAAGAACCTTTAGAAGAATTTGTTCAGCAAAAAAGTTATCTGTAACTAACGGCAAATGTGGTCCATGCTGCTCACAAGCCCCAAATGGCCAAATCAAAGTAGACCCTTTAGCCCTTGCAGCAACTGCAGCTTCTGGCCAAGAGAGATAATCAAAGCGGCGAAAATTCAAAGTCATCAATTCTTAACAGCGAAAAGAACCTCACATTGCCTGTAAGAATGGCCCATCGACGACCCCCCAGGTCCCTATGGCCGGATCCGGCAGCAGTCCGAAATCGAACCAACCAATTCCACCAAAGCCTCCTGCAGAGGCTGCCAGGAAGCCACTGCAAGTAATGCACATCAGTCGGCGGGACGAAAAAGCCGCTGCGCCTTCAGAAAGCAACGCAGAGCAAGAAACAGCCAATGAAACCAATAAATCCCAAACGAATACTGGAAAAGGAATAGAACAACTATCCAATGTTCCTTCAAGAACTGGTTTGAGCAAGCCTATAAAAAATGACAATCGGTTTGATCTAGAAGATATCCAGGGGGTAACGATGGGAGATCTTCTTGGAAACAGCCAAACACCCGGCAAGTATCAAAATACAAATTCAGCCGAAGACCAACAAACCCAATTCTCAAGAAGTGTTGATGACTTTGACTTTGATGAAGACGCGTTCCTCGCAGCTCTAGATGAAAACGAGCCCATTGGCAGCACTGGAGAGGTCGCTAAAGGTTCTGTTATTGGGGTGGAAAGTGATGGGGTTTACGTTGACATTGGTGGGAAAGCCCCTGGCTTCATGCCTAAAAACGAATGTGGTCTAGGGGTTATCACAAACCTCAAAGAAAAATTCCCTAAAGGCTTGGAGGTTGAAGTCCTTGTTACTAGAGATCAAAATGCCGACGGTATGGTAACCATCAGTTGCCGGGCACTTGCCCTTCGTAAAAGTTGGGACAAAGTTCGTGAGATGGAAGCAAAAGGCCAAGTTGTTCAAGTAAAGATCAATGGTTTCAATCGAGGAGGTGTTACTTGTGACTTAGAAGGGTTGCGTGGTTTCATTCCACGTTCGCAACTTGAACACGGAGAAGAGCATGAAAGTCTTGTTGGCAAATCTCTTGGAGTTGCATTCCTAGAAGTAAACCCAGACACGAGGAAGCTCGTTCTTTCAGAAAAAAGAGCAACAATTGCGGCTCGATTTGCACAATTAGAAATTGGTCAACTAGTTGAAGGCAAAGTAGTTGCAATAAAGCCTTATGGTTTTTTTGTTGATTTAGGCGGAGTAAGTGGTTTGCTTCATCAGTCGGTAATCACTAATGGTTCACTAAGATCACTTAGAGAAGTTTTTACACATGGCGATCAAGTAAAAGCCCTCATCACTGAACTAGATCCAGGCCGGGGACGTATCGGCCTTAATACAGCTCTTCTGGAAGGTCCTCCTGGAGAAATACTTATAGAAAAAGATAAGCTGATGCAAGAAGCCTCCGAAAGAGCAAACAAAGTTCGCAACTTACTTAAACAAGAGCCAGTAAAAGAAGAAATTAACGAATAATGTCTAATACTCCTGAAGAACAACTAACAACCCCAAAAAGAGCAGATTGGGAACTTGATTTTTACTCAAGGCCAATTATTGAGCCAGATGGAAAAAAAAGATGGGAGCTATTAATTATTAGTACTGAAGATGCCTCTGGCTCTGCTCCCTTTAAATGGGAAAAATGTTGTCCTGCATCAGAGGTTAATTCTCTTTGGCTTACAGAGGCAATTAAAGAAGCTCTTGCAGAGGCTCAAAAACAAGGTTGGGAGATTCCATTGAGGATTCGATGCTGGCGAACTTCAATGAAAACCATGGTAAAGAAAGCTGCTACTGCCTTAAACATTGAGGTGATTCCTAGCCGCCGAACATATTCACTTTGCCAATGGTTAACTGAGAGAGAAAGAGATCTATATCCAACACAAAAGGGATATATGGCAGGCCCCCTTGCTCCTCCACCTACGCCAATCCTCAATCAAGCAGTTCCTTTGCCTGAGGCAGTTCGTGGTGATGCATTGACTTTGGCATCACTTTCCATAGGACTATTACGAGAAGCAGAAGAGTGGCCTATGGAGTTCAGTGGATTAACCCCTATAGGCAATGTACAGGACGAGAATCTACAAATTCCAGGCCTCAGAATTTTTAGCAAATCGAGATCACTTGCCTTAGCAGGTTGGCTTGGAGGACTTGAGCCAGTAAGACTTCTAATAGAGGGGAATCAACTGCTTCTAGAGGCAGGGCAAGAAGATCGATGGCTAGTCACTGATCTCGACAAAGCGACTGCAAAAAATACCGAAGAGAAACTTTTGCACTCAAGAGAGAATGCTGGGGGATTGCAATTCATAGCAATACAGTCGACTCCAGAGGTCCAAAGCTTTACTGGATTCTGGATGTTGCGTGACCTTCCTAGAATATAAGCAAATTGTCATTAGATAGACCTGAAAATAGAGATTTAAGTCCAATCAAATTGTTACCAGAAAATAAAAACTGGACTTGGGTAAATCAGTCAGGCTCATACTATCTTCAATCAGATCTACTCTCAGGCAATGGATTTAAACACGGTTTCTTTACCAAACGGAAAGATTCTTTAGATCCCATTCATTTGTCTAAAGGCCTGGCCGAAGACGTTAAGGCTTACTATTTAAAGCAAATACATAGCAATAAGATTATCAATGCATCAGAGACTAATCAGGAAACCCCTTTTCAAGCAGATTGCCTAATAAGTGATAACAAAAAACAAAGTTTGTGGGTATATTCAGCGGACTGCATGCCCATTCTATTAGCAGACAATGCCCAAGGCAAAGTTGCCTCCTGCCATGTTGGATGGAGAGGTCTCGCCTTGGGAATTTTGCCAAGACTAATCAGGAAAATGGAGGAGAAGGGAGTTAATAAAAATTCATTGCTGATAGCAATAGGTCCTGCTATTTGCAGCAACAAATATCCAGTAGAACTAGGTGTTGTGGAGGAAATAATAAAGAATTTAAAATGCGATAAAACTCTTTATTCAAATAATAGTCAAAAAATTGTTGAAGAGCTCAGAGAACTAGGAGCAATAATTAAAACAAATGATAAGAAAAAAATTTTCCTAGACATTAAACTAATAGCAAAATATCAACTTGAACTAGCGGGGTTAGAGACCTGTCAAGTCACGCTGAGTAATGTTTGTACAGCATCTCACCCAAGTCTCTTTAATTCGTGGCGAAGAGACAAAAAAAAAGCAATCCAATGGAGTGGTATTATCTCTCGTCCATAGATTTACTATCCAACAACTTTCTAGCAAGAGCTTCGCCGGCTTTTATGCCATCAATACCAGCAGACAAAATCCCTCCTGCATATCCAGCCCCCTCACCTGCAGGTATTAAGCCTTGCACATTAACGGACTCCATATTCTTGTCTCTAGATATACGAATTGGGGACGATGTTCGAGTCTCTACTGCTGTAAGTAATGCATCAGGATGATTGTATCCATGTAAGTATTTAGAGAATTTTGGAATTGCTTCTTTGATCGCATCAATAATCTCATCAGGCAAAGATTGACTTAATTCCGCAAGTTTTATTCCAGGCAAATATGAGGGTTTAACCTGCCCAAGCGACTTCGTAGTATTCCCTAATAAAAAATCCTCTAATCGTTGGACAGGAGCACAGTAATTACTACCTCCCATCCTAAAAGCTCTTTGCTCTAAATCTCTCTGCAAAGCGACACCAGCAAAAGGATCACCTGACCATCTCTCATACTTTAAAAGTTCATTTTTTTTCAAGTTAACAACCAGGGCCCCATTTGCATTACGTTCATTTCTCGAATGTTGACTCATACCATTAGTTACCACACATCCTTTTTCAGAAGTTGACCCAACCACAAGACCACCGGGGCACATGCAAAAGCTATATACACAATGTCCACTATGTGAATGATGCACCAACTTATATTCGGCATGTCCTAATCGAGGATGACCTGCTTTTAGCCCCCAACGTGCACGGTCAACCAAGTCCTGAGGATGTTCTACTCTTAAGCCAACCGAGAAAGGTTTTGCTTCTAGGGATACCCCCACTCTTTCCAGCATTTCAAAGCTATCACGAGCAGAATGGCCAATAGCTAAAACAATATTACGTGTATGTAAAATCTCCCCAGATGAAAGTCTTATGCCAATAATTCTAGAAGATTTTACCAAGCAGTTAATATCATTTAAAGGCTCTAAAAGCAACTCTTCTAGACAAGCTTCAAATAGGAATTCTCCCCCCAAGGCCTCAATTCTTTTCCTAAGACCTCTAACCACTGTAGCCAATTTATAGGTGCCTATATGAGGATGATGCAGTGTAAGAATCTCTGGATTAGCCCCACTCAAAACCAATTCTTCAAGTACCTTTCGTCCATATTGCTTAGGGTCACTTACCTGGCTATAAAGCTTCCCATCTGAAAATGTTCCAGCGCCACCCTCACCAAACTGAGCATTTGAATCAGGATTAAAAGGCGAATGACCTTTCCAAAAAGCAAAAGTATCTAATGTTCTTTCCTTAACCGCTTTCCCCCTCTCAATGAGTAAAGGCCTCAAACCCATTTGAGCAAGTGTCAGAGCGGCAAAATAGCCACAAGGGCCTGCCCCTACAATAATGGGTCGCTGAATTGTCTTATAGAAACCTCTAGAGAATTTAGCAACCTGCTCATATTTAAATTCCGGTGTCTTACGAATGCCTTTAGAGCCCAAGTGTCGCTTAAGCAACTGACTTTCTTGATAAACTTCAACATCTACGCTATAAACTACCTGAATTTGTTCATGGTTTCTTGCATCAATGCTTCTTTTATAAATCCTTGTGCTTTTTAAATCTGAAGACTTAATCCTAAGTCTTCTAATTATTTGCGAGGTTAAATCATCATCTTGATGATCAAGTGGGAGCCTTAACTCACTTAAACGCAACACATGCTCACCATAAAGATAAAGAAATCAGTATGAGGTTTACGCATAATCACATGACCATTTAGCCAAGCCAGCTTCTACTAAACGCTTGGATAAATCTTTCTCACTACCAAGGGGCATAACCCGAGCAAGCAAAACACCTTCCTCAGAACCCTCTGGCCTAAGATTCACCTTTTTCCTCCTAGGCAACTCAGCTCTCAACAAATTCCTAGCAGATTGATCATCAGAGGAATCAACAGAGATGCATGCAAGTTGAACAGTATAAGTCCGATTATGGTCACCTATTTGCAACAACGTAGAGCTTTGAATTTGCAAAATCTCAGCAGCATTAGTGGGACTTGGGACTCCGAGAAGAAAGACCAATAAAAACAACCAAAATGTATAAATCATTTTCTATGGATCTCCATTACTGGCTCAGGGAGAGAAGGCAACCCAACCATCTGAGCATTACTCTTGCCAGGTGGAACCATTGGATAACAATTTTCCCCTCGCCTTACATGAACATCTATAAACATTGGCCCTGGATTCATAAAAGCATTCTTCAACTGAGGCTCTAGATCATCGCGATTTTTAATCTCTATTCCTTTAATGCCAAATGCAGCTGCAAGTGATTTAAAGCTAGGCATTCCTGGAAGCATATTTGAAGCAGAATATCTCTCCTCATAGAAACTTTCTTGCCATTGCCTAACCATTCCCTGCCACTGATTATTAACGATCACAACCTTTAAAGGAAGTTGATATTCAGCGATAGTCCCTAGCTCCTGAATATTCATCAGAATACTTGCATCACCAGCGACACAAATTACTTGGTCTTTTGGAAAAGCACACTGTACACCCATAGCAGCAGGCATCCCATAACCCATAGTTCCTAAACCTGCACTACTTATCCACTTTCGAGGGCCACTACGTAGATATTGAGCTGCCCACATTTGGTGCTGGCCAACATCAGTTGTTATAAACGCTCCAGGAGCAAGATCTCTGATTGCAAGAATTACCTCTTGCGGGTAAATTTCTCCTTGTGGAGGTGGAGTAAATAAAGGGTATTTGTCTTTCCACATATCAATCATCGTCAACCAATCTGATGTCTTAGGTTCAACTTTTCTTGCCTTACTTACTTCAAGTAGCTTTATAAGACTGTGACTAACATCACCTAAAATAGCCACATCTGCTGGCCGGTTTTTACAAATCTCAGCTGGATCAATTTCAAAATGAATTACCTTTGCATTAGGAGCAAATGTATCTAGTTTCCCAGTAACTCTGTCATCAAAACGAGCACCTACAGCAATTAATAGGTCGCACTCTGTAACGGCAAAATTTGCATAGGCGGTCCCATGCATACCAAGCATTCCTACCGACAAGGAGTTCTGCTCATCAAAAGCCCCTTTACCCATAAGAGTTGTAGTGACTGGTATCTGATGACGACTGGCTAACTCAGCAAGGCTTTCATGGGCACCTGAAGAAATGACACCACCTCCGACATAAAACAAAGGACGTTGAGCCTTTTCAATAAGTTCAAGAGCCGCCTTGACGGAGCATTCATCTGGTGAAGATGGGGCACTAAACCCTGCCGGCACCGAATCGCCTGGATCGATAGGTTGATAATCAAAATATTCCTGGCCAACATCTTTTGGGATATCAATCAGGACTGGTCCAGGCCTACCCGAAGAAGCTATTAAAAAAGCTTGTGCAACAACTGAGGCAATGTCTGCAGGATCTCTAACTACCCATGAGTGCTTCACAATAGGAAGAGTAATTCCAAAAATATCTGTTTCCTGAAAGGCATCTGTACCAATAGCAGAACGTGGAACTTGTCCAGTAACTACAACCAACGGCACAGAATCCATCTGTGCCGTTGCTATTCCAGTAACTAAGTTTGTTGCACCTGGCCCTGAAGTCCCAAAACAAACCCCCACTCGACCAGTTGCCCTTGCATAACCATCAGCAGCATGGCTACCACCTTGTTCATGTCTTACAAGAATGTGCTTTAACCAACCTTGACTTTCTGCCTTATGAACTGCGTCATATATAGGAAGGATTGCACCACCTGGATAACCAAATATGACTTCAACGCCATGTCTTCGAAGAGCATCCATTAAGGCGTCTGCTCCGGTGATATGAAGACTCTGTTTATCGGCAGAATTTGACAAGGCCGTGGAAGCAGAAGTCAAAGTCACGGCAAATGATGGAGATCTAGACCTTTACATTAAATGCCCATTGGATAGCTGGCTCAATCAATATCAAAGCTGAAACGCAAAACCCACTTACAAGAGGAAAGGCATACTCTCAAAAAGCTAATTCTTCTCACAGCAAACCTAAAAGATGAAGAGGACCTTTACCTATTATCAACTCAAAGACGAATGATAGAAACACAATCATGGCTACTCTCCCATTCCAGACCTCAGAGCTATTATTCCAACCCCATTGCCATTTCTCTTGAGGATAAAGCTTAACCTTTGTAGGAAGTTCCGAGACTGTTTCTAACTCAACTTGAGGGCCATTCAAGCTACTAATAACAAGATCTGCAAGAGAACTAATGAAAGCAGGATAAGTATCCAAAGCAGGGACTCTATAAAAATTCTCAATACCATTCTTCTTCGCCAACTCTCTATACTCAATGTCTATTTCTTCAAGAGTTTCAATATGTTCACTTACGAAGCTTATAGGAACAACAACAAGATCTCTTATCCCAGCCTTGCCAAGGTCTTCCAAGACTTCATTAGTATATGGCCTTAACCATTCTTCTGGACCCACTCTACTCTGATATGCAAGGGTATATGGGTTCTCATATCCAAGGCGGTTTTTAAGTACATTCATTATTAATGCTGCACAACTTTCAATTTCCTTTTGATAAGGGTCACCAGCATCTTCAACATAACTCTTGGGCACACCATGAGCTGTAAAAAATATATTTACTTTAGATGGTATCTCTGACAGAAAAATCTGATTTGAAATCAAATCTGCCATCGCATTCAAGTAACCAGGATGGTTATACCAACTACGGATACATCTAATAGATAACTTTTGGAAAGTAGTGTCTGATTGACGCAACCTTTCTAATTCGCGAAAACTTGAGCCACTAGTACTAATGGAAAAATGAGGGTATAAAGGCAAGACAACAACCTCCTCGATTCCATCGGCCTTGAGATCAGCCACTGCAGATTCAGTAAATGGATGCCAATAACGCATAGCGACATAACTTGTGGCATTAATGCCGCGTTGCCGAAGTTCGCTTTGTAATTCCCTTGCCTGTTGCTCAGTAATTCGGCGGAGAGGAGAGCCTCCTCCAATTGAGAGGTATGCCTGTTGAGATTTACTACTCCTAAGACTACTTATTAACCAAGCCATAGGCTTCTGCAGCGAGCGTATAGGCAGCCGAATAATCTCAGGGTCTGAAAAAAGATTGTAGAGAAATGGGCCTACATCCTGAATGCGTTCAGGGCCTCCCAAGTTCATTAAGACAACGCCTATACGGGTCATTTCGAAAAGAACTCCGTACAAGGGCTTGAGGGAAGCCCTTTTCAACGTCAAGGTAGCAATAACTTTGAAGAATTATGGCTCTCAGCAACCAGCTGAACAAGATCAACACCGAACTCTCTAGAAGAGGAGTCAGATTAAGGATTGAACATCGTGGAGATCTCCTAAATCTTAGAGGCCATCTACCTTGCAAGAAGGAAACAGGAAAATCAAAAATTCAGAGAATCAGTTTAAAAATTCAAGCCACTCAAGAAGGGCTTAAAGAAGCACAAAAAATTCTAGAGTTAGTTCATTTAGAACTAGAGCGCAAGCAATTCAAATGGAATCACTGGTCAACAGTATCTCTAAATAGAGAGGGAAATACAACTTCTAACTCTGACGTTGTGCAAGCAATAAAGAGTTTCGAATCTGCCTTCTTTACGAATCCTCAACGGAAGCAATCCCCTTCTGGAAGCCGCACAACTTGGACTGCCGCATATCTTCCATACCTACGCAGGCTTCAGAAACTATCTCTACAGGGAAAAGGTCAGCTAAGCATTGAACTACTTAAGGAAACTATTGCTTCATATGAAGAAAATAGTAGAAGCAGACAACAATCTGGCATTGCATTAGGAGCACTTGCTAGACACCTAGAAATAAGCCTGCCTAAAGACTGGAAAGCTCATGCTGGAGGATACGGCTTACATAAGGCGAACTTCCGGAAACTGCCAAATGATGAGCAGATTGTTCAAGCTTTTTCTAGAATTCCCAATCCAAGATGGAAATTAGCCTTTGGATTAATGGCCACTTATGGGTTAAGAAACCATGAAATTTTCTATAGCGATCTATCCACCCTGAGCAAAAATTGCGATCAAGTTCTACGAGTCCTTCCTAATACAAAAACAGGAGAACATCAAGTTTGGCCATTTCACCCTGAATGGATAGAAGAGTTCGGTTTATACCAATTAGGAATCAAGCCAAATCTTCTGCCCTTAATAGAAACTGATCTTAAGAAAACTACACTTCAGCAAGTTGGAAGGCGAGTAGCTGAGCAATTTCGTCGCTACAGTATGCCTCTAACGCCATACGACCTTCGTCATGCATGGGCAATACGCACCATACATATAGGCCTACCTGACACTGTTGCGGCAAGAATGATGGGACATTCAGTAGCCATTCATACGCGTACATACCACCACTGGATCACTAAACGTGACCAACAACAAGCAGTAGATGCGGCTCTAGCAAGAGCCCGACAATAAAAAACAAGCCCCCGAAAGTATTATTTAGGTATGCAATTCTGAAATTCCAATGAAATTAGATCACTCAAAAGCAAAAGATCAATTTGACATAGATCAAGTGGCCGAGCAACTTGGCCTAGGAGGCAATCTTTCTCCAGAGAAAGATCAAGCAGGATACCAACTAAGAATGCAACGTAGAAAAGAGGTTCAGCAAAAGCGCTTAGATCAAAGGACCCTCGAAAAAGGTTTAATTCTTGTATTTACAGGAAATGGGAAAGGCAAAACTACAGCCGCACTAGGATTAACTCTACGAATGCTTGGACACAATGAACGAGTTGCAATAGTTCAATTCATTAAAGGTGGCTGGGAACCCGGTGAAGCAAGAGCTCTAAAGGCTTTTGGTGAACAAATAGATTGGCATGCTCTAGGCGAAGGGTTTACATGGGAAACCCAAAATAGAGATAGGGACAAACTCTTTGTCAAAAAGGCCTGGGAGCAATCTCTATTTTACTTAAAAAGTAAAGACCACAAACTAGTAGTCCTTGATGAAATAAATGTTGCAATCAAACTAGGCTACCTAGATTTAACAGAAGTAATTAAGGGCCTTTCATTTAGACCAGATCTAACTCATGTAGTTTTAACTGGCCGAGGTGCACCAAAAGAATTAATTGAAAAGGCAGATTTGGTAACTGAAATGAACTTAGTGCATCACCCTTTTAAAGAAAAAGGAATAAAAGCCCAAGCCGGTATTGAATTTTAGCCATATCAAGATTCCAGATCTTCCTTTATAAGCTTATTCGCACGCAAAAAGTACGGACAAGCCACTAATCAACAATGACTTGTGAAGGGTGAGTTCTGTCTAACAAGATAAATCTTTCCGCATGCATTCAATTTATGAAAGAGTTAAACGCACCATCAAACTACTTTGGCTAAGAGCATCCTTGTTCATGAACCTTAAACAGCTGTCTTATCAAAGCGAGTCAGCAAAATCATTCCCATCAAACCTCTACGGATACTTAGAGGGCTAAGGGAGACTTGCTACTGTCATCAAGATAAGAAGAATGAATGACTTACAACCGTGTACTGCTAAAACTCAGCGGAGAAGCTCTTATGGGTGACAAGCCATATGGGATAGACCCCGCAATAGTTCAATCCATCTCTGAGGATGTAGCAAGTGTCGTGGATGGAGGCACCCAACTTGCAATCGTTGTTGGAGGGGGAAATATTTTCCGAGGACTTAAAGGGTCCGCCGCTGGTATGGACCGTGCCACTGCTGATTATGTCGGCATGCTGGCCACCGTAATGAACGCGATCACGCTTCAAGATGGACTGGAAAGGAAAGGAATACCGACTCGTGTACAAACAGCCATTGAAATGCAAGAAGTAGCTGAGCCCTATATACGCCGAAGAGCAATTCGTCACCTTGAGAAGGGAAGAGTAGTTGTATTTGGTGCAGGCTGTGGAAATCCATTTTTCACAACTGATACGACTGCTGCTCTTCGAGCAGCAGAGATCAATGCAGATGTTGTTTTCAAAGCCACTAAAGTCGATGGTGTCTATGACCAGGACCCGAAGAGGTTCCCTGATGCAAAGCGATTCGACAACCTCACCTTCCAACAGGTTCTTAGCGGAGAACTAGCAGTGATGGATAGCACTGCAATTGCTCTTTGCAAAGACAACAACATCCCTATTGTTGTTTTTGATCTTTTCGAACCTGGCAACATAAGCAAAGCAGTTGCTGGAGAACCAATTGGTTCCAGAATAAGCAACTGAAACCAACCAAAGGTTTATTAATTTGAACCAACTTTTTTGAAAAACCTCTAGGAAGCAAATGGCAAATCAAGAACTCGAATCAAATATGCGTAAGTCGGTGGATGCCACCCAACGCACCTTCAACACAATCCGTACTGGGCGTGCCAACCCTTCTTTACTTGATCGCCTTTCAGTTGAATATTATGGTGCAGAAACCCCTTTAAAATCACTAGCCACAATTTCAACTCCTGACTCACAAACAATTTCAATCCAACCTTTTGACTTAAGCTCACTAAGCCTTATAGAAAAGGCTATTGCAACTAGTGATCTTGGTTTTACGCCCAATAATGACGGAAAAATTATTCGTATTAACGTTCCACCTCTTACAGAGGAACGAAGAAAAGACTTTTGCAAATTAGCTTCAAAATATGCAGAAGAAGGGAAAGTTGCTCTAAGAAATATAAGAAGGGATGCTATCGAAAAAATTAAAAGAATGGAAAAGGAAGGTGAATTCTCTAAAGATCAAAGCCGAGACGAACAAGAGTCTGTACAGAAGCTTACTGACAAATTTTCTAATGAAATAGAAAAGCATCTAGCAGAGAAAGAGGCCGATATACTTAAAGTGTGAGCCTAAAAGATGTAGTTATTATTGGAGCAGGAGCTGCTGGTTCAGCAGCAGCATTTCATCTGGCAAATAATGGGTGGAAGGTAACACTTTTAGAGAAAGATTCTTCAGATTCAATCAAGCCTTGTGGAGGCGGAATAGCCGCAGCCGTTCAAGATTGGTTTCCTTTTGAACTGAGTCCTGCTGTTGTTCAAATTATCAATAGAGTTGAGTTCTCATGGTGTCTTAGTGACAATGTTATTGCACAATTACCAGGCTCTGCTCCTTTTTGGATTGTTGAGCGAAAAAAGCTCGACCAACTTATTACCAACAAAGCCATTGATGCTGGTGCCGAGTTACTAAGGCCTTTCCAAGTAGTTGACTTAAAGAAACAAGCAGGTTATTGGCAGTTAACATCTAAAGATGGCAGAGAACTTGAAAGTAAAGCAGTAGTGATTGCAGATGGATCAAACTCAGTTTGGCCAAAAGTGTTTAAGCTCGGCCCACGAATCCAACATCATGCCTCTACAACCTCTGTAAAGCTCGCAGGGAAAGGAAATCTCTTGGACGGATCAGCAAGATTCGAGTTTGGTCTAGTTCATCATGGTTTTGCTTGGGCTTTCCCAGTAGCAAACGGGGTCAATGTTGGTGTTGGGACCTTCATCGGCGATCAAGCCACAAATAGTGAGGCAATCCTTGAAAAGTTCTTACCAAGTCTTGGTTTTGATCCTCATGAAGGTTCTAGACAAAATGCCCAATTAAGGGTTTGGAATGGCCATCACAATCTTCATGGCGATGGAATACTTGCAGTAGGAGACGCAGCTTCTCTATGTGACCCATTTCTCGCCGAAGGACTAAGGCCTGCGCTCATGAGCGGGTGTGAGGCAGCCCAAAGCATTCATCTCTGGCTACAAGATAAAACTTTTGGACTAGGCAACTACACCAACTCAATGCGTACTAGATGGGGCAACTCAATGGCCTGGGGCAGAAGAATTGCACAAGTTTTCTACCGATTCCCCAAGGTTGGGTATCAACTTGGAATAAAGAGGCCCACAGCGCCTCAACGTATTGCACAAATTCTCTCAGGAGAAATGGGCTATGGCGATATAGCTCAGAGAGTCATTAAAAGACTCTTGTTAAAAAAATAAACCAATGAGCTCGCTTTAAAAAGTTTTCAATAAAATCAATCTCTTTAATTAATTTCTTTACAAATAAAGAAATTAAACCATGATTTAATTAACTATATTCTGAATAAATGTTAATGGACCGTGTAAAAGTTTGGGTTTGGTTTAAAGGAGGGCTTGAGGGTGGATATTGGATGGGTGGTTTTCTCGCAAGCAAAAGTCTCGAAGGCGGGTTCATTATTGAAAAGCAAGATTTTGTAAGTTGCAGAGTTCCAGATTGGAGAATAAGCCTAACTGAACCAAAGGATTTAAAGGTTAGCCCAAACATCCCTGAGGATGCCTTATGGAAATACTCATCAAAATAAAACTGCTTTTTAAGCTAAAGCTGCCATTAGGAAAGTGAGCTTTTAGGCAATAACAAAAGCCAAGTTTTAACTAAGTGCAAGAGCAGCTCCAAGACCAAAGCGAACATCATCTTGCAGGAGTCGACCATCATGATCGTGATCTAATGCATCAAAGACTGCATCACTACCCAACCATTCCTCTCTAGTAATACATCCATCACCATCTAAATCATTCAACATGAAAATTTCTTGAATAGCGTGACTAAAAACCTTTCCTCCCTCAATCACTGCCAAGCGATGTGCCAGTTGAGCTTCAAGTGTTTCAATTGCCTTACTAAAACCACGGATTCCTTCTTCAAGCTTTTCACTAGCCATCTGATCCTTAGACATCAACTGATCAAAATTATTTTTATCTAAGTGGATAAGAGACTCAACTTCGTTAGGGTTACTAGCATCTAACTTCTTAATCAAAGAAGATTCAGTAGTTCTAAGTTGATCTAAAAGTTTTGGAGAAATCGTCAACAAGTCACAACCTGCTAATTCAATAATTTCCTCGACATTACGAAAGCTAGCTCCCATTACTTCCGTTTTATAACCATGCCTCTTGTAGTAATTAAAAATCTTCGTGACAGAAATCACTCCTGGATCTTCAGGGCCTGGATATGCATCCCGTCCTGTTTGGGATTTGTACCAATCAAGGATTCTGCCAACAAAGGGGGAAATCAAAGTCACCTCTGCTTCTGCACAAGCCACTGCCTGAGCAAAACCAAAAAGCAATGTCAAGTTACAACTAATCCCTTCCTTCTCTAAAACTTCTGCGGCTTTTATTCCTTCCCAAGTTGATGCAATCTTGATAAGAACTCGATCTTTCGATATACCCATCTCGTCATACAAACCAATCAACTTCCTGGCTTTGCGAATTGTTCCTTCAGTATCAAAACTCAAGCGAGCATCGACCTCAGTGGATACCCTTCCAGGAACAATTTTCAAAATTTCCTTACCAAAGATTACGCAAATCTCATCAAGGGCCTCATGAACCACATCCTCTACCCCAACAGAATTACCTAGACGATCTCTTGATAATCGCAAAGCTTCATCAATCAAAGTTTGATAACTAGGTATTTGAGCAGCAGCAAGAATCAAAGAAGGATTTGTTGTGGCATCTCTAGGCGTAAAGCGTCGGATAGCATCCAAGTCGCCTGTATCAGCAACAACTACCGTCATCGAGGAAAGCTGATCGAGGAGATTAGCCATAAATAAAGCACTTTCTCAGATGAATCCGTAAGGTAGCCGGCTTTCTTTGGAATACATCCCTTAGTGCGGAGTCACAAGAAAACTTTTCGTCTTGCCTTAACGTTTTGCAGGTTGAAAACGGACTCCTTTCTGACTTGGAGGGATTTTCTCCAGTACAAGTAGACCATCAATAATCTCCTTTGCAACAGGAACAGCCACTGTTGAACCAAAGGCATTGCTCCCCTTTGGTTCATCAACTACTACTAGAACGACAAAACGAGGATCGTCTACAGGTAAATTTGCCACAAAGCTACAGATCTTTGCCCCTGGTTCATATTTGCCATTAACAACTTTTTGGGCTGTACCCGTCTTCCCTCCAATTCGGTAACCAGGTGTTTTAACACCTATGCCACTGCCCAACTCAACTACTGATTCCATCCAAGATCTAACAATTCTTGTCACCTCTGGGTCTAGCAACTGTTTCTTTTCATGGGATGCAAAAGGAACCAGCGCTTCTCCTGCTAATAAACCCTTTGTGATATGTGGTCTAACTAAATACCCATTATTGGCAATCATTGCATGCAGTTGTGCAAGCTTTAATGGCGTCAGAGAAAAGCCCTGACCAAATGATGCTGTTGCGGGTTCAATAGGTTGCGAGACAAAAACTGATTTTAGTTTTATTTGACCTGCAACTGCTCCTGGCAAATCTGTATTGGGATGGTCCTCTAAGCCTAATTTACTTAACCACTCCCAATACTTCTCTGGAGCAAGATTTTTCATGGTTTTAACCATGCCAATGTTGCTAGAAACCTGTAAGAGTTTTGCGAAATCTATTACACCATGAGCGACTCGGTCATGGTTGTAGATTCTCCACCCACCTACTTTCAATGTACCTGTATCTTTAATAGTTTCCCCAGGGTTAATAACCCCTTCTTGTAAAGCCAAAGCTAAGTTTATTGGTTTAAAAGTAGAACCAGGCTCTATCAAGTCTTGAACTGACCACTCACGAAAACGACCTGGTGAAAAATTCCAATAATTATTTGGATCATAAGTAGGCGAAGAAGCAAGTGCCAATATCTCTCCGTTGGAAACATCCAAAACAATTGCTACTCCTTTTTTGGCTCGCCACTTCTTAATCTGACTAGACAAAGCTTTTACTGATAACTCTTGAAGGCGAGCATCAAGAGTCAATTGCAATTGCAAATCATCTCCATAAAAAGCCCCTGGTGGCAAATCATCAGGCAAAGGAGTCCCATCTGCTCCTAATCGCATAGCGTGGGACTTTTCAAATCTCAAAAGTCGCTTATTCAAGCTTTGTTCCAAACCCGCCTGGGGCACTCGGTCTTGATTCAAAAATCCAACAACATTTGCAAAAAGTGACCCCTGTGGGTAAATGCGTTGAGGATAAGCTTCAAGATCTAAACCACTAATACCCAGCCTTCTTAACTCAGATGCACTTTCAGGGTCTAAGCCTTCAGCAAGCTTTACTCCAGATTGTTGATTATCAAGACGGTTGATCAAGTCCTCGATAGGTATAGCTAGAGGCAAAGTAAGTTTTTGTGCTACCTCAACAGGTTTACGAAGCAATCCTTTGGCATCTCCTGGAAAGCTGAAATACATCGGGTGGGCCCAGAGGCGATAACGCTCCTCATCCAAGGCCACTAATCTGCCCATTCGATCAACAATTGATCTACGTGTTCCTAAAGATTTTGTATATTTAGTTTGAAAAGATCTAGCTTTAGCCTCTAAGGCAGGTGCTTGCAAAACCTGCAACCAAGCCATCCTTCCCAATAGACCAACAAGCCCTAAACAAAGTATTGAAAAAACTAGCTTCAGCCTAAATGCAGGAATTGGCTCTAATGGGACCACCCGTTGCTGACGATTAAGGTGACCACGCCCTTTTCGACGAGGTTTTGAGCTCCGCATTAGTAACCGTGATGTATTGGTTGCTTTACAAGACTTTTCAACAACAATTCACTGAATTCATTAGGACTTGATTTAGGAACAGGGTGCTGAAGATAAACAAGATTGGCCACCTTAGTTGGAACCATACTCTTAGGGAAATTAGTCTTTTGCAGCAAATGACTCTCAAGCATTGCTGTTGACTCAGTTAGTCGACTTGCCAAAGTTCTAGTAGTTTCAAGTTTTTTAAAAGCATTAGTCCAAAGATGCTGCCAATGAAGCGTAAGAGTAGACATAAGCGTGACTGCAACCAATACACCTACCAAGGCCCCGTCAGAAGCCTTATGTATTCCAGCAAGCAATGGGAATTGCCGAGCAACTTTTCTAGTAGATAAAGAGCCCTGAATAAGTTGTAGCGGACTCAGAGAACGCGTTCTATAAACAACTCGATCTGAGGACGCCGTGCGCGGTTGTAAAACTGCCACCACGGAATAGGACCTTAATAATTCAGTAAAACACTCCAAAAGCCTCTCAGCAAGAGCAAAAGTCAAAAAGGCTTAAACTAATTTTCTAAGTCCCTAACAACAACAGGCTCGAGAAAGTAACTCCATTCCAAAGAGCATGCATCAGAACACAAGGAAAAAGTCGACCAGAACTTAATCTCAGCATGGCTAGGCCTATACCTAAAACCATTAAAGGAGCCAACTCTCCAACACTTAAATGAGCCATAGCAAAAATCAATGCGCTAGTGACAACACCCCAAAATTGACCAAAAGATTTCGCTAAAACAGGAAGCAAAACCCCCCTAAAAATTATTTCCTCAAAAAGAGGAGCCAATAATACTGTCGTTACTACTAACAAAAAAAGAGCTAAAGGATCCTTGCTATTAAGGACAAGTTCTAATAGTGGGTTGCTACCACCTTGATCTCCAACCAATTTAGTTATCAACCATCCAGTGAGTAAAACTGGAGGCATTACCATCAACCATCCTTGAATCGCCTTTACAAATGCCGAAGGAAAAGGCCTAAATCTCCATTGGAGCCATCCCTCTAAAGGTCTATCAGCACTTTCCAACCCTTGTAACTGTTTTCGTAAAATAAATAAAGGCGGCAAAGCCATTGCACTGTAACCAATAACCACTTTCAGTGCAGCATCAACGGGACTAGCGATGTTCTTAGTCAAAATTCCACTAAAAGGTGCTATAAATAACGGAGCAACAACCTCACCTAAGACAACAAATCCACCAGCAATCAACAAAACCATATCAGCAAGAGAAAGAGGCAAAGGGAATAACTTTGGCCAAGGGGAAGAAGTTTTGCGAATAAATATCCATAACTGCCGAATTAACAATGCCAATCCAGAAAGTGCCGCAAAAACTGGGAATAGCTGACTTATTATTAACCTAACTGCTATGCTTTTTGCGATGGGAAGGTTAATACATTTTTGTTTATCAGCAGTTATAGACTCACAAAGGACCTGCCTAAGTAAATGGTCATATTCTTGGCCAGCAAAAAGCTCATTAAAGGCATTAAAAGAAACAGTTTTCTCTTCAGAGATGCTAGTCAAAAGAACACTTTGCATAGCGGCAAGTGCATTACTTTCCACAGGCTTCAGTAAAACCCTTTGAGAAGCTTTACTAGTTGGTTCAAGTGCTCCCAACAAAAGTCGCTCTCTATCTCCTAAGTCATCTAAAGAGACTTCTCTCAATGTTTTCAACAACGCAGCTCGTGGAGGCTCTCCCAACAAAAATGGTCTAAAGGCAGAAGGCATTCCCTCCTCCGCCAAAACAGCCATCTCCTTTTGATGAAGCGAGAGGGTAGGACTAACAGAGGGTCTACTAAAACTTTCCTGCAAACCTGTCTTCCAAACAAGCACTGTTAAAAAGATGGAAAGGAAAGCTAGGGCCACTTTCCAAGAAGGATTAATGCGTCCCAAGGGGGATTTACTCATCGACAAACGATCAGCAGATACTAATTCTCTTTGATCGAAAAAGACTTGTTCAGGGGATTCCCCATACGATGAACCTGAACAACCATTAATAAGTGTGCCCCTAAGACTTCTACTAGTGCGTCATGGTCTGAGCAGTTTCAACCGGGAGCGCAAGATACAAGGAAGGAATGATCTTTCTCTTCTCACAACTGAGGGAGAAGAACAAGCATCACTCACAGGCAGAGCACTCTCTGACATCCCAATTTCAGCTGTATATAGCTCACCTCTTCGGAGAGCAGCCCATACTACAAAGAAAATAACTGAATCAAGCGGACAATTAATCCAACCTATCTTCGACGAGGGTCTTCTGGAAATAGACCTTGAGCCATGGAGCGGTCTCACAATTGAAGAGGTGATTGAGAAGTTCCCTGAGGAGTACCACACATGGAAGACTGAACCCCATGAACTGATTTTTAAAAGAGCTGATGGCAGCTCCTACAAACCAATCGATGAACTAATAGTTCAAGCAAAGAAATTCCTAAATGGGCTTATAAAAAATCATCCATTAGACAACAATGAGAATCTCCTAGTTGTTGGCCACAATGCAATCCTCCGAGCATTAATACTTAGTCTTATAGATGAGCCAAGACTTGGCTTCAGGCGAATACAAATCGACAACGCTTCTCTATCTACTTTAAACATAATTTCTTTTGATGATGGTAAGTTCACTGCTCAGATTGAATGCTTGAATAATACCACTCACCTTAAAAAAGGTCTTCCACGAAAAGGCCCTAATACAAGGTTAATTCTTGTGCGGCATGGTGAAACTGACTGGAACCGTGAGGGACGGTTTCAAGGGCAAATCGATATACCACTCAACAAGAATGGTCAGGCACAAGCATTGGCAGCAAAGGATTTTCTTAAGTCTACAAAAATAGATCGTGCTTATAGTAGTTCCATGTCAAGGCCTAAAAAAACGGCTGAAATTATTCTCGATTGCCATCCTGACATTCCACTGTCAATAGAAGAAGAATTGGTTGAGATAAGTCATGGCTTATGGGAAGGAAAACTAGAGTCTGAGATAAAAACTAATTGGCCAAAACTTTTAGAAGACTGGAAAAACATACCAGAATCAGTCCAGATGCCTGAAGGAGAAAGTATTAAGGATGTATGGGGACGTTCTATTTGTTGCTGGGAGAAAATAAGCTCAGACTCAGATCCCAACGAAACAGTGCTAGTTGTTGCTCATGATGCTGTTAATAAAACAATACTCTGCCATCTACTAGGACTTTCCCCATCAGATATATGGATGGTTAAACAAGGAAATGGTGCCGTAACAATTATCGATATCTCAATAGATTCAGATCTTCCTGCAATTGTTACTTGCCTAAATTTAACCTCGCACCTTGGAAGTGTTCTCGATAAGACCGCAACAGGAGCTCTTTAAAGTGAATCACAAATCTATACTATTTGACCCCATTCAGATTCTTTTTGGATCTAATGAGAACGTTAAAAGAGATGCAGTGCTCATTTCAGGACAAGGAGAATTAATTGCTTTTGGAGAAGATGCACGAAAACAAGGGCATTCATTAGGTCTAAACGCAATTTTAGCATCAGAAAAATTACTTGCACCTTGTTTAGTTGACCCGCATTCTGTTTTATCAGAGCCAACAAATGACAAAGGTGAAAATCTTAAAAGTCTCCGTATTGCTCTTGCAAGAGCTGGTTATGGACAAGTTGCTCTACTGCCTAGATGTTCTTCTTCTTGGAGAGACCGACCAGAAAGGCTTGAGGGTTTTTTAAACTCAACTAGCGATGTCTTAATACACCTTTGGGGAAGCTTCAGCAAAGAAGGGAAAAGCATCGAACTATCTCCACATGCCAGCCTTTTACAACATGGAGCAATCGGAATTACCGAAGATGACTTTTACATTCCAAGCTCATTTCTCGAACGAGGCCTATTAATCGGAGGAATGGGCTCAGCACCAATCTTATTAGCTCCAAGAGATCCAAATATCCAGGGCAATGGAATGGTTAGAGAAGGAGTTGAAGCACTTAGGGCTGGCTGGGCTCCAGATCCAGTTACCAGTGAAACACTCCCATTAGGGAGCATTCTCCAGCTACAAAAACACCATCCAGAGCGTTCAATAGTCATCATGAATATAGGGACAGCTGATGGGGTCGAATTAATTGCTAATTCCAAACAATCCTGCCCAGCCAGCGTTTGCTGGTGGCACCTTGTTGCTGATAGTAGTCTCTTAAACCCAGAAGAACTCGGCTGGAAAGTCAATCCATCATTAGGCAACCCAAAAGACAGGGAAGCCTTAATCCATGGTTTAAAAGAAGACACACTTACCGCCATCTCAGTTCATGCAATTCCTTTAGACGAAGAAGACTCTCAAACTCCACCGAACATTCAGTTGCCAGGTATAGCTGGGCACCAACTGGTATTGCCTTCTTTATGGAATGAACTCGTTGTTAAATCTAAATGGCCTATAGAGAAACTCTGGGAAAAGCTCAGTTTTGGCCCCTCCAAGATGCTCCAACTACCAGAAGAGCATTTGGAACTAGGTACTAAACGTTGGCTTCTATTTGATCCAGATGAATATTGGGTACAGCGCCGAAGAGAAATACAAAACCCCAACGCTGCAAATCAACCCTGGGAAGGCAAAACCTTGAAAGGGAAAGTAATCGCCTCAGGCCTTAAGGCTTACTAATTGCACCTATACGATTTAGAGGCCAAAACCGCCATACAGCTCTTCCTAAAATCTCACTTTCTGGCAGGAAAGGACTCCCTGGCCAAAAACGACTATCCCAACTATTACTCCGGTTATCTCCAAGCACTAAAACATGTTTTTCCGGAACCGTTACATCCAAAAATGGGCAGGGACTAATACCTTGTCCGTCTAACTTGCAAAAACTTTTTACATAAGGTTCTTTTTGAAGTTGATCATTAACAATAATGTGTCCTTTAGAGTTGATAGAAACTGAATCCCCCCCTATAGCAACAACTCTTTTTATATAGGCATCACAAGCATTATTTCCTAGGCCTGGCACCAAAGAAATAAATGGGAATGTTATCAATGCACATTTTAAAGAGGAAGGCCTCTTGGATGGACGCAATAAAGGATCGAACGCATATGGAGAATTAAATACAACGACTTCTCCCCTTCTTGGAGGTCGGACCTTAAAGGTCATTTTTTCTACAATTAATCGATCTTGAACCTTTAAAGAAGGAAGCATGGATCCAGAAGGGATATATCTCGCTTCTGCGACGTAATAACGAATCCCTAGATATAGAGAGCATGTAAAAAGGACTGGCCCCCAAAAGTCCCAGAATGGATGAGACTCTTTGCTTGAACTAGACAAGTCAGAAGAATGGCTCTTGTCAACCTGATTCTTATCCGTATTCAATTCAGACAATTGATTATGGGAGAATTTCAGCTTCACGATAAACCCATGCTTCTCAATTGATTGCATCTAGAAGTAATCTCTAAGAATGATGCTTCCACGCTGGCAAGGTTTAAAAAATCCTAAAAGGGGGGTGTTCTGGACACGTTGGGATCAAACTGTGGCAATTGTTGCCGCAACAAATCTCATATGGATAATTTTTGATATCACTTATCTTCCTTTGAGACCTTTTTGGCTAGAGCGAAACCTATACCCGATGCCTTCTAGAAGACTAGCAATATCAATGAAATGGTTACCTAGCCCAGCCATTGCATATGATCAAATCAAAGGAATAAAACCACATGGACCAACCAAAGAGTATATAAAAAATTTCAAGGCGCTAGATCTAGCTCTTTCAGATTCTGTTTCAAGTGATGCTGCAACCAATAATATATTAAGCAAACAAATTTTATTGTCAAAAGAATTATTCAAAAAGGAGCCTTTCGATAGTCCAGAGCGTTCAGCTACATTACGGAAGCTAAAAAGACAAATGCAAGTAAAGTCTGGAAGGAATTCTTTTTTAGAAGCAAGTAAATATCTACTCAGCGAGGAATACTTGTCAACGAGCAATTGGTCAGAGGAGCGACTCTTCTGGCAAAGAAAAATTCTTCCTCTAATTCAAAGCAACTACAAAAGAAATATTGATTCAAATGGAAAACCTATTAACCTCGCCTGGAGAATAGACATCTTCTTCCAATCACTATTCCTCTTCGATATTCTTCTAAGAACTTTAAGGTTAAAATCACGCCTTCCGGGCATCACCCTGCGAGATGCTCTACTAAAAAGATGGATTGATCTTCCACTTTTCCTTCCCTTCTTAAGAGTTTTTAGATTATTCCCCATCACAGAAAGGCTTTCTAGCAGCGGGCTTATTCAAATCGAACCATTAAGAGCTGCTATTAGCCAAGCTGTAGTCGCACTTCTCTCAAGAGAACTCTTTGAGATTATTATATTAAGAGCCTTGGATTCAGCACAGAATGCATTTCGATCTCCACAACTGCCAGAAAGAATCAGGAACTTAAGAAGTGATCAAAAGTTTAACTCCAAGCAACCAAGCGAGTTAATAGAGTTACTTCGACTTTGGCTCCCAATACTTCTTACACAAGTAGGGCCCAGTATGCGCCCTCAATTAATCAATCTCTTTGGCCATGCCCTTCAACGAACAATGGAAAATAATCGAATTCCAACTCCACTAAATGGACTCAAAGTTATCGAACAAGCAGAGTCTAAATTTAGTAGCCAATTAGCAGAGAGAATGATAGACAAAATAATCGAAATATCTCAAAGGACAGGCAATCAAATAGCCCAAAAAGATCCTTTGATGGAGGAGCTAAGCATCAAAACCCTTAATCAATTCTGGGAAGAGCTCGCACTTGCGATGGAAAAAGACCCAGTTCTTGAGACAAGCCAATCACTAATATGGGCTTTAATTGAAGACCTAAAGAGATCAAGCATTCGTAAACTTAAAGATCAAGGTGCTGTTGATGAATTAATTACTGAATTAGATGGACTTAATTTCAGTTCAATAGAAGATTCGTCCACTCCTCCTGCTTAAAACCTACTAAAACCTTATTGTCTTTTGTTATGAGAAAAGGTCTTTTTACTAATTTACCATCAGAAGCCAATGCCTCGATAGCTTCATCATCACTCATCGCATTAACTACAGACGCACCTAGTTCCCTATAGCTAATACCACTAGTATTGAATAGTTTTTTCCTATTCAATAGTTGATTCTTTGCAATTAAAAGCTGATCTTTACCTGGCGGTTGATCAACTATATCAACAATCTCATGAGCGACCCCATTCTCTTTCAGCCAAGCAATGGCTCTTCGACAAGTTGAACAACGAGAATAGCTGTATACAACAACTGGCGGTGTTAACATCTTAGAGCAAGCAAGTTCTATAAAAACTAAATCAGGATAAAGGACTCCGGTCAAGAACCTTGTCTACATTTTGCAGCTTTAATACAACTCTGAAGCAAAGAATCAACTGCCTCAAAATCTCTCCATCCATCAATAACAATGACTCTTCCCTCAAGGCTTTTATAAGTACGAAAAAACTCAGCCACATCCTCTAGTTGATTGGGCGCAATTTGCTTGATACTAGTTATTCCTTCCTGACGGGGGTCTGCAACAGGTACACATAAAATTTTTCCGTCATAAGCACCAGAATCATGCATATCTAAAACACCAATTGGACGAGCTTTTATAAGGCACCCCGCAAAAGTAGGCTCCTCCATAATCACCATTGCATCTAAGGGAGCTCCATCTTCAGCAAGAGTATTAGGAATAAAACCATAATCAAAAGGATATCTCACTGAAGAATGCAGAACCCTATCGAGAGCCATTACTCCGGCATCGGCAAAATATTCGTATTTATTCCTGCTTCCCGCTGGTATCTCCACCAAGAGATTTACTAGTCCTGGTGAAGGAGATGGCGGAAGAGGACTTAGATCCATCGCTTTCGTATACCGTGGGAACCGTTATTAATCCTCCCAAAGGGCGATCTGCAAGCACTGCTCCAAAAGGTATGCCAATACTGGCGATCGCAATTAGGAGGCCCAACAGCGAAATTGAGGGGCCATCCCAACTGAAAGGTTCTTCAGGCTCAGGGCTCTGTTCATCTTCCTGTTCAGAAGCCTCTAAATGTGAGGAAAAACTAGAAGCGGACGATGCCTGAAAATTCATTCAGCCGAAATAAAGAGCAACCCATCAAATCCGATTGCAAATCGTGCAACCTTCATTTGGGAGGTTTGGACAGGTTCAATAAATCGAAACCGACCAAATCTCCTTATATTCTCTCATTAGAATGAATTCTATGCAGCAGTTCTATTGTGGAGGTCTCTATGACTAGCAAGATCAGTAGGAGATTCTTTTAAAGATTGGACCTCTAGCCTTAGAGCTCGCAACTCTTCAAGAATAGAAACCAATACCTGCTGGGTAGCTGTTGAGGGTGAATTTAAGACTTCAACAGTTACTTCTTTAATTCTAAGTATATCTTTGGCAAAGCGAGCTACTTCATTTGGGTGAAACAAAAGTGGGTCTTTCTGATCACTTCTATATTCAGGATTAAGCTTCCTAGGGTTAAAAGTAGGGTTTAAATCTCTCGGGTCAGTATTTGTATAACGATAAACAGATGCGCGAGATCGATTAAGAGACTTCTGTACATCATCAATTCCAACAAGCATTTCATCAGAGGGACTTGAAGGAGATATCTCTTTATTTAATTCAAAAGAAGATGAAGTTTCTGAAATGCCAGAAGTTACAGTTCCAGAAAACATCTGCGTCCACCATTGCCATTTTGCATTGACGGGAACTTAGCAGATGAGACTCATTACAGGGAGATCGATTATTGGAATCGTGACAGTTCTACAATCGACCTTTTCCTGATGGTAGGTATTATCTTCACACCAACCTCTTAATTCCTTACTAATGCGCTTCTCCCGGCTGATGCTGGTGACCCTTCGAGATATTCCCTCTGATGCCGAGATAGCCTCACATCAGTTACTTCTCAGAGGGGGCTTCGTCCGTCGCGTTGCGCCAGGCATATATGCATATATGCCATTGATGTGGAAAGTTTTGCGCAAAATTATCAAAATCGTCCAAGCAGAAATGGATGCTGCTGGGGCACATGAGACCTTATTACCTCAGCTTCATCCTGCCGAACTGTGGCAAAAAAGTGGGCGATGGCATGAATATACAGCAGGAGAAGGAATAATGTTTCATTTAAAAGATCGTCAAGGAAGAGAGTTAGGTCTTGGCCCTACTCATGAAGAAGTCATAACCAGTCTGGCTGGAGATCTTCTCAAATCATATCGCCAACTACCAGCAACTCTATATCAAATACAAAGCAAATTTAGAGACGAAATACGTCCAAGATTTGGCCTTATGCGAAGCAGAGAGTTCATCATGAAAGATGCTTACTCGTTCCATTCGAACTCAAAAGACCTAGAGAAATTTTACTCAATAATGGATAAAACATATAGAACTATATTCAACAATTGCGGCATAGAAACTGTTGCAGTTCAAGCAGATAGCGGAGCGATAGGAGGTGCATCTTCCCAAGAATTTATGGTAACAGCACAATCCGGAGAGGACCTAATACTTACTAGCCCTGATGGCGCATATGCGGCCAATCAAGAGAAAGCAGTTTCAGAACCAATTAAGGCGACTCCATTAGCATCCAAAGAAAAAATATCCACCATCAAAACGCCTTCTGCAGGAAGCATTCAAGAAGTTTGTTTAGCCTTAGGTATTAATCAAACACAAATAATAAAAGTACTAGTAATGACGGCCAGGCTAGAAAGTGGAGAGGTACAACCTCTCTTGTTAAGTTTGCGTGGAGATCAAGAGCTAAACGAGGTAAAATTATCCAATATTTTAAGAGATATATTCGGTGAAAATATTCTCAAAATCTCCCTAATTACAAAAGATGAAATTAAAAAGCAAGGATTGAATGACCTTCCTTTTGGTGCCATTGGTCCTAATCTTGAGGACAAAAATCTTGAAGGTGCTTTTACATGGAGAAAGAAATTCCTTCGATTAGCAGATCACACAGCCGCAAATCTAACCTGTTTTGCATGTGGCTCTAATTTAAAGAACTTCCACTTATTAGGTACTAGCTGGGGAAACCTTGGAGAGGCGCCAAAAGTAGTTGATATACGCAATGCAAAGGCTGGAGACAACTGCATACATGATAATCAACAAAAGCTAGAAGAAAAACGTGGTATTGAGGTTGGTCATATATTCCAGTTAGGTAGAAAATATTCCCAATCTCTGAATGCCGAGTTCACAAACGAATCAGGCCGCCAAGAACCGTTTTGGATGGGTTGTTATGGGATAGGAATTTCAAGGCTCGCACAGGCTGCTGTAGAACAAAACCATGACAATTTTGGAATCAAATGGCCACTCAATATCGCTCCATTCGAGGTAATTGTTGTCATTGCAAATTTAAAGGACGATGTTCAAAGGAATGCAGGGGAAGATTTCTACTCAAGACTCAAAGAAGAAGGTATAGATGCATTGATTGACGATCGCGCAGAAAGAGCAGGCGTAAAGTTCAAAGATGCTGATCTTATTGGGATTCCATGGAGAGTAGTCGTTGGGAGGGACGCTGCGAATGGACTAGTTGAAGTCGTCAAAAGAGCTACCAGCGAGACAAAGAAAATGGAAACCAATGAGGCACTTCGTGAGCTAATTAAAGAAATTCATGCTCTAAAGCTATAAATACTATGCAACTCCTCCTAGAGTTCTAATCAATTGCATTTCCAATAATGAAACTTGCCTTTGATGGTCTAGTCAAAAGGCTTATGAGATTAACGTTTACTCTCTTACTAGGCTCATGCATACTGCTTACCTCCTTCGTAAGTACAGCTGAAGCTCGTAGGTCCTCCATCTCTGGGGATTACGTTAAAGACACTGTTGCGGTTATTCATAGCTTGGAAGAAACCATAGCTTTACCTCAAGACTCTGAAAGTCACTCGACCGCAGAAAAAGAAGCTCTAGTTCTCATAACGGACTACATGTCCACCTATCGCAGCCGCAGAGACGTAGGTGGCCTCCAGTCCTTTACAACTATGCAAACCGCCCTTAATTCCCTAGCAGGCCATTACAAAAACTACTCCAACCGCCCTCTCCCTGAAAATCTCACTGAGCGCCTTAATAAAGAGCTAGCAAAAGCAGAAAAAACGGTCCTTCGAGGAAGTTGAAAAAATAATCTTCAATTCAGTTTTTTGACTCAGGGCATGTAGATCTGCCAGGGTTGTTGATTGTGCAGTAGAGCGGTTTCGAGCCGCAATGTCATTGGCCAACGTTGTAGTCGTCGGTGCTCAGTGGGGCGACGAAGGAAAAGGGAAGATCACAGACTTGCTAAGTCGTTCTGCCGACGTAGTTGTGCGTTATCAGGGTGGCGTAAATGCCGGACACACAATCGTTGTAGACGACGAGGTCTTAAAGTTGCACCTGATTCCCTCAGGCATTCTTTACCCAGATACAACTTGTCTAATCGGGCCTGGCACAGTAATAGATCCAAAGGTATTGCTTACTGAAATAGAAATGCTTTTAGAGAATGATATTGATATCACCGGTCTTCAAATTGCCTCAACAGCTCATGTAACTATGCCTTATCACCGCCTCTTAGATAAGGCGATGGAAAAACAAAGGGGAGAACAAAAGATTGGAACAACTGGAAGAGGTATTGGACCAACCTATGCAGACAAATCCCAGAGGAATGGAATCCGAGTAATTGACCTACTTGATGAACAAAGACTGCGAGACAGGTTAATCTTGCCTATGCAAGAGAAAAACGATTTACTTCAAAAAGTATTTGAAGTAAATCGTCTAGACCCAGAAAAAGTAATAGATGAATACCTTAAATATGGAAAACGATTGACTCCCCATGTAGTTGACTGCTCAAGAGCCATTCATCAAGCAGCTAGAAACAAAAAGAACATACTTTTTGAAGGAGCCCAAGGCACACTCCTTGACCTAGATCATGGAACATATCCATTCGTCACTTCTTCCAATCCAGTTTCAGGGGGAGCTTGCATAGGTGCAGGCGTAGGACCGACCCTTATAGATCGTGTAATAGGAGTTGCGAAGGCATATACAACTCGTGTAGGGGAAGGCCCATTCCCAACAGAACTCCAAGGAAGTTTAAATGACCAACTCTGCGATAGAGGAGGAGAATTTGGAACTACAACAGGAAGGCGAAGGCGATGTGGATGGTTTGACGGTGTTATTGGTAGATATGCAGTAGAAGTTAATGGTCTGGACTGCTTAGCAATTACCAAACTCGATGTCTTAGATGAACTAGATGAAATTCAAGTATGTGTTGCCTACGAACTAAATGAAAAAAGAATTGAATACTTCCCAAGTTGTTCTGAAGATTTTGCCAACTGCAAACCAATCTTTGAGCGCCTCCCAGGCTGGCAATGCTCAACTGCTGACTGCCGTCGTCTTGAAGATCTCCCCGAAACTGCCATGGCTTATTTACGGTTTTTAGCTGATTTAATGGAGGTCCCGATAGCAATTGTCTCTCTAGGTGCTAACCGAGACCAAACAATTGTGGTCGAAGACCCAATCCATGGGCCAAAGAGAGCTCTTCTTAGTGCCTGATAGATTCTCAATTTCAAGAACAAGCTAAACGACATTATTCATCATGTCTAAAAAGAAAAATTCAGGAAATAGTTCTTTAGATGTTGTAGGTATAGGAAATGCGATTGTAGATATTATTGTTCAAACTGATGATAAGTTTTTGACAAAAAATGGCCTAACTAAAGGCTCAATGGTGCTTATGAGTGAAGAGCAAGCACAAGAGGTTTATGACTCTTGTGGAAGCGGAATAGAAACTTCTGGCGGGTCAGCTGCAAACACACTTGCTGGGATTGCACAATTAGGAGGGAAGGCAGGCTTTATTGGACGAGTAAAGAGTGATCAGCTTGGAACAATTTTTGCCCACGACATTCGATCTGTAGGAGCACAATTTGACACTCCTCCAATTCAACAAGGTCCTTCAACAGCTCGTTGCGTCATCCTCGTAACTCCAGACGCCCAACGCACAATGTGCACTTATCTAGGAGCTTCTGTGCAACTAGAACCCAACGATCTTGACCTGACAATGGTTAAAGATGCAAAAATCCTCTACCTAGAGGGATATCTATGGGACAGCCCTGCAGCCAAAAAAGCGTTCGTAAGTGCCGCCAAAGCCTGCCTAGCATCAAAGGGGAAAGTATCACTATCACTATCAGACTCATTTTGTGTTAATAGGCATAGGAAAAGTTTTCAAGAACTTGTTGACGGCTATATAGATATTCTTTTTGCTAATGAATCTGAAATTACCGCCCTTTATGAGACTTCTAATGTGGAGGATGCAATCAAGAAGATTCAAGGCCGTTGTGAAATAGCAGCACTAACTTTTGGTAAAAAAGGTTCCGCAATTGTTACCCCAACTGATATCCATCCTGTTCCAGCAATTAATCTTGGCGAAGTTGTTGACACCACAGGGGCGGGTGACCTTTACGCCAGTGGCTTCCTTTATGGATTAACGCAAAACGAAACTTTATTGAACTGTGCAAAAATTGCCTCTATCTGTGCAGGCCAAATTGTTACTCAATTTGGCCCTAGATCAAGGACTTCGCTTAGCGATCTAATCAAGATGTATTTAAAATAAATTTTAATCACTTCAACTAGACTTGCTGCAGCTTACTGATGACTCTATCCAGTCAATGTACTCATTACTAGCTCTACAATTCAATTCAATGATTTCAGGAGTGGTGTAACTATGTTGTTCATTAATAACTTCACAAAGATCAGCCACAAGGCTTGGACTTGTTTTTATTAATAACTGCACTTCTTTAATGGCCTCAAGATTTCCTTCCCACCAAAAATGTGATTCAATGCTTCGCAAATTAACACAAGCTGCAAGTTTTCTTTTCAAAAGTGACTGAGCCAATTCAACTGCTTTCAGGTGACTACCCTCAGTAGTCAAAATTAAAACAACTTTTTTCAAAAGATTCGATCCTCTCAATTAAGTTTATTAAGGATAAGTCAAACTTTATTTCAATCAAATAGTTTTTATTTTAGCCAAAACTTCTTTCAAAGTGTTAACAACTTCTATTCCAAGCGGCTGACCAGGCCTTTCTACTAGCCAGAGATCAATGCCCAATTGGCGAGAGACCTCCCGCCATAGATGCTCTACAACTCCTCCTGATTGTCTACAAACAACAACATCAACATCCCATCTTCGGCAAAGGGCTGTTTCCAATGCAGCCGAAGAAAAGTTTTTAGATGGCCGAGCAACTGCCAAGTGACTTTCAGGGAGACCTGCAATAAGAGCGGTTCTAATGTTTATAGGGGAAGGAAGTACCCGAGCAAAAATGATTGCGCCTGCTTCTTTTGCTGAAGATACAGCTCTTAATAGGTGTCGTGACCCTATCGCAAGCAAAATCCTCTGGCCTTGTTCAGCTTTATTAGACAACTCTTCAAGACTTCCAAGGAACGTTGATCCCACTGAATCGGTCAAAGGACGCTCGAATCGAATCAAGCGTTTCTCAAAAGCCTTACATGCTTCCTGCAAATCCCTACTAATCACTGTCGCAAAGGGATGTGTTGCATCTACAACACAATCAATTTTGTTCTCGGAATTAGCAGCCTCAGAAAGAACACTACTAATCCCCTCAATGCCATCAAGAGGTCCAACCCAAAGATTTTCCAGAGCAAGCCCTTCGTAAGCAAAGGAAGCTTCAATCGAAACGACACTCACACTTACTTTGAAATCATGGTTTAAAAAAGCCTTCACAAATGCGGGGCCCTCCCCCGTTCCCGAGAGCAGCCATATATGCCGCTGGCAATTCCTGGCGGTGTGCATCAATATGACTCTCACTACTTGAGATAGAAATGAACCACTGTCTACTTGAAGTCGAAGTAATTCAACCTCCAACAGTTCGCTACACGCAAGATAATCAAACCCCTATTGCAGAAATGGAGGTTCGATTTGCTGGACTTCGTGCAGACGATCCACCAACTCAATTAAAAGTTGTCGGATGGGGCAATATGGCCCAAGAGCTTAAAAGCATAGTCAGCGTAGGACAAAGACTTTTGTTAGAAGGTCGTCTTCGAATGAATACAGTTCCTCGAAAAGATGGGACCAAAGAGAAACGTGCCGAATTCACTCTTGGTAAATTCCACCCTATAGGCCAAGCATCAAATCCCAAGGGTGAGAATTCCAGTACACCAAGCCCGTCTATATCACAAGTAGACAGTGCCTCTGATCAAAAAGTTCCAGTTGAGCCTGAATCACTCAATTGGAATAGTTCTCCATTAATCCCTGATACAGATGAAATCCCTTTTTGAGCTGCTCTAAGAATTTCAAAGACCCTCATCTAAATCCTTAGAGAGTTTTGCAAGTAATTGACCCAACTCTCTCTCCAAAGCAGCTAAATCAAAGCGAAGCTCTGGCCATCGCCCTCGGTCAATTTGTTCCAACAACCAAATTCTGTCAGCATCCAGCTGGGCAATCAACTTCAGGAGCTCATCCTGATCTCCATTTTTTATCTCCATAACAAGTGCTCCTGAAACCACATCTGGTGAATCTGGGCGCCAAAATAACCACATGAATTATCTACTAGCCCCAGGCAACCTCATTACCGTAACTGGTGCAGTTCTAACAGTTATAGGAACCGTTGCATACTTAACTGGTGCGGCAAACCTAAGTGTGCCAACACTTTTCTATGGCTTTCCCATCTTCATAGGAGGACTTGCACTAAAAACATCAGAACTACCTCCAGCGAAATTAATCAACAGTCAAAATGCTTTAAAAGCAGCAAAAGGAGAAGCCCCAGACGAATTAATAAAACTTGTAGGGGATGTTACCCGTTGGCGATATGGTCAAAAAGCTCACCTTGAGTCCTCTCTAGAAGTTTTGAAGCTATGGGACGAGGACAATCCACCACAACTGAAAGAAATCGAACTCTTAAAAAGTCCTGATGGATATGGAGCAAGGTTAAAATTTGAACTTGGTGGGGTTCCTCTAGGACGGTGGCAAGAACGTGAAGATCGACTAAGTCGCTTCTTTGCAACTGGATTGAAAGCAGATCTGAAAATATTGAATTCAGAAGAAATTGACTTAACCCTTCTTCCTATCAATGCCGAAAACACATCAACAAGTCAACATACAGATAATGAAAGCAAGCAAAGCCAGTGAGTGGATTTCCCCAAGACCTACCCAAACATCGCAGCGATGATGATCAACTAAGAGTTTCTGTACTCAGCGAGGCCCTTCCTTATATTCAACGATTTGCTGGACGTCGCATTGTTATCAAATATGGCGGAGCAGCAATGTCACATAAGAATCTCCAAGGGGCTGTCTTTAGGGATATAGCTCTCCTTTCTAGTGTGGGCGTACAGCCAATTGTCATTCATGGTGGTGGGCCAGAAATCAACCTTTGGCTTAAGAAGTTAAATATTTCAGCTGAATTTCGTAATGGATTAAGAGTCACTGATTCGAACACTATGGATATTGTAGAGATGGTCCTAGTAGGAAGAGTAAACAAACAAATAGTTAATGGCCTAAACATACTAGGAGCCCAAGCTGTTGGGCTCAGCGGAAGTGATGGCACTTTGGTTGAAGCTAGGCCTTTTGACAATGGAAGTCATGGACTTGTCGGAGAGGTGGCAAAAGTAAATCCAGAAGTTCTGGAACCACTTCTTGCTAAGGGTTATGTACCTGTAATCTCTAGCGTTGCGGCAACAACTGAAGGCTTTTCCCACAATATCAATGCAGATACTGTCGCAGGAGAAATAGCTGCCTCCCTTGGAGCAGAAAAAATAATTCTCCTTACAGATACACCTGGGATACTTAGAGATCAAAACAATCCAAACTCATTAATTCATCAGCTTCCTATTTCTGAAGCACGTCAACTTATCTCTGAAGGAATCATTTCTGGTGGCATGACTCCAAAAATTGAATGTTGCATTAGAGCCTTAGCTCAAGGAGTTTCAGCTGCTCACATAATTGACGGCAGAATTGCCCATGCTCTACTCCTCGAGGTTTTCACAGATGCTGGTATTGGAACAATGGTTTTAGGTCGAGGCTGATCGGTGAAAAACGAGCTGGCAAAGGCTGAGAAAGCCCTTGCTTGCGGGGATTATGGCCAGGTCCTTTCTTTATTAGAGCCACTAACGAAGGTATATCCCCCCAAGCAAGAAGAAGGAGCAAAAATTCGCATAATGATTGTTACAGCCTTAATGGGGCTTGGACAAGAACAAAAAGCAATCAAAATAGTTCGACAACTTACTCATGGCAAGAACCCAGAACTGCGCCAACTAGCTAAACAACTACTTGAGGTTCTCGAAGCTCCAAGCCTTCCAAGACCTTCTAATTGGTCTATTGATTTACCTGCTCTTGATTTAGAAGAAACAAACATAAGTTATCAGAAAAACAATGCTCGGTTTACAAATAAAACCAACAAAAATCTACCTCCTCTTCCACCAACTGGTCCCACAAAGGGAATGGACCTTGGCTTTACTTTCTTAGCCTTAACTATACTAATCAGTCTAACATTTCTTCTCAGTGGCTGCGTTCAAATTCAAACCAGACTAAGCATTCCAGGACCTAATCGCGTTTCATTAGACTGGGAAATCCAAACCTCAAGCCAACAAATACTGCCTTGGCAGAAAAAGTTAAAAGAATCCCTAAATTCTTCAGTTAGTGGACTTAAAATTCAAGAGCAAAGCCGTGGTTTACAAAAGATCTATTCGCCCATTCTTCAATCGAAGGATGCCAACATACTCCTTCAAGAAGTCTTTAAAGTGGCCACCGAAGAAGCTGGCATTGAACTACCTCCTCCAGAGTTAGTTCTAAATGAAAAGAACTGGTTAATAGGAGTTGAACAAAAGCTGATACTTCTAATAGACTTAAAAGATATGCCCAAGATTCCTGGTATAAATTTATCAATAGTTATAGACTCAAATTCATCTAAAAATATTAAGGCCAAGCCTAAATTAACTGCTCAAGACAACAAATTTCTTCGATGGGATATACAACCAGGAGCTCTAAACCAACTTGAACTTAAACGATGGCAATGGAGCGGGTTAGGGATAGGGACTTTTTTAATTTTTGGGTTACTTTCCTTAGCTCTAATTCTACAAAGCATACGTCTCAAGTTGGGCTTTGGCTTCCCTGAACTTCCTGCGTAGTTAATCTGTTTATTAAAGCTCAAGCGGATCGGGGTCAACACATAAGGCTACTCCTTTAGGCAAGGTATTCCACATAGTGGATCCGGCAGGAAGAGGCAAAGGACTTTTCTCTGGGCCATGGAGCAAAATTTGCCAGCGACTGCGGCCAGCCACCCTTGAGACTGGGGCGGGAGCAGGCCCGATTAGGCACCATCCATTTTTCAGGCATATCGACCTTAATTGTTCAGCAAGTCCTGCAGCAGCTGTTGCAGTAATAGAGGAAGATTTCCCAGTTAAGCGAAGCAGGCAAGCCCTGCTATATGGAACCAAGCCCGCTTCGCGACGGAGTTGGGATTCTTTTTTCAGAAACTCCTCATAGCGACCGTCCAATAAATGGAGAATCACAGGGTGTTCTGGGCAATAGGTTTGCACAATTACTTTTCCAGGGCGCTCTCCACGGCCTGCACGACCCGCCAATTGCATCATCAATTGCAAACTCTGTTCACCAGCTTGCAAATCCGGGCGATGCAATAAACCATCGGCAGCGAGTACTGCTGCAAGAGTGACCCTAGGGAGATCCATACCCTTTGCAAGCATTTGAGTACCAACAAGAACATCAGCCTCACCTGCTGCAAATTGTCCCAACAACCGTCGATGACCATCTCGGCCTCCAGTCGTGTCCCGGTCAAACTGCAAAAACCTCACTTCTGGCAATTCTTCTGATAAATGTTCCATCACTCGTTGAGTACCTGCACCAAATGGCTTAAAAGCATTTGACCCACATGCCTTGCATCTAGACGAAATAGTCTCGCGATAGTCACACCAATGACAGCGCAACCACTGCTTCCCATTCCTACTGCCGTGAACAGTGAGAGCCACGTCACAATGGGGGCACTCCACAACTTCACCACAACTACGACAACTTAAGAAACTGCTATATCCACGCCTTGGCACTAAAACAACAGCTTGTTCTCCTGAAGAAGGTAGAGCCGAGAGAGATTCCATCAATCCTCGACTTACTAATCGCTTATTGCCTTCTTCAAGCTCCTGGCGCATATCTATAACAGTCACAGAAGGTAATGGCTGGCTTGAAATTCGACGGGTTAGGCGCACAAGGTTTATTGAGCCCTGTGGTTTCAAAGACTTCCATGTGGAAAGTGATGGAGTTGCACTCCCCAGCAAAACTTTTGCACCTGTCCGCCTTGCTCGATCTAAAGCAAGTTCTTTAGCGTGATAACAAGGCATGACAGAATCTTGTTTATATGAAGAGTCGTGTTCCTCATCTAAAACAATTAGGCCAAGTTTTTTCATCGGCAAAAACACAGCCGATCGCGTACCAACTACGACCAATGGGGTATCAGACTCTAAACATCTTTTCCAGTTATTTATACGCTCTCTAGTAGAGCAATTACTATGATATTCTAAAACATCTGCACCAAATCTTCTCCGAAACCTATCCACTAACTGAGGCACAAGGCCAATCTCAGGAGTAAGAATCAAACTATTATTACCAGCCTTGATTTCCTTTGCTACAAGATTCAAATAAACCTCTGTCTTACCAGAACCAGTAACTCCCCAAAGGCACAAAGCAGAGCCAGCCGGTTGAGCAACGAAAGTCTCTACAGCTTGTTGCTGCTCAATAGTCAAATCCCTAGGCTTTTCTATAACATTCATCGCGCAATTTGGACTATTAAATCTATTGGGAGTCTGTAAAAATACTTTTTTTTCTCGGCGAGCAATACAGTTTTTAATCAGGCTTCGCATAGTTGATATACCAAAGCCTCTCGCTAGAAGATCCCTCTGCCATGCGCCTCCGCCGCAAATCACTAATTCATTAAATAATTCTGCTTGTTTCTTTGACCCAAATCCCTTAGAAGAATCAATATCCTTCTCGAGTTGCAACCACCACATTTCACGCGGCTCTTGCAATCTTGAGGGTTTCTGACCCAACCACCCTGGGGGCAACGCTGCTTTCAACATTCTGAAAGCACTGATATGACAACTAAAAGCAGAAGCCTCAATCCATTCTCGCCAAAGGGTGTCAACCGCTGCAGGCTGAATCAAAGCTTCAACCGCTTGCAAGGGGCGCCCACCCCTCACCTGAGGGTTCAACTTATTGGTTGATGAAAGGCGTTTCCCAACAACCAAGCCGTTCATTAAACGGCCTCGCAAACGCACTTGCACCAGATCTCCAATATCAACACCAAGATTCTTTGCGTCTTTATAGGTAAAAGAAAGCCCTTCCCTTCCTGCTTCTAACCAAACATCAACCTCAATAGGCAGAGAAGGTTTTTCAAGACTTGCAGAGCTCACAAGTTTTTTTTAGACTAAGTTTGTTGGACAGCCAAGAGGCTGTTGTCGGAACAAAGCAGTGTTCGTTCCGTCCAGTGGGAAGACATGAAGCTCTATCAAGTTGGAATTCTCCACGAAGATTGGCCTGTCTGAGAAAGCCCCTGACAACCCTGCAATGATCCACCCATTTCCACCCATCAGTTTTACCTCAAACCAGCAAAAGGGTTTCAATTGGGATTAAAAGAGTAAAATCACTCTTCCAAAAAAGGAAGTTGATAGATGCTCAAACGATCTAACAAGTTACCAAAGCCCTACTTTGAGGAGGTTTTATTTGATGAGGTTTTGTTCGTTATTTCAAATACCGAGTCTTCTTTTTTAATCAAGTAAACTTTATTTGAGGCTTCTAAATATGACTTCTGTTGCAACCAAGGTTTCCTCACCAAAGACGAAAGCCAAACCAACTTCTGCAAAAAAAGCGGGCAATGCACCAAAGGCTTCAACTGCCAAATCTAAGGCAAAGAAAGTGAAGCCCTCATCAAAAAAAACGAAGGCTATTCCATCAGCTAAAGCTTCTAGCAAAAAAACAACAGCAAAAGATACTAACAAGAAGTCTGAGGGAAAAACATTAGCTCCAATAGAAAAAACAACTGAAGTTTCTCTGAAATCAACAATCGAACCAAATACAACTCAAGCCCAAAGCGAAACAAAACTCGTTGATGCAACCTCTGAGATAGCAAAAGAAGCCAGAGCCAAAGCCCTTGCAAGCATCAAGATAGGGCCTAAAGGCGTATATACAGAGGATTCAATAAGGGTCTACCTTCAAGAAATTGGTCGTATCCGCCTACTTCGACCTGACGAAGAGATTGAGCTAGCAAGAAAAATTGCAGATCTTCTCCATTTAGAAGAGCTAGCCAATCAATTTGAAACTGATAACGGCCATTATCCAACCAATAAAGAGTGGGCAGCTCTTGTAGAGATGCCCAACATCAGATTTCGTAGGCGCCTGATGTTGGGTCGCAGGGCTAAAGAAAAGATGGTTCAATCAAATCTACGTTTGGTTGTCTCAATTGCTAAGAAATACATGAACCGTGGTCTTTCTTTCCAAGACCTCATCCAAGAAGGAAGCCTGGGCCTAATACGTGCTGCAGAGAAGTTCGATCACGAAAAAGGTTATAAATTCTCCACTTATGCCACTTGGTGGATTCGCCAGGCAATCACAAGAGCAATCGCCGATCAAAGTCGGACTATTCGACTTCCAGTGCACCTATATGAAACCATTTCACGAATCAAAAAAACCACTAAGGTCCTTAGCCAGGAGTTTGGTCGCAAACCAACAGAGGAGGAAATTGCGGAAAGCATGGAGATGACAATTGAGAAACTTCGCTTTATTGCTAAAAGTGCTCAATTACCTATTTCGCTAGAAACACCTATAGGGAAAGAAGAAGATTCAAGACTCGGTGATTTTATAGAGGCTGACATTGAGAATCCCGAGCAGGATGTAGCGAAAAACCTTTTAAGGGAAGACTTAGAGGGTGTTCTTGCAACTCTTAGTCCACGAGAAAGAGACGTTCTAAGACTTAGATATGGGCTTGATGATGGACGAATGAAAACACTTGAAGAAATCGGACAAATCTTTGATGTTACTCGTGAGAGAATTAGGCAAATAGAAGCTAAAGCATTAAGGAAGTTGCGTCATCCAAACAGGAATGGAGTATTAAAAGAATACATAAAATAACTTAGAATATTCTACCGCTTACATAGTTAATTAATATCACTTCATAAATTTATCAGTATGTTCAAAGTAATAATTTAACAGTAAAGTGTCATTAATCTTTTACTAATTTAGCTGTCAAATAGGAGTTATTTAGTCAAATTACAAACCAAACTCCATCAACTTTCTCGGAGGCCATTAGCAAAACGCCAGCTCCTCTGCCTACAAACAAGAAATAAAAGATTGTCAGTCTTCGAAAATATGAAGCGTACGCTTGCTTAGGCTTAGAAGGATCGGATTGTTTTTTAATGCCCCTCGACCAACTGCGCATTGCCTCTCGCAGAAGCCAGCTCGCTATGGTCCAGACCAACTGGGTAAAAGCAGAGCTTGAAAAGGCTCATCCAAACCTTTCTGTCTCAGTTGAAGCCATGGCAACCCAGGGAGACAAGATCCTTGACGTTGCTTTGGCAAAAATTGGAGACAAAGGCCTTTTCACAAAGGAACTAGAAGCTCAGATGCTCGTAGGACGAGCAGAAATAGCAGTTCATTCCCTAAAAGACCTCCCAACCAACTTGCCTGAAGGTTTAATACTTGGGTGTGTTACTGAACGAGAAGATCCCGCAGATGCACTTGTCGTTAATTCCAAAAATGCGAAATACCAACTTGGAACGTTGCCAAAAGGTTCTGTAGTCGGTACGAGCTCACTCCGCCGATTAGCACAATTGAGGCATCATTATCCAGATCTCATATTTAAAGACGTTAGAGGGAATGTAATTACACGCTTAGAAAAACTCGACTCGGGCGACTATGACTGCCTCATACTTGCGGCAGCGGGCTTAACCAGACTAGGTTTTGGGAGCCGAATTCATCAATTAATTCCAAGTGAAATTTCCCTCCACGCCGTAGGCCAAGGGGCATTAGGCATTGAATGCGTTGAAGCCAGACCAGAAGTCTTATCTCTAATAAGTGTCTTGGAACATACGCCAACAAGTCAGCGATGCCTCGCAGAACGAGCCTTTCTGAGAGAGCTCGAAGGTGGGTGCCAAGTCCCGATAGGGGTCAACTCAAAAATTGATGGAGAGGACTTGTTGCTCACAGGAATGGTTGCAAGCCTGGATGGAAAAAGATTAATTAGAGACGAAAGTCGTGGCAAGAATACCAACTGCGAATCCATTGGCCTAGAACTAGCTGAAAAGCTAAAATCTCAAGGAGCAGGAGAGATCCTTTCAGAAATATTTGAAACAGTTAGGCCTGAAGCTTAATTAAGTTTTAGGCAACCAGGCGAGGGTCAATTTCTTTAAGATATCGTGCCTCGCAGGATTTAATAATCTCAATAGCTTTTTCAATCCCAAAGAAGCCATTAACACTGCATGTACCTGGCTTCTTTAAATCTTTATAGTGCTCCCAATAATACTTAGTTTCCTTTTGCCACTGCTCTCCCAAATCATTAAAATGTTTTATATGGTCCATACGTTTGTCATCAGCAAGTACAGCAATCACCTTGTCATCAACCTCCCCCCCATCATCAAAAGTCATAATTCCAATAATCCGAGCCTCAACAATTGAGCCTGGTACCAATGGTTCCGACACTCCTACTATTTCTATATCTAATGGGTCTCCATCTTCATCCCATGTACGAGGTATGCATCCATATGCAAATGGATAAGCTAATGATGAATAGCCAACACGGTCTAGTTTTAAGTGCCCTGTCTCTGTAATGAGCTCATATTTGTTGATCGTATTTGAATTGAGCTCAACAATCGTATTCAGGCGAAGCTCTGACTCCTCTGCGAATGCAGGCAGAACATGCAAAAGATTGGGCATGCTTCTACTAGGAGCTTGATCCAGGTTGGCCATACAGCACTTAGGGAGTTGTGTTGAGCATCCTAGTAGTCAAGCAAAATGAAGTCGTTCTAGTTTGTCCTCTAGGTATCTAAGGAAAGGCCTACTAGAGAGTTCCTCACAACTGACCTTTTTCACAAGTTGCTCAGCGTTTACCTGACGACCTAAAGGGTGAACATTTGCACGCAGCCACTTAAGAATTTTAGCTTCACTCCCTTCGGCTATCAAAGAATTAATAGGGTCATTCTCATTAGCACCATCCTCAATTAAGTCTTTTGCCATAGCATCTGCAATCTGAGCACTAATCAAGTGGCCTAGCAAATAAGAAGGGAAATAACCAAAAAGTCCCTCACTCCAATGAACGTCTTGCAAACATCCCTCTAAATCATTTTTCGGAGTAACTCCCAGAAGTTCTGTATAACGTCGATTCCATTCCAAAGGGAGATCCTCAACCGGAAGACCACCTTCCAACATTGCTATTTCTAGATCCGTGCGAATCAATATATGCAACCCATAACTAAGCTCATCAGCCTCAACTCTGTTTAAACCTGGAGTCAAAGGATTTATTAGTCGCCAAAAGTCAGCTGCAGAATTTATAGGAGCATGAAAGTTAGCGAATTTAGTCCACCACCTTTCTGAAAAACCTTGACTTCTAGCAACCCTATTCTCCCAAAAAAGTGACTGGCTTTCATGAACCCCCATAGATGTGGCCTGTCCCAAAGGCCATGCAAACCATTGATGACTAAGATTTGGCAACCCCTGTTCGTAAAGTGAATGCCCCCACTCATGTGCTGTGGCCAAGAAACATGAAAAAGGCTGACCAGGGACAACTCGCGTTGTTAAACGGAAATCACAAGGCCCCAAAGTTATTGAAAAAGGATGAGGGGAACGCGCTACACAAGTAATTGCAGGATCCTGTCCCCAATCCTTAAGAAGCTCACTACAAAGATTCTCTTGAGCACTAACCTCTAAGTCCCATTTTTCTCGCGATGGGCTTCCCCAAGTTCTTACCTTTTCAACAAGGACAGGAAGTTTCGCTCTTAAAGGTTCAAACAATTCCTCTAAACGAGTCAAAGACAGATCGGGCTCAAATGGCTGAGCCAATGTTTCCCAGCAACTACGTGGTTCTGACAACTGCTTGGCCTGTTCTTGACGCAAAGCAATCAAGTTTTTTAATGCAGGCGCAAAAAAATTAAAGTCGACCACATCACGTGCCTGCTGCCATTGGTTGTATCCATCAGATTTTGCTTTGGCTAAATTTCCAACCAGACAAGGGTCTAATCTTTGCTGCCTAATCAAATCCTGCTTCAATAATTCCAAATTCCTACTTCTCTCTCCAATCTCTTCAAGACTCATATCCCCACTTCTTTGTTCTAACTGAAATTCACTTTCGGCCTCTTCCAAAAGAGACTCAAAATGACTGCTACTTTGACGAGCATGAATCTGAGTTGCAAGCAAACTCAATTGCTCTCCCCTCCATGCGGCCCCACCAGAGGGCATGCGAGTGTTCTGATCCCAATAAAGGGTGCTCTGAATTGAACCCAGAAGCTGAGTCTCTCGGAGATAACCCCCCAGACGATGCCAAGCGAGCGCAGGCAAAAGCTGGACCTTGCAAAGAACTAATCAATCTAATTATGTTGGCTTATATGGACAAAACGCAATCATAAATTAGCAACTCACCATAGAAAGTTTTCTTAATACGGCTAAGCCAAGGCAACTTTCAAAAAGATCTTCAAATCCATATATTAAACAAAGAAAGCTTGTAAAAACCTACAAAGCCTTAACAAGTTCCCAAGACTGTGCATAATATTAAAAGTGATTCTCCAATAGCTATAAACTTTATACTCCAAAGAGTAGCGGCATAGCAAAAGAAAAAGCTTGGCTAATTCAATAAGAGTAAAACCCAACCTTTATACAAGCTATCGATACTTTCATGTGATTTCTTTCCAAATAAGCTGTTCCACTTTAATGAATTCACCAAACAAGAGTTGCTATAAGAAGCAGACAAAGCAAACTTTCTTTTGTTTTACAGCCTCTAGAATCAACAGTAATCTTAGCGAACACTGATTGATCAATTAACCCTATAGAAACAGAAGTCGATTCTGTTAGACTGACGCCCAGTCAATTACTAAAAATTATATTGAACGACATGTTACTTGCTATAAGATTAGAGCGCAAAAAATAAAGAACAAAAAAGTATGCCTCTTGAACAGTCCTTAGACCGACTCAAAATACGCACAAGTGGATCAGGTTTTACAGACTTAACTCCCTTTTTAAATGAATGGGTATCAGCTTCCAAGTTAATCAAGGGCGTTCTGTACCTGACTGCACTTCATACCAGCTGCAGCTTAACGATCAACGAGAATGCAGACCCAGATGTACTAAAAGATCTTTCTAATTACATGAAAGCACTGGTGCCCGAAGAGGGTTTTAAGCCATTAAGTGGTCATGGTCCCAAAAGCACCTTTCTACATTCCTCAGAAGGCAAAGACGACATGCCTGCCCATATACGCACAAGCCTTACTTGCACTTCAATGAGCTTAAGCATAGATTTAGGTAAACTTATACTTGGTACATGGCAGGCTGTATACCTTTGGGAACACAGGGAGTCAGAACATTTGAGAACAATTAGTTTACATGCAGTTGGTGAGTTCGAAAGCTAAGATGAAATAGAATAAAATCCAATCAATGAAAATTTTATAAGGTTAAGAATGAAAGCATCACTTTTATCAAAAGAAGAGATTTCTACTCTCTCTCAAGAACTACCTGGGTGGACCGTTGTAGGCAATAAAATACAAAGAAAATTTAAATTCAAGGATTTTGTAGAAGCCTTTGGATTTATGACTAGAGTCGCAATGATTGCGGAGAGAATAAATCATCACCCAGAATGGAGTAATGTTTATGCTTTGGTTAAAATAGATTTAACCACACATGATCTAGGGGGATTAAGCAATATAGACTTAATGTTTGCCAAAGAAATAAATAAGCTTTAAAAAGATCCTCTATTTCTAGCCAATCATTCCAAATCACAAGTTCTATGTACAAAAACTTACAGAGTCAACCAAGATCAATTCCAGTAACAATAATCACAGGTTTTCTTGGAGCTGGGAAAACAACTCTTCTAAACCATATATTAAGCAACCAGCAAGATCTCAAAACTGCAGTTCTAGTAAATGAATTTGGCGAAATAGGTATAGACAATGATTTAATAATTAGTACTAGTGAAGACATGATAGAACTTAGCAATGGCTGCATATGTTGCTCAATTAATGGCGAATTAGTTGAAGCAGTTGAAAGACTAATCGATAAACCTCAGCCAATTGACTACCTAGTAATAGAAACAACTGGTCTTGCCGACCCACTTCCCGTAGCAATGTCCTTCCTAGGCAGTGAACTCCGTGATACAACCAGACTGGATTCAATTATTACTTTAGTTGATGCCGAAAACTTTGAAACACAATTCCTAGATACCACTGTAGGCAGAGCTCAGGTCATTTATGGTGACATACTCCTACTTAATAAATGTGACTTAGTAGCCGAAAAGAGAATATTAGAAATTGAATCTCAATTAAGATCGCTAAAAACAGAAGCGAGAATCCTACATTCTACAAAAGGAGAGGTACCACTATCATTACTCTTAAGTGTAGGTCTTTTTGAAACAGATAAAGTCAACTCGAAAGGTATTAAAAATGTTCATGACCACAGCAATTGTGATCATGAACACGGAAATTGTGAGCATGATCACGAGTCAGATGAAAAACATTCCCATAATCATGAGGAAGCCGAGTACAATGATATTGATGGTTTTACATCAGTTTCATATCAAAGTGATGGTCCCTTTGCCTTGAAAAAGTTTCAAAATTTTCTCGACAATCAATTGCCCAGTGAAGTTTTTAGAGCCAAAGGAATACTTTGGTTTAATGAAAGTGAGAGACGTCATATTTTTCATTTAGCGGGCAAGCGTTTTTCTATTGATGACACTGACTGGGAAAGCGAAAGAAAGAACCAAATTGTACTAATTGGGCGTAACTTGAATCACAAGGCAATCCAACAGCAATTAAATGCTTGCGTAGCAGAAATCCCTGGTTAACGTCACACTGAATAATCACGAATAAAGAACAAGCCAAATTCTCCAACAGCACAGACAAGAGCTTTCTCCCGAGGAAAATTCAAAATACTGTTGTCTAGCCAATACATGAAAAGACCTTGCGAAGTCCATCGTCTTTGTACTTTTTCAGTAGAAGGTGCCTATGGTGACCTCTAACTTGAGAAGCATATGGTCGAAACAGTTGCTGCAATAGCCACATTTGCACTAGTGATACTGGCCTTCTGGTTCCTCACCGATTCAGATGACGACAATAATGGTGGGGGCTTAATGGAGCCAGCCCTGATCCCTATCCCAACCAAAGAGAGGCAGATCTGAGTATTTTGTACAATTAGCCTCAGATAAATTCAGAAATTTATATTTGACACCTCAATTCCTTATAGAGAAAGTGGATTTTTATACTCAAGTGACACAAGGAATCCTTACTAGGCTTGGTTATCAATGATACAAACGGGCCCTCAATTTCAGCCGGGTCGGTTTTTGCTAAATCTTATAGCGGTCTTTTGTGCAGGGATAGTCCTCTGGCCTCTGGTTGGCCTAATTACAGAAGGTGCTCAAGGGCTAATTAAGGGCTCAGCAAACTTAGGAATAGATGGTCCCCAACAAATTAAAGGTACCCTGACACTTTTAATTGGGACTTCAGTACTAGGAGGGATGCTTGGGACTGCCAATGGATGGCTACTCGCTAATTGCAGATTTCCAGGTAGGAAAACCCTTCGCATTGCCCAATTATTACCACTAGCAACTCCACCATATTTATTAAGTGCCATTTTGATAGATCTAGGTAGCAGAAATGCCATTCGAATTAATGGGATGGTCTGGGGAATAATTATCATGGCATTAACAACTTATCCATATGTATTTCTTCTCAGCACAGAAAGCTTTGCTATTTGTGGAAGAAGACAACTAGAAGCTTGTAGAAGTTTAGGAACAGGACCCTGGAATAGTTTTCGACGTATTGCTCTACCAATTGCGCTTCCTGCAATTGGTGCAGGGATAGCACTGATGGGTATGGAAGTAGTTAATGAACTAGGAGCAGTTGAGCTTCTAAATATCCCAAGCATTTCAGCAGGAATAAGTGAAAACTGGGGAATGGAAGGAAATCCTGCAGGCGCAATTGGGCTATCAATGGTTGCACTAATAATCGTTATGTCACTTGTGGCCTATGAAAGGAGTCTTAGAAATAGAAGTAAGCGTTGGACAGAAGGGGTTGCAGGAGGAGAATCACCAGCTTGGCAACTATATGGTGCAAGAGCATTAAGCGCTCAATTAGTAGGAGCGACTCCTCCAATCGTTACTCTTGGCCTTCCAATTCTCTGGGCAGTACTCAATGCTGATCAACTTAAACAAGGAATTGACCCTGAATTAGGCCTACTAACTGCTAGAAGTTTTGGACTAGGCTTAAGTGCCGCAATAATTACACTTTTAGGAGGGCTAATTCTTTCAATAGCCAAGCGCTGGACCACCTCCAAATTAATCAATGCACTTTCATTTATTGCAGGTATAGGCTATGCAATACCAGGCGCTGTTCTTGCTATAGCACTTATGCCATTCACTGCTTCTAGATGGAACTTAATTACCATTATTGTCCTAATATGGGGTTATGGAGTACGTTTCCTTTTAGTTACTAAAGGGGGCTTAGATGCTGCCTTTGAGAGATTATCACCCAATCTAGATGAGGCAGCCACAGCTTTAGGTTTCTCATGGCCAAAAGTTCTGCAAAAGGTACATCTTCCACTTTTAAAGGGACCTCTTTTAGTTGGTGCCCTACTTGTTTTTGTGGACACTGTAAAAGAGCTTCCACTAACTTTTGTATTGAGAATTCCTGACTTCGATACTCTTTCAGTCAGACTATTTGTTTATTTAAAAGAAGAAAGAATTGGTGAATCTATCTTACCAGCATTGCTAATAATTAGCCTGGGTTTATTAGCCTCCTTGGCCCTAATACCTGGACTAAGCAACTCTAATATCGAAGATAAATAAAACTAGAACAAGCGTTAATTTTGAATAGGTAGCCTTCGCCAAAGCTTATACAAAAGTCATTCATCTGAAAAATATCAGACAAAGGACTTTTACTTTTTAATCAAAAACTTGTTTGCTTTTACTTTTCATAGCAAACCTCCATATACGCAAGGTACCTAAAAGATGTCAAACACACTTCAGCCTTTCTTCTGAGATAAGTTTGCTTTCTATAGGTCAATCTCAATTGATACTTAAAACAGTCTTACTAGCAGGGCTGTAGCCTTGGCCGCTATAAACAAGAGTAGGTGAGATAACAAAGTCCTCAGCAATGCCTATGCCCCCGTTCCATTACCTAGATCGGACTGCGCCTTAAGGAAAGCCCCAAGGTTAAACTTAGGTAGCTTTTACTACAAACCTATTATCCATTATGGTAATCATTTTAGATGTTCATTGCGACAAACAGGTATTTCTTTCTTTAAAAGATCGAAAAAAGGCTGGCAAGAGCAACAGTAAATCCAAGTTACTGAGATAGTTTTAAATAAATATATTAGTCAAGCCTCTTGCAAAGTCGTCGGCCTAGCAGAACAGCCGAAGCAGAAAGTAAGTCAGCAAAAGTAACAACAAGTCTATAGCAAAGCATAACTCCAATCAGTTGTGCATCTGACACCAAGGAGCCTATACGAAGTAAGAGAGTTGCCTCAAATACCCCTACCCCTCCAGGAGCTCCAGGTACAATTAATCCAACAGTCCAAGCCAAAGAAAATGCTGCCAACCATTGACCAATAGGAAGCTCAGAAGATATGGAAAAGGCAAGAAGACAAAACCAAAAGCCACAAAACCTGATTAACACAAAAATCATCTCAAAAGCTAAAGGAATAAATGGATAATTAGCAGGTCCAATATTTCTTCTGCCAACTACCAAATCTCCAAGATTTTCCTCACTGACAATTTCAAGCTGTTTTACTTTTAAACTCTGAACTTTATTTAAAACCATTTGTCTTAAGTTTGGCGTTAAAAGAAATGCCGGCAGAAAGCAAATTAAAGAGAGACCAGCTTGCCAACCACCAAAAGGCACCCATAACAATGCTGCTACAGCCATAAGTATTGGCTCAAATAATACAGAGGAAAGTGCGTCTGAAGTTCTCATATATAACTTTAAAAGTCTAACCCTCTCAAGAAAGTGCCATATTCCTCCTGGCAAATATTTCATTAAGTTAGTACTTAAGAAAAGCGATATAATTGATAGCCTTTTAGGCTTATGCCCCAACCATAAGACAAGCAAACTCCAAGCAAAAGAGTTCACCAGAAGACTAAGCATACTAACAATTAAAGCCAGTAATAACCAAATAAATCCAGTGGCATCTAGGTTTAATTCAAAAAAACTCTTGGCATTATTTGATAAGACGAATAGAACAAAAAAGATACTTAATAATGTTGTCCATAAGCTAAGGCCTCCTGGGATAGACAGGCTAGCGAAAGAAGTAATTAACGATCTAACTAATCTCAAAATTCCCATTCGCCCTCAGCTGCAAAGTGATTTGCATTCTCAAAAATCTCTAGCTTGATATCATCTATGGAACAACTACACTCTTTGCTAATACGTAAAAGTTCAGAATGTTCTGGTTTTATAGTGAGTTGACCGTCTGGTCTCCTTGTCTGCTTAACTTTTATATTTCCAAAGCTTGTCGGACAGAATCCTATACGGCGAGGCAAAGCCCATCGACCATTAAATCTTTCTCTTAAGCCAATAGTTAATCCTCTAGAAAGCCAAATTAGTCGCAGAGAAGAGGCATCTTCTGGTTTAACCAACGCAGTGACACTTATTCCTATTCGACTTTTCTTCATTTGAATCGGATGACATGCCACATCAATAGCACCAGCTTTCTTCAACTGATCAATAAAGATGGTCAAATCCTCTGGGGTTGAATCATCAATCCAAGCCTCCTGTACAACCAAAGGTTGCCAACTCAACCCTACTTTTTCTCCATCTACAGGAGTCAATGAAAGATCATCCAGCTCATAAACTCTTAGTAAATTTGGCCTATTGAAATTCCTATGCCCTAGGCCTATTCCAATACGCTGAATACCAAAAGACGAAGGCAACCCAAAACTCTCCGCAAGAATAGCCATCAATGCAAGACCAGTTGGCGTAGTTAATTCACCCAGTGAAGATTGCGGGTCAGACATCAGGCGTATCCCATTCCTTCGTGCCAACTCCAAAACAGCGGGAACGGGCACTGGCAAAATTCCATGAGAAGTTTCAACATTTCCGCTGCCTGCAGGAGGCACTGCACTAAGAACTCTTGCTGGAGCCAAATATTCAATCGCTGCACAGACACCAACAACATCAACTAAAGAGTCAATCGCACCTATCTCGTGAAAATGAACCTCCTCCACACTATTTCCGTGAACAAAGGCCTCCGCTTCAGCAAGTAATTCAAAAACCCTTAAAACGTTATTCCGTAAATCTTTTGACCAAGTTGCTTCAGCAATCATTTTCTTGATATCTCTCCAATGTCTACAAGGAGGTGGAGTCTCTAACTCTTGAACAGAAACTCGAAGCCCTCTCATTCCAAAGCTGCTGCTTTCACCAGCATTAATAGAGAAAGTATTACCTAGCCCAATAGCTCTAAGAGGCTCTTCGATTGCATTAAGCGGAACTCCTAAATCGAGCAATGCGCCCAATAGCATGTCTCCTGCTAAACCAGAAGCACAATCAAAATAAAGAACTGCCATTTACCAAAGGTCACTCAAGCTCGAGAAAGTTTATGAAAAAGTCAAAAGGCTCAAAGAGAAGAATTAGGAATTAGAAGATTTCTCTTTGTTATTAAATTGTCTTTTATTTATAGAGCCTTTGCCTGCAACTCCACGGCGTTTGCCCACCTTCTCTTGGAGAGCCTCTAGCACTTTGCAATCTTCTAAATGAAGTTCCTGTCCAATTCGCCTCACATCCATTGAAACAAAATGACGTAAGTTTTTCAAGGGAAGATCTCCCTTAATCTGAAGCTTAAATGGAATAGGTCGACTGCCATTAGCCCTGCGTTTCTGCCTAACCTTGACAACTAATTCCCTAGTCTCAGGCCGTGTAAAAATAAGCTCCCCACGTATAGAGAAATAGTCATCTCCCTCAGGCAAAGTATCAGTTAGGTCATTTGATATAGACAAATTTGGATCAACCCCAGCACTTTGTGAATCTGCTCTATATAAGGAGCTTGGCTCCCATATGCCAACAATTTGAAGATGTAAGTGACTTTCTTCCCGACAACGAGGGTAAACGACCCATAAATGAGGCTTGTCGATCGCCAAATGACGGCGCATTAAAGTTAAAACTCTTCCAAGCACTACGGCCTCAACCTTTTCTCCTTTGGAATCAACAAGAAATCCTCTTGTTAACTGTTCAGAGTCTTCAGGTTGGTAAATTCCTCGTACGATACCTATAGCCCGGTATTGCAAGGGTTCTGTAACCGGAGGGATTGGATGGACGCGCATCGAAAAAAAAAGATTTATTCGTCCAGTACTTAATCTAGCCAGAGTTGCCAGCCAACCTCAAACTAATCATTATTTCTACCTGCTTTAGTTGGACAAGACAAACAAGAAGATTTTTCTCTCTTCCCAACCAGTTCAAGCACTGACTTTACTAGTGATGGCATTTGGCCTTTGCTGGGTATTAGCTAGTTCTCTTTCAACAGAGTCAAGAAGGTCTGGGGACAGAAGGATTCTCGAAAGTCGTGTAAATATCCTTTTGAAAAGGCATCACAGCCTTGGTCTCAATCCCAAAGCTGAGAAAAAGATGATAAAAAGCCTATTAACTCTCGGCCGAATTCAGGAAGCCAGATCCGCTGTTGAGGAGATCGTTGACAAAGATCAATCAAAGCTAGGCTGGAGGCTGCTTCTAGTAGAGCTGAAGCGTCAAACGGGTGACAAGAAAATAGCTTTGGAAGAAATCAACTATTTAGCTGGCGTTCATCATAAAAATATAGAGATTCTTGAGCTAAAGGCATTACTTGATATTGAAAATAAAACCCCATATGCTTCGCTTTCATTAATTAAAAAGCGCTTCGAGAATGCAACCAAACCCAATCGAATGAGGTTAGGGCTTCTATTGGCAGATCTCCACCAAAACATGAAACAAAGCTCTTCTGCAGAGTTGATTTACAAATTATTAGCGGAAGAAATGAAAGGTGATGCCAAACCTGTAATAGCACTAGCAGAAATGAAGCAGAAGGAAAAACTCTTTAGCGAAGCACAATTACTTCTTAGGGAAGCACGTAAAAGAAGAACTAAGCCAGGGCAGATAGATTCTCTTATTGATGACCTTGCTAGCGAGTGGGGCCTCCAGGCCGAAAGATCTAACTTGGATTATCGATAAACATAATTTACGGAAATTTGGTTTTTATTTCATTGATCTAATTCAAGCGCATCAAGAGCAGCATCAACTGCTTCCGAAGGACTAGTCGCATCATCCATTGCAGTCATTCGTCGCAACTGATTCATTAATTGCATTGGATTAGTAACTTCAAAAACATTTGGCTGACCACTTCCAGGAGAAGTATTGAAAATATCTCTTTCGTGCGGAGACTGGACCTCAAGTCCGGTAACTTCAGCACTAGCAAAATCTATTATCGAACCAACTACTATTGGGAATGAAGCAAAAAGATTAACTAGGACATTAGAGATAAAGCGCACTGATTTTCTATTCAATTCAATTGCTCCTCTAATATCATGAAAACCATCCTATAGGGTTTTCTACAAAATTTCGGACTTGTGAGAATTGCAACCTGGAACGTCAACTCTATCCGCACGCGCAGTGAGCAGGTAAGGACTTGGCTAAAAGAAGCAAGTCCAGATGTTCTCTGCTTACAGGAAACTAAAGTTGATGATCCTCTTTTCCCTCATGAAGATTTTTCCGCCGAGGGATATCAAGTCCAGTTCCACGGGCAAAAAGCTTATAACGGTGTTGCGCTAATAAGCAAGACGAATATTGAAGATGTACGTTTTGGATTCATAGGCGAGTTAACAGATGATCCAAATGCGATTCGACTTGGAGAACAAAAGAGAGTGATCAGTGCTCTAATTGATGGAATTCGAATCGTAAACCTATACGTTCCCAATGGATCTGCTCTTAAATCACCAAAGTTCAATTACAAACTCGAATGGCTTGCTTGCTTGCATAAATACCTTGAAAAACAAAACCAAAGAGATGAACCACTTTGCGTGGTAGGAGACTTCAACATTGCTCTCGAAGATAAGGACATTCATGATCCCAACCGTTTAAGTGGTGGAATCATGGCAAGTAAAGAAGAAAGAGAAGCTTTACAAAAAGTCCTAGGGAGCAGACTCCATGATGTCTTCAGAATTTTCGAACCAAACAGCAATCATTGGAGTTGGTGGGATTACCGAACTGGGGCTTGGGATCGCGATAGAGGATGGAGAATTGATCACATTTACTTATGCAATGAATTACTTTCTTACGCAAAGAGCTGTGCAATACACAAGGACGTACGCGGAAATACCCAGCCCAGTGATCATGCTCCTGTAATGGTAGAAATTTGTTGGCCAATTGAATTAGAAGAGGAATAAGTAAAAACTATTCTTAAGAATTAACCCTTAAAATTAGGAACATCAAAGCCTCGAAACAAATCAAAAGGCCTCTAGATCATTAAATTGATAATTCTTCTTGATTTTCATATTTACTTTTCTGCGAGATGATTCACCACAGCTTCGCGGTGTTGGAAATATTTTACCTGGGTTAGCCAGACCATCTGGATCAAATGCCTGGCGCACCAAGCTCATCGTCGCCAAATCATCACTGCTAAACATCCAATCCAAATAACATCTCTTATCTGAGCCAATACCATGTTCTCCAGTAATACTGCCGCCAACAGCCAAACATTCACGAAGAATCGCTGCTCCCAACTCTGTGACCTTAACTTCAATATCAGGAATCATTGGATCATAAAGAATCAAAGGATGTAAATTTCCATCACCTGCATGAAAAACATTTGCTACAGGAAGTTCATATATTGCACTCAACTTCTCTATTTCTGAAAGGACTTTTGGCAGTGTACTCCTTGGCACAACTCCGTCTTGTACATAATACCCAGATGAGATTTGACCAACAGCTGCAAAAGCAGCTTTACGCCCCTTCCAGAGTAAATTTCTATCCGATACTTCGTCAGCACGCCTAACAGTTCTAGCACCTGTTTGTTTACATATTTCTATTGCTTTCTCTGCCGAAAAATTAACTTCTTCATTTTGACCATCTAATTCAATCAATAAGACAGCCCCAGCATCACGGGGATATTCATCAAAGCCAAAAAGATCATCTACTGCATTAATCATAAAATTGTCCATTATTTCCATGCCAGCAGGTAAAAGCCCTGCCCTTGTTACAAGACGTACTGCCTCACCAGCCTCTTCAATATTTAAGAAGTCTGCCAACAAAACAGTTACATGTTCTGGAGCCCTTAAAAGTCTTAAGGTAATAGAAGTGGCTATTCCAAGAGTCCCTTCACTTCCAATAAAAGCACCTCGCAAATCGAGTTCAGGATATTCATAAAGTTCTCCTGCCAAATTTGTAATTTGGCCATCAGGAAGCACTACTTCTAAACCAAGAACATGATTACTTGTCACCCCATATTTCAAACAGTGAACACCACCTGAATTTTCTGCAATGTTGCCTCCAATACTGCAAACGACCTGACTAGATGGATCTGGCGCGTAATAAAACCCTTCTCCAGAGACAGCACGTGTAACCCAACTATTGATAACACCAGGCTGTACGACAATTTTTTGATTATCCAAATCAATTGAAAGGACTTCTCGCATGCGACTAGTTATGACAAGCAGAGCCTCCTTCTCGACTACAGCACCACCTGAAAGTCCTGTTCCACTTCCCCTTGCGACAAAAGGGATCCCATGCTTGTGACAACTAGAGAGAATCCTAGAAACGTGTTCAGTTGTCTCAGGCAAAACGGCCAGAGGAGGTTCATGACGATTGATGGTGAGTCCATCACAGTCATAAACGAGCAAATCTTGACGCTTATTGATCACAGCTTTCTTTGGAAGGAATTCCCTAAGTTCCCTTTCCAGAACAGCCCAGTCGTGGTTCAAGGTGAAAGCTCGGCTTTTTAGTAACCTAGAGAATCAACAACGAAGACATGCAATACAAAAATAAAGTTGAGACGTATTCGACCTATTTAAGGCAAGATACCCATCGGTTTAGAACCCAATCGGCATCACCCTGTGACAGCTAACGCCTTAAACACAAGCCGTTCCCAGGCTATTTTCGGCACCGCTCAAGAGCTTATGCCTGGTGGTGTCAGCTCTCCCGTTAGAGCATTTCGATCAGTTGGCGGACAGCCAATCGTCTTTGATCGAGTAAAAGGCCCCTATGCATGGGACGTAGATGGAAATCGTTTCATCGACTATGTAGGGAGCTGGGGACCAGCCATTTGCGGACATGCGCATCCTGAGGTGATATCCGCCCTGCAAGAGACTCTGGAGAAAGGCACTAGTTTTGGAGCCCCTTGCGAACTAGAAAACCATTTAGCCCAAATGGTTATTGATGCCGTCCCTAGCGTGGAGATGGTTCGTTTTGTAAATAGCGGCACTGAAGCATGCATGGCAGTCCTGCGCCTAATGAGAGCTTTTACCGGTAGGGACAAAGTGATCAAATTCGAAGGCTGCTATCACGGTCATGCAGACATGTTCCTTGTAAAAGCCGGTTCGGGTGTTGCGACTCTTGGGCTTCCTGATTCACCGGGAGTGCCTAGAAGTACAACTTCAAACACCCTTACAGCCCCTTACAACGACCTAGAGGCAGTCAAAGAACTCTTTGCTGAAAATCCAGATGCGATAAGCGGTGTAATCCTTGAGCCTGTTGTTGGCAATGCAGGATTTATTACTCCTGAACCAGGTTTCCTAGAAGGGCTTAGAGAATTAACTAAGGAAAACGGCGCTCTTCTGGTTTTTGATGAAGTGATGACCGGTTTCAGAATCAGTTACGGAGGAGCTCAAGAGAGATTCGGAGTAATTCCAGATCTAACAACAATGGGGAAAGTAATTGGAGGAGGCCTTCCTGTAGGAGCTTATGGAGGCAGAGCAGAAATCATGGCAATGGTTGCACCAGCAGGCCCTATGTATCAAGCAGGAACTCTCAGCGGGAATCCCTTGGCAATGACAGCGGGCATCAAAACACTTGAACTGCTTCGCCAAGAAGGAACCTATGAGCGATTAGAAGCAACAACACAAAGATTACTTAAAGGAATTTTGAAGGCTGCAAATGAATCTGGCCTCTCAATAACTGGTAGCAGTATTAGTGCAATGTTTGGCTTTTATCTATGCGAAGGGCCTGTAAGGAACTTTGAAGAGGCCAAAGGTGCTGATACAGATCGCTTTGGCAGATTACATAGATCAATGCTTGAAAAGGGTGTTTATCTTGCACCAAGTGCCTTCGAGGCTGGCTTCACATCTCTTGCCCATTCAGAAGCCGATATTGATGCAACTTTGCAAGCATTTAAAGAAAGTTTTGCAGAAATTGCTTGATTTCCATTATTACTTCTGAAGGGGTTAACCCTAATAAAGAAAAGCAGTTTCCAATTTTTTATATAATTAAACTAAGGCCATTTAGAAAATCTCATCCTGTGAATTTATTAACTGGATATGATGCTATCAATGCAGAGATAATGCACCTGTGGCAATATGCATGGATCACCCCAGGTAATTACGATTAATTCAACTTCTAGCAAAAAATATGTTTATTTTCAGACGCCTAAAACGCTTTAAAGAGAACCAAAAGAAAATCCATACTGCAATTATCAAGACTGATGACATGCATGGAAATAAATATCGTTCGAAGGAAGTACTTGAAGAAGAGGTTAAACAAATACAAAGGGAAATAGACTATGCAAAAAACAACCTCATTCTCTCCCTCAAAGTCCTTTTAAAAGCATATATAACAGAACCAAGAGGCCTCTTTGGGGAAATTCAAAGAAAAAGTAGTTTCATAACAGCTAGAGAATCAGCAAAATGGCATGCAAGAGACATATATAGTCTTTCTAAAGCTCAACAGGAAGTTCTTAAAGAATTGGACAGACTAAATGGATCTCACTGGAAGAAACGCCTAAAACGCATAATCTCCTCAATCTCATTAATAGTTTTATTTGTTTTAAGCTTCATCTTCACATTAGGGGGCATAGCATTAATAATCAACTTTATTTTATTTCTGCTTTTATTCACTTTAGCTTATTCATTAGTGAGAAATATCTTCTGGGGAACAAAAAGATAATTAATCGTAGTAATATAATAAGTTTTTGGACGTAATTTATAAATCAAAAAAACTTATCTCTTCCCTCCTACTATTACTGGTGTTCCCGAGCTCTTGCTTCCTGGCAAAGCAGGCACAACCTGGGTTTTTCCGTCCCATTTATCTAGAAATAATTTGAATAAAACTTGGTCATCAAGGCTCTGAGTAAGGGTTTCATATCTTAAGGCTTCTTGCTCTGCGATTTTAACTTCAGTTTGTGCTCTAAGAAGTTGCTGCTCAGCTATCTGTTTTTGCTCAATAGCTGCACGATACTCCTCAGCAATTTCAAGTCCAGTCAAATCAAGACCGCGAACGTCAACATAGTCGAACTTATCAAGCTCTTCGGCCACAGTTTTTTCTACAATCTCAGATATATCGCTCCACTTACTTGCAATAGTAACCAACTCATATTGAGAAAAAACTGACTTTAAAGCCTTTAGCAAAGAAGGTTGTATTATTCGAGGATAAACTTCTCTATCGTTATAGGCAATCGTGCTATAAACCCTTCCCGCTTCAGTAGGTTTTACTGCATATTTAATCGTTGCTGTAGCTTCAATTACTTGTAAATCTTTGGTCAGTGTTGCAAACTTCTCTGGTCTCACTTGAGTGCGTACATCAAAGGGATAAACGGACTGAAGAAAAGGTATTTTTAGGTTCAGCCCAGGGCGCCTAGACCCACCACTGACTTTCCCCAAGGTGGTGACTACAGCAACCTGTCCAGCAGGCACAATGAAAAGGCATTGCGCTAGAAGGAGAAGACCAGTAAATGATAGGGCTAATAGGAGTGTTGCTGACCCCGAGGGACCATTAGGGGTAACGTTGCGAAAAGGAGTAGTCATAACCAAAAGTTAGTAACTTCATAATATTGAGAACTGCCGCAAGATGTGATGAACAAACCCATTCTTTAATTCAAGCTGGGTTGCAGCACTAGCACTCCGCCTGAATGAGACTCAAATCGCTAAAGGATTACACTTCAACTAAAAGTCAATCTGAATAGTTAAACGAACTTTTGCAAGCACTTCAAGATAGAAGTCTTCATCGGTCTCACGAATATCATATTCAGAAGGCATAAACCCATGGCAGTATTCATGTACAGCCAACCAACAAGCCCGCTCGACATCTTTAGGGGGCTGACCCGCAAGAGAAATAGCTCTTGCGACAACTGATTCAATAGCTTCTAAACTATCTTTATCCAATGAATTAAAACTCAATTATTTTAGCAAGAACTTTATCTGTAATTTTCAAATTGAAGAGGTATATCAAATTCTTCTTCTTGCTCCCGCAAGAGAGCAATAGCAGACTGAAGGTCATCTTTACTTTTACCGACAATTCTAAGGCTTTCACCTTGAATAGAAACACTAACTTTCTTAATTTTTTCACGAACAACTTTGCTTAACTTCTTTGCCATTTCTTGACTAAGCCCCTTTCTAAGCTTGACCTCTTGTCGAACCCGATTGCCACCAGAAGCCTCTACAGATTGAAAGTCAAATATTTTCAAGGAAAGATTCCGCTTAGTAGCTTTTTGCCTTAATACATCTTCAACCGCCTTCAATGTCATATCACTAGCAGTAGAAATAATAATTGAGGATTCCTCAAGCAGGACCTCACTATTGGAATCTTTTAGATCATATCGCTGACCAACCTCTCTTCTCAATTGATCTAAGGCATTTACTAACTCTTGACGGTCAAAGTCAGAAACAACATCAAATGAATAAGTATCTGCCATAGGGAAAGAGGTTTGACTTGAGGAAGCTTAAAATTCCCTCATTTATCATTATTTTATAGTCTTTTCCTTTTCCATCAAGTCTATGCGGGCATAAGGAAATATATCAAAAAGGATAGTCTAGGTTTGTTTATTTCAAGAGAAAAATCGCAAAAAACCAGATTTAGATAAGTTCAGTCAAAAAACAAAAGGCTAACAATTTTACCAATATCCTCAGCACTTCTACAGCTGTTTAATAAAGTCTCGCTGTCGTGAAAGGCAAAGCAAATTAACTGATCGCAACGATTAATAATTTCTTGATTACACAAACTACTGGCCATAGGTAAAGGCAAGTCATCATGTTCGGCTTTCTCAATTAAGTGCAAAACCATTGCCAGCTGATCCCTGATTTCAGGGACCTGCCTATCGAGGCTTTGAGGCAGCAAAACAGTCAAAAGTGAAGGGTCAACTTCTAATACCCCTCTTATCACTGCAGCATTCACCCCCTGTGAGCCAGAAGTGATCAAAGAATGACCTTGTTGGGCTAAAGATCTCGCAATTAGTTCAACGATTTGTATAGACACCACTGGAACGTGCCTACTACCTAGAAAAGCAATTCGTCTCTTACCCTTGTCTTGCAGTAAAGCAAGCTCCTGAGCAAGGGTGTCTATACGATTTACTTCGGGAACATCCAGAGACCTACTCAAGGAAATCCCAAACAACTTTTTTGAAGCTAGCAGCGTTCTTAAATACTGCAGGAAATTTCGAGAATCTCAAAAAGACTTTTAAGGTCACAATGCTCGTCAACCAGCCTGAATGCATAGGTGGCCTTAACCGTTTCATGCAAACGAACATGACCAAATGCATGCTCTATAACCTCAACTGTGGCCAAAGTGTCAGTATCCACCTTCAACAATGGCACCTCTAGCTCTTCGGCCCTATTAATTAGTTGAGGCAATGGCTCTCCAGCGCCTGTAAGTATTAAGCATTGAGTAGAAGCTTCCAAAGCGGCTAACTGAATATCAGTACGGTCAGCGCCTGTTACAACAGCCATATTCCTACGTCTACGAAAAAACTCCATGGCTGAATTGACATTCATAGCCCCAATACTCAATGTCTCAACCATCAGTTCGAGTTTTTCAGAACAGCAAATAACTCTGGCTTTGAGCCTTCTCACCAACTCTCCAACAGTTACGCTCCGAAGCAAGGGTGATCTTGGCATGACACCAAAAACTCTCATCCCAAGAGCATCCAAACAAGGTGTCACTGATGTCTTTATATCTTCTACTTCATCAGGGGTTACCGCATTCAAGACAATACCCAACAATCTTTCTCCCAACTGATCCCTAGCAGCTAGTAAGGCATCAACACTCCTACTGTCTTCCCATAGATGCACAAGCAAAACTTGCGCATCTAGACCAACAGCCAGTTGATCAAGACTTAGACCAAACAACAGTCCTTCATGGAGGCTTCCAGCTGCCTCTAGAAGTGTGACCCCTTCAAAAGGAGCAAGAAGCTTCTCGCAAAACTCATCAAATCGCTTCCCAGCATCTAGGTTGGCCTCTTGAAGGCGAACATCTGTTTTACCTGGCTCCAGTAAATGAAGAGAAGGAATGAGGTTTTCTTCTCCAAGTCCAAGGGTCTCGCCTACAAAACGAACATCATCATCAATTAATGGATTAGGGCAGCCTTCTCTATTTTCAATCCTCTCAATGCTCGTAGCCAAAGGCTTCCCAAACCTTATTCCTTGATTAGAAGCAAGGATATGACGAGCTATCCCAAGCACAAGGGCAGATTTACCACTAAAAGGCTCACATGATCCGATCATCAAGGTCTTGCCCATGACCGGACTCCCTAACCATTAACCTCCACAAATTTTAGACATTAACTTCAAACTCCTCAATCCCTAAAAAGCTCTTAAGGACCAAACTACAGCTTGAGTAATCAGTAGAAGGTCTAAATTAACGCTCTCCCTCTAAGCGGTTGACTACAAAACCTATTGCAGCATCTTCAACCTTTGTCATGCCTGCTCAAGTACTATCACACATAATGGTTTGTAATCCCAGACTCAAGAGACAAAGCGCATTTCACAACTGCCTGAATTTTCTTCCAAGAAACTCAAAGTCAACTTGAAGGTTGATGCTAACATTGAAGCATTCCTATTTTGATAAAAATAAACTGGAAGGATGTCGAATAGGCATAACAGGTGCCACAGGTGAATTAGGTTCAGCACTTAGCAAAAAACTTCAAGAGAAAGGTGCTTTTGTAATAGGTTTAACTCATGGGTCAGCTTTACAACTTAAGGCTCAACATCAAGGGCCTCAAGAATGGATTCAATGGGAATGTGGGGAAGAGCAATTACTACAAGAGACTCTTAAAAAGCTAGACATACTTATTTTAAATCATGGGGTAAATCCAAAAGGGAAACAAAGTCCTGCTGATATAAATAGTGCTCTTGAGATTAATGCACTAAGCAGTTGGAGATTGATTGAATTATTTGAACAAGCCAACCTTACACAAAATCATCAAGATAGAAGCCGTGAAATATGGGTAAATACATCCGAAGCCGAGATCCAGCCAGCCTTAAGTCCTGCTTATGAACTAAGCAAAAGATTGCTAGGAAATTTAGTAAGTATTTACTGGAATAACTTAAGCAATCAAAAAAGAAAATCCATTAGAGTCAGAAAATTAATCCTTGGTCCTTTTCGATCTAAGCTGAACCCAATAGGAGTAATGCCCTCCAACTGGGTAGCTGATCAAATCATTTTCCAAGCTGGACTAGGGCTGAACTTAATAATAGTTACGCCAAATCCTTTGACATATATAATAATGCCATTGGTTGAGCTTATTAGGTCTATATACACAAGGTCTCTATCTAGCCTTGAATTAAAAGAAAAAAATTCAGAATTCTAATCACCTCTATCCGTAAGTATCTCACAACCATCTGAAGTAACCAAGATTGTATGCTCCCATTGAGCAGAAAGACTTTTATCTTTAGTAACTACAGTCCATCTATCTTTAAGAGTCCGACAATCCTTTTTACCAGCATTTAATATAGGCTCAACAGCCAATGTCATGCCCGGTCTAAGAGTTAGATTAGGCAGGTCATTAGTGCGAAAATTAAATACGGAAGGTTCTTCATGAAGGTTACGTCCTACCCCATGGCCAGTGTAATCCTCTACAACACTAAATCCATTTTTTAAAACATGATCCTCAATTGCTCCCGCAATATCTAAAAGAGTGTTATTAGCTTTAATTTTTGAGAGTCCTGCCATTAAAGCTTCTTTAGCAACACGACTCAATCTGTCACCAGGAGAAGGGACATCTCCAATACATATTGTGATGCAACTATCTCCGTGATAGCCATCAAAATATGCACCTGTATCTACCTTGAGTAAATCACCCTTTCGGATAATTCTTTTATTGCTGGGAATCCCATGCACAACTTCATCATTAATACTTGCGCAGATACTCCCAGGGAAACCGTGATAACCCTTAAAACTTGGGACAGCCCCCATTTCGCGTATACGTCGTTCCGCAAAAGCATCTAAATCACCAGTACTAAGACCAGGTTCAGCCATTAAGTTGATCTCTCTCAATACTGTGGCGACTATTTCACTAGCCTTCCGCATGATTTCGACCTCTCTTGCAGACTTAATTTCGACTCCCCTGCGTTTTTGTATTGATGGCCCTGCAGAGTCCAGACGACCTGAGGAGCTGGCAGCCAGCAAATCAGCAAAGAGTTTCATATTGCCTTGGTGAAAACTAAAACTATCTACTGCTAATTGTTGGTCATCATTCACATTAAGTCCAATAACCCCTCTCATCATTCTCAACAATTAGCAAAACAGGGTCTCGATGAGTTGGTTCAAACAAGCCATTCACTCCATCTATGACTAATTCCATTTGCGATTCTCCCCCCTCTTCTAGTCAGTCTCTCCTAAGGCAGGGCAGACCTATTCCCTAAAAACTGCGGGAAGCTTTCTGGAGACCAAGTTGATTGATTAATGGCAATTCATTAAGGCTAGTTACCTGGGGCTAAAGGAGAAGTCGTTTTTGTTTTCATCAATGCCCTTGAGCTGATCTTGATGCTCATACAGGTTCAAACCTGATAGTCGAGACAATTCTCGCCAAAGCAAGAAGTGCAAAACTTTCATAGATGGATTAATGAGCAGTTACAATTGTCGTTTGGTGAAATAATTTTGATCTGGGATGGCTGCTGATTCAAAAGACACCTCCATTCAGGAGGAAACAAGTAAGAAAGCACCTGAGAAGGAGTCGGCCAATTCCTCAGAGGTGGCTTCTAAAACTAAAACGCTGGATTCAGCAAAGGTCAGTGGAGTTGATCTTGTAAGGGAATTCGAACAAGCCCAGCAAAAAGACAGCCTTCCTGAAATTTATGTTGGAGATACTGTCAAGGTTGGCGTCAGAATTAGCGAGGGCAACAAAGAGCGCGTTCAGCCCTATGAAGGAGTGGTTATCTCTAAACGCAATGGAGGGCTAAATGAAACCATTACAGTTCGTCGGATCTTCCAAGGAATTGGAGTAGAGCGTATATTCATGCTGCATAGCCCGCAGGTTGCTTCCATAAAAGTTGAGCGTCGCGGTAAAGTCCGTAGGGCGAAGCTTTTCTATCTGCGGGAGCGGGTTGGCAAAGCCACCCGCGTTAAGCAGCGCTTCGACCGCTGAGGTTACGGCCTCGTTCAATCCAAATGCCGTCGTCTCTGGCGATTTTTCACGAGACAAATCCCATGCGCCGTTAGTTCAGTTGGTAGAACGCAGGTCTCCAAAACCTGATGTCGGGGGTTCGAGTCCTCCACGGCGCGTCCGATGCCCCTTCCTGCAGTTTCCTAGTTTTGAGAATGGAGTTGGATCTTCAACCTGGTGATGTCGTGAAGGTGCTCGAGTCAGCCGCTCTCGGTTGGGTTCGTGCACGCGTTATACGAGTCAAATCTGGTGGTCGCGTTGTGGTCCAAAGCGATCAAGGCCGCGAATTCACTGCACGAGGTAATCAAGTCAGACTTATTGAGCCAGCAGGTTTCAGACCTTGAGGGAATAATTCCCCTCAAATCGCCAACAACCCTTTAAAACGCTCATCAACTCTTGCAAAAGTCGAGCAAGAGAAGATTTTAATGAAAAATATTTTTTCAATTTTTAAGCCACCTAAGAAATTCATTAAATGAATGTAGGTTCTTATACGGCCCAAGAAAGCCTCAAAACTGTTTTTTTCTGCATTTAATGCCATTGGCTAAACACTGACAGAAATCACAGAAAACACCTTGAAGTTGACGGAGGGCAGGGCATAGGTTGATACTTCTTTGGTCGCTTTGTCGACAAAAGGGCAATCCATCTGGTCAGCTGACTAATGGATCAATAACCCTGGGACCGTAGTTCAACTGGTTAGAGCACCGCCCTGTCACGGCGGAAGTTGCGGGTTCGAACCCCGTCGGTCCCGTTATCAATAGAGAGAAGCATTGTGAAGGTCCGAGTAAGGCTCGCTCCTAGTCCTACAGGTACGCTCCATATAGGTACAGCCAGAACGGCATTGTTCAATTGGCTTTTTGCTGCCAATGAAGGGGGAAAGTTCCTTCTTCGGATTGAAGACACAGATAAAGAGAGATCTAAGCCTGAGTTCACAGAAAATATTCTTGAAGGTCTGAAATGGCTTGGCCTTTCTTGGGACGAAACCCCAATTATCCAAAGCGAGCGCGTTAAAGAACACAAACAAGGGATCCAAAAATTACTAGACCAAGGCTTTGCCTATCGGTGCTATGCCACGGAAGAAGAACTTGCTGAAATGCGTACGCTTCAAAAACTTCGCGGTCAGCCGCCTCGCTACGACAACCGCCATAGAAATTTATCTAATAAAGAAGAAACAACCTTTAAGGCCGAGGGAAGAACGGCTGTGGTGAGATTCCGCATAGAAGAACAATCCATAATTGCCTGGGATGATCTCATCCGAGGCCACATGAGTTGGAAAGGAGCAGATCTTGGAGGTGACATGGTCATTGCAAGACGTGCCCAAGCTGATGAGATAGGAGATCCTCTGTACAACCTTGTTGTAGTAATTGATGATGCCTCAATGAACATTACACATGTAATCAGAGGAGAGGATCACATCTCTAATACTGCAAAACAAATACTGATTTATAAAGCTTTAGGCATTCAAATCCCTGAATTTGCTCACACCCCTTTAATCCTAAATTCAGAGGGTAGAAAACTTTCTAAAAGAGATGGAGTTACCTCTATAAGCGAATTTAAAAACATGGGATATACATCCGAGGCACTAGCTAATTACATGACACTTCTTGGGTGGTCGGCACCAGAAGGAATGGGAGAAAGGTTTAGTCTGAAAGAAGTCTCTTCCGTCTTCAACTTCTCAAGAGTTAATAAAGCTGGGGCTAAATTTGACTGGGACAAACTGAACTGGTTAAACGCGCAAGTCTTACATGAATGGTCTCCGGAAAAACTACTACAGGAGATTATTCCTCTTTGGATTGCAGCTGGCTGGGAGATACCAGATAAGTCCTGGAGCAAAGACCTTTTGGAGTTGATCAGCCCTTCTCTTACGCTACTTACCGATGGATTAGAACTGTCTCGGCCTTTTTTCGAGGAGCCAAATCTCCTCCCTGATGGATCAAAGCAACTTCAAACAAATGAGGGGCAACAATCTATTAGAGGTCTTCTGCAAGAACTTGAGAAAAATCCTTGGGATGGCAGGGAAAATCAAAAGGCTAAAGAGCTTTTAAAAGTTGCCGCAGAATCTGCAGGAGTAAAGAAAGGTGTAGTCATGAAAAGTCTTAGAGCTGCCCTTCTTGGATGCTTACAAGGTCCTGACTTAATAACTACTTGGGGACTACTAGCTAGGGCCGGGAAGGATCGAACCAGACTCAGGCGCTTCCTCTGAAGAATCTTCTGGAGCCAATAATCCAAGGGCCCTAGCTAATGGCTGAGCTGTTAACCCTTGAATACCCACTGTCATCAAAATGGTTAAGAACACCAAACCTTGAAGCCGCCCTGCACCCAAGATCCCTGCTTGCTCTAGGCGAATTGAAAACAATGAAGCAACAGCTGCAGTAACGATTCCCCGAGGAGCTAACCAACCTAAAAACAATTTCTGTCTTAGGTCTAAGGGCAACCCAAAAGTCGCCAAACTAACTGCAGCAGGCCTAACTATCACCATTAATGTCAACACACAGGTGACACCACCCCACCCCAATGGGCTGAGTTCTGCCCAAGATACATCTGCTGCAAGCAAGGGGAAAAGCATAGTGATAGCCAGCCTTGCAAGTTCTCTAATCAGAAGATCCAATTGGTTTGCTTCAGTAGCCGGCCTACGTCCAACCACAACCCCTGCAGCGACTGAGGCAGGCAAACCCGACTCAGGCAAAAGCCATTCACAAATCCCGTACAGAAGAAACAGAACACCCAATGTGATTTGCAATCTCAGCCCAACGGACCGATCAGGTTTGACTCTACGTAGTGCCTCAGAAAGAAGCCAACCAGCTGCTGAACCCATAAGCACGCCTCCCCCAAGCCGCGCCAAAAGGCCAAAAGCGACTTCTCTCCAACCATGCAAATCTCCAAGCAATAATTCCAAAAGCAGTAGGGCCAAAACTGCTCCTACTGGTTCCAAAACCAAGCCCTCTGCCTCTAAAACATCACCCAAAGGCGACGCCAAACGAATTTGTTGTACCAACGGAGTTACAACAGTTGGTCCAGTAGCAAGAACAATTGCACTGTATACAGCTGCAACTGACCAACCCAATCCGGCCAGCCAATGCGCAGCCAACAAACCTGCTGCCAAAGAAACCACAAGGCGAATTACTGAAATTCGCAAAACTGTGTTCTTAATGGTCTCCCCAGGAAGACGAAGGTTTAGACCACCATCAAAAAGAACAAGACTTACTAACAGGCCAACAATTGTTTCCAGTCCCTGTCCCAGATCCAATGGCTCTACCAACCCAAAGCCAGAACGTCCAATGAGCAAACCAGATAACAATAAAAGCACTACTCCTGGCAAGCCTGTTAAGGCCGCCAAAAGTCGTGCACCTGCGCCTGCAAAGACGGTGATACCCCATAGCAGACCTAACCGCTCAGGCGTCATAAACAGTTGACAAAATTAATTGCAATGACAGGAAGGTATAAATAGGCTTCCTGGTTTTTTTCTGGGTGCACGTTAACCAAACCTCAAACCAGAAGGCATTAATGATCTCACTTTATACCTATTAAAAACTAAACAAGGAAGTCGAATGAACATCTTTCTTGTATGAACTCTAAAGAATCTTTTTAAAACCATCTTGAAAGTTGCAAGCAATTAAAATTTCTTAAGTCTTCAAAAGTTCTATCTCCAAGAATGGCTACTTGTAAGTGCTAATAGAAATAGGGTAAGGCTTCAGAAAAGTTCCTTTAGGAATATATAAAGGATGTCGAGGGTGTCCTTTTGCGGTCAATCCTAAAGCCATTGGACCTAACCCATATGGAACCGAGCAAATACGTTCCTGCATATAGCTTGCAATCAAGTCAATTAAGTCAAAATGACGTCCCCGCCACGTACCTCCTTCACCCCAACCAAGCCAAAGATCCCATTTGGCACTTGAAGACCATTTTTTAATCAACCTGGTGAGATATTGATCATTTTCTAATCCAATTGGATCCTTACATTGCCTAAGAGAAAGTGGAGAACTGCTGACTCGACCAAATAAGTTCACCACCACAAGACAACCGTATCCCCAAGAATCCGAAAATCCTATAAGCCGCCTAAGGGTTGGATCTTCCTTAGACGCATCAGCCTTAGAGGGGTTTAACCCAACAAAAATAATTTTCTTCTTTCGATTATCCCAAGAACGCTTTAAAACCCATCTGTAATGGCCACAATTACTAAAACTCGCTTTAGATATTGAGAAATCCACGACAAGCCTTCAGTATGCGTCTACTAGCCTTCCCATCCCCAAAAGGATTGACCACCCTTGCCATGGAGTTATATGCATTAGGGTCATTCAGAAGATTATTCGCAATAGAGGCTATCTTCTCAGGCTGAGTACCAACTAGAACTGCCGTTCCTGCTTCAACTGCTTCAGGCCTTTCAGTTGTTTCTCTTAGTACTAAAACAGGCTTACCCAAAGCTGGTGCCTCTTCCTGCAGTCCACCAGAATCTGTCAGAAGCAAGCAACACCTTTTAACCGCAGCTACTAAGCGGTCATAAGACAAGGGTTCAGTCAAAAAAACTTTGGAATTATTACCAAAATATTTTTCTAGGGGCTCCCTAACTATTGGATTTTTGTGAAGAGGCAGCAACAATGATACGTCGTGATGAGAATCAAGGACTCTGCTGATTCCATCAGCTATGCCAATAAGTTTGTCCCCCCAATTCTCTCTTCTATGCACAGTAGTGAAAATGACTCTTTGATTTTCCCAATTTGCACCTTTAATATCAATAGGCTTTGCAATTTCAGCAATAGTCAAAAGTGCATCTATAACAGTGTTGCCTGTTATAAAAACATCACCTATTACCCCCGAAGAAGTAAGATTAGATGCTGAAAGAGCAGTAGGTGCAAAATTCAAACTAGCGATCTGAGAAATTAAACGTCGATTAGCTTCCTCAGGAAAAGGGTCCATCAAATTCTCAGTTCTCAATCCCGCCTCTACATGACCAACAGGTATCTGTTCATAAAAAGCAGCCAATGCAGCTGAAAAGGCAGTGGATGTATCGCCCTGAACCAAAACCAAATCTGCAGGAAACTTTCGAAATTCGTCTCGAAGTCCTTTAAGCGCTGAGCAAGTTACATGAGTAAGACTTTGCCGTGGCTTCATCAAATCAAGATCATGATCGGCTTGTAAACCAAAAAGATCCATTACTTGAGCAACCATTTCTCGATGTTGACCAGTAAGAACAACTCGTGTACTAAAAACTTTGCAAGCCTGAAATACCTTAATTACTGGGGCAAGTTTGATTGCCTCGGGGCGAGTGCCCAACACGATGGTAACGCGAGGCAGACTAAACATAAGGAACTAAAACCTACTTAAATTTAAGATATGCATTTTAAAGGCTTTCTAGTCAAAGATAAATTTTCAGTATTCTATTTTCCTGTTATTTATTCAACTAAAAAACAAACGCCAAGTGAACAAAAAGCAAAGGCCTACAGCAAGGCCAAACATCGCCATTCTTCCATTCCATATCTCAGCCTGAGGAGTGAATCCACGTCGCCATGAGTTCAACTCGCCACTGCTCACAGGCTTACCTAATTGAGAGGTGTGAATCGGAGTTTCAGAATCCATCAAAATACCTCAACTAACTTGAAGCGATTAAATAAAAATATTCAAAATGGGGGTTTCTGCTTGTAAAAGTCATTAGCTTGCTCAAGAGGCCAACGTGGAGCAACTCCCAGTTCCAGTGAACTGGTGCAATAGACTAATTCTAATCGTTTTAAAGCCGCCGCGCCCACCATTGCGGCATTGTCTGTACAAAAGGCTTTTGGGGCAAGGGAAATTTCTATCCCCTCAATTCCAGCCCTTTCTTGCATTAATTCTCTCAATTTTGAGTTTGCAGCAACTCCTCCAACCATTACTAGAGTTTTAAGTCCTTGATCCAAAGTGCAACGAATACTTCTCTCTACCAAGACTTCAGCAACAACTTTCTGAAAACTTGCAGCAAGGTCACTTATAGGCAGGTGCCCCGATTTGGTTTCTAGTTCCTGCACCTTTCTAAGCATTGCGGTTTTCAAGCCACTAAAGGAGAAGTCATAGGGATGGAACCCACCCCCTGGAAGTGAAATCCTGCCCTTAGGAAGAACAAATCTTTCTGAGTCACCGCCATAAGAAGCAGATTCAATAGCAGGGCCGCCTGGATAAGAGAGTCCCAGTAAACGAGCAACCTTGTCAAAAGCCTCTCCGGCAGCATCATCATGACTCCGACCATGCCGTTCGAGACTTCCATCCACCTTCATTTCTATTAACTCTGTATGGCCTCCACTAACCAAAAGCACCATGTAAGGCGGTTCAGGAGGTTTATCCCCTAAAGAAACAGAAGCAATATGTCCTTCTAAATGATGTATGCCTAAGAAAGGTAACGAATGGAGTGAAGCAAGCGTTCTTGCTGTCACAGAACCAACCATAAGAGCCCCTGCCAGGCCAGGTGCAACTGTCGCAGCAACTGCATCAAAAGCACTTAAAGGAAGACGAACATCGTTTAACGCTTTCGCAATTAAATCAGGCAAAGCTTCTAAATGTCTCCTCGAAGAGATTTCAGGAACCACCCCTCCCCAACGGGCATGTTCGGTCGCCTGAGATGCTATGAAATTAGCCAAAACCTCGATTTCACCTTCCTGAAGCTGAACCACTGCAACGGCCGACTCGTCACAACTTGTTTCGAGGGCAAGCACTCTTTGCATCTTTAGGTCATATCTCCTCTAACTTTTACCTGTGCCTTCCTGCCTTGTTAAGGGGCAGGCTTAAACAGGAATCCAACTAATGCGTCGTCTCTTCGCAGTCGTGCTCTCCGCTTTGCTTGTTTTTGGCTTTGCACCAGTTGTTAAAGCTGAAAACATTGCGCCCTCACATGGCGGACTCACCCCTTGCTCAGAAAATGCCCGCTTTCAAGAGCGTGCTAGTGCCGCATCAAATGCTCAGGCAGTAGCCAGGTTTGATCGATACAGCAAAGCAGTTTGTGGTGAGGATGGGCTACCCCATCTAATAATTACCCCAACCATTGAGCCTTTCTCCTGGAATTTTCTACGCGGCCATGAGGGCGACGTACTTATTCCCGGACATATTTTTCTCTACGTTGCTGGAATCATTGGCTGGTCTGGCAGAGAGTATCTGAAAGCTTCTAAAGCTTCTAAGGATCCAGCTGACAAAGAGATTTTTATCGATTTCGACTTAGTTCGCTCTTCCTTGATCAAAGGAGCCATGTGGCCCCTTGAAGCAGACAAAGAGGCTAGAAAAGCTTCTGGAACACCAGGGTCTCTTCTTGAGAGTGACAACAACGTCACAGTCTCTCCTCGGTGAGATAGTCACAAAAACCAACCCAAAATTCCAACCTCATCTCTCCAAATACGATGCCTAAGATTTTTCGATCAGCTCATGTAGTTGCTGCAGTTTGGATCACCATTACGGCTGGATACCTTATTGAGTTCAACCGTTTTCACCCAGATCTACTTTTCCACCCAATGTCAGGCGGAATTGGTGGGTGAAATTAAGTTTTCAACTACATTGAAAGTTTGAAAGTTTAAAAAGTCCAAACCAATTTGAACTAAAAAAGAGGTCAGTCTTTTATCAGACTGACCTCTTTTTTTAGAAATTATTTTTTTTCAAATTCAAATCCCATCAGTTTCTCAATTTCCCCAAGAGCTATCTCAAGATCATCATTAATCACAACTGCATCAAACTCATTCCTTGCATTCATCTCTTCTTTAGCTCTAATCAATCTACGTTGAATAGCTTCTTCTGAGTCAGTCGCTCTTCCTCGGATCCGACTCTCCAACTCCTGAAAATTTGGAGGCGCAAGGAAAATCTGAAATGCTTCAGGAAAGCTTTTACGAACCTGTCTAGCCCCTTCCAGTTCTATTTCGAGTAAAACCGGATTGTCATTAGCTAATTTTTCCTCTACTGGCTTTCGAGGCGTTCCATATAAGTTTCCAGCGAACTCTGCCCATTCGATCAAGCCTCCAGTACTTGCGATCTTCTCAAAGGCATCTCTTTTTAAAAAGAAATAATGCTGTCCTTCAACCTCTCCTGCTCTAGGAATGCGAGTAGTTGCTGAAACAGAAAGCCAAATTCCTACATGGCGTTGCAGCAATTTCTTTACTAGAGATCCCTTCCCTACCCCACTAGGGCCTGTAATCAAAGTAAGTCTTGCTTTCGCTCCTGATGCAGTCATGCTGTAAATCAAATGGGAGTGCAGACTAAGAAGGCTAGATCGGTCTATGGCCTTTACCGAATCAATGGTCAAGGAAGTCCTCCAACCAATGGATCTGACAACCCTTCGGGCAGTGGTTGCGGAACTGCGTCAAAGAATAGTGCCAAGCCGATTCGAAAAAGCACAACAGCCTGATTCATGCACCTTAAATATTGGGCTAAGAACATTAAAAGGATTGACATGGTTGGAACTTAGTTGGCAAGCAGAAGCACCTCGCCTTGTGACTATTCCAACACCTATAAAGTCAAAATCTCAAAGCACACTTGCGCAACAAATACAATACAGCCTAAGTCAATTAGCCTTACTGGAAGTTCATCAAAAAGACTTTGAAAGAGTAATTGAATTCAAATTTGCGAAACGACCGGGCGAAAGTATAGATAGGATTTTAATTCTTGAAGTAATGGGAAGGCACAGCAATCTTATACTTCTAGACCAAGAGCATAAGGTCATAACAATTGGCAGGCAAATACGAATAAACAAATCAAGAATTCGTCCCATAAGCACAGGCGATTTATATGTACCTCCCCCTGCGCTAAAGGGTATAAAGCCTACTATAAAAGAATCGATGAAAGAATGGAAAGAAAGGCTCTGCCTAACTCCAAGCTCTCTGAAAAAAGCCTTTCAAGATAGTTATCAAGGCATTAGCCCTAGCCTTGCCCACCAATTAGTTAATGACGACAGAAATGAATCGCAAAAACTGCTGCTCTCTTCAGTTAATGAGCTAACAGAAGAAAAATGGGAGCGAATCTATAGTCGATGGCGTATATGGCTAAGTTACCTTGAAAAAGAGAACTTTCAACTTTCCTTTCATGGGCCAACAAGTTACATGGTATGGACTGCTGAAAATGAATGTATTAATCAAGAAAAAGACATCAGCCTTTCATTAGGAATTTACTATAAAGAATATCTTGAAAAAAAGAAAATCAATCAACTTTCTGATGAGCTAAAAAAGAAAATTATTGCCTACCAGATAGCGGAAAAGGAAAAACTAAATAGAATCAAAACCAAGCTTGGAGTCACCTCAGAAAGTGAGTCAATCCAAAAAGAAGCAAATCGTTTACTTTGCCTGCCCTCACCAAGCAAGGAAATCATTATAAAATCTCAGAAACTTTTCCAGAGAGCCAAAAAACTTAGGCGATCAATTCCAATATTACAAGACAGGGCTGTCTATCATCAAAGGAGAATAGAAATGATCTCAGGTAGCGAAGCCTTCCTTGAAGATCTAATGATTAAGAAGCTGGAAAATAACTTGGAGAAAATAAATAAGCTTCTTGATCTTCAACAAGAGTTAGAAACATTACTGTCAAGAACAAAAAAAAGATTTGGTCGAAACAGTACTCAGACGAAGCTTAAACATCAACCCCTAGAAATTAAAACCGCTGGAGGTTTGGTGATTCAAATTGGCAGAAATCACCTTCAAAATGACTTTATAAGTCTGCGACAGGCAAAACCTGGGGACCTTTGGTTTCATGCACAAGAATGTCCTGGTAGTCATGTTGTCCTTAAATCATCTGCGGGCTTACCCCAAGATGAGGACATTCAGTTAGCAGCTGATCTTGCTGCATATTTCAGCAAAGCAAAAGGGAACCAAAAGGTTGCTGTAATAGCTGTCCCTACAAAGCAACTGAGAGGAATTCCAGAGGCAGGACCTGGAACGATCTCCCACCGAGGAGGAGAAGTGTTCTGGGCAAAACCAGATCGAGGCAAAAACTATCTCTCGACGAATTAACTCCTAGCCTAAGGAAATATCAATATTGCCTTTTCTGACAATTCCGAATCATCAAGAAGATTCTCCTCTGCCTCCCCCTCCCCCAATTCAGGTTCAAGGGAGTTCAAAAACAGAGGGGATTAATCAAGACAAAACAATGCCTTTGGTTGACCACCTGGAGGAGCTCCGACAAAGGATTTTGCGCAGCTTGCTATCTGTAGTGATAGCAGCAGCAGTATCTCTAGTAGCTATCAAGCCACTAGTTCGAGTTTTAGAGGCTCCTGCCGGGTCTATTCGTTTTCTTCAACTTGCTCCTGGAGAGTTCCTATTCGTCTCAATAAAGGTTGCTGGATATGCAGGTCTAACTCTTGCCCTGCCTTACATGCTTTACCAAGCACTAGCGTTTGTTTTACCAGGGCTTACCAGGCGTGAAAAACGTTTAATTGCCCCTGCTGTTGCAGGCTCAGCAATTTTATTTGCGATTGGAATCATCTTCGCCTGGTGGGCCCTTGTACCAGCAGCCTTGCGGTTCCTAATAAGTTATGGCGCCGATGTAGTCGAGCCAATTTGGTCTATTGAAAGATATCTCGACTTTGTTCTCCTTTTAATGCTGGCAACTGGATTAGCGTTTCAATTGCCAGTTTTACAAATGCTTTTAGGCGTTCTGGGATTAGTACGTTGGCAACAAATGCTCTCATCATGGCGTTGGGTAGTAATGATTGCAGCAATTTCTGGAGCTGTGTTAACCCCCTCAACTGATCCAATAACAATGCTCCTACTAACAGGAGCTATAGGTGCTCTTTTCCTTGTGGGAGTAGGACTAGTCGCTCTTGCAGATCAATTCAAAGAACAAACTCCTCTAGAGCCTGAGTCGCCTTCAAATGAAGGCTAATTGCTTTGCCAAGTCGTGGTCTCTTAGGGGTATTCCATAACCAGTCACGCACCTCTGCAGAAACGCCTAACCGGTTAACCACCTCAACAACGTTCTGGAGATCTGCAATATAAGTTTCTTTAGTTTTTGGGAAGGACTGCTGCTCTAGATATGCCCACATCACTTGAAAATAAAGCCTCTTACTCCTCACAACCAATTGGACGTCATAGGTTGATTGCCAACGATTGCGAAAACAATTGATCACTTCATCGACTTCTAAAGGACCAGAATTTCCAGGCTGAATTGAATTAATCACTGAATTAGTTTTCAAGGTCTTAAAAACCCCAGTCATCGCAAAGCGTGACGGACCCCCCACAGTCCATAATGGGCATCATTGAGCAAAGACTGAACATCTGTAATGACACAAATGCCCACTAGCGATGTGCCCTCAATGGGACGCAGGCAGTTCATGAACCTGCTCACCTTTGGCTCTCTCACTGGAGTTGCACTGGGTGCTCTTTATCCAGTGGTCAATTACTTCATTCCTCCAAGAGCTGCTGGGAGTGGCGGCGGAACTAGTGCCAAAGACGAACTTGGCAATCCAGTTACAGCAAGTGGATGGCTGAAAAATCATCAAGCCGGTGATCGAAGCCTTGTTCAGGGTCTTAAAGGAGACCCTACTTATCTAATTGTTGAAGGCCCTGAGGCTATTGGCAGTTATGGAATTAATGCCATTTGCACTCACCTTGGCTGCGTCGTGCCTTGGAACAGTGGAGCCAATAAATTCATTTGTCCATGTCATGGAAGTCAATACGCGCCAACAGGGAAGGTTGTGAGAGGTCCTGCCCCACTATCTCTTGCACTTGCAAATGTCTCTGTAGAGAATGACAATGTTTTTGTTAGCCAATGGACCGAAACAGACTTTCGAACTGGTGAAAAGGCTTGGTGGACCTGACAAATTTCTAGGCCAACTTCTTTCTGACCCATTTACCTCTAATCGCTCCATGCGTCGCTTCTTTTCTCTGCTCCTCGGCCCCGTTCTCCTAACCATTTTCATAGTCATATCGCCTGCAAGCAGCTGGGCTTATCCCTTCTGGGCTCAACAGAACTATGAGAATCCTCGCGAAGCGACTGGCAAAATCGTTTGCGCTAACTGTCATCTTGCCAAGATGACTACTCAGGCCGAAGTCCCTCAATCGGTTAGAGCAGATAGCGTATTCAAAGCAACAGTAAAGGTGCCTTATAAAAAGGACCTAACTGAAATTGGTGCAGATGGAAGCAATGTTCCTCTTCAAGTAGGAGCAGTTGTAATGCTCCCAGATGGATTCAAGCTTGCGCCTCAAGATCGCTGGACAGATGAAATCAAGGAAGAAACCAAAGGGGTTTATTTCACCCCCTATAGCGAGGAAAAAGACAACATAATTCTTGTAGGCCCACTTCCAGGTGACAACAATAAAGAAATTGTCTTCCCAATCCTTTCACCTAACCCGGCAACTGATGACAACATTCACTTTGGGAAGTATTCAATTCATGTAGGAGGCAACAGAGGCCGTGGCCAGGTTTATCCAACGGGTGAAAAAAGTAATAACAGCATCTTTACTTCCAGCGAACAAGGTAAAGTTTCTGCCATTACACCTGCTGAAGACGGAACAACTCTTATCACAGTACAAACAGACTCTGGGGAAGAAATCCAAGAAACAATTCCTGTAGGACCAGAATTAGTTGTTAAAGTTGGTGACACAGTTCAGGCTGGCAGCCCCTTCACCATTGACCCAAATGCCGGTGGTTTTGGGCAACTTGACGCAGAAGTAGTGCTACAAAATCCTGCAAGAATATATGGCCTTCTTGCCTTCTTTGCAGCAGTTTCCATTGCCCAAGTATTACTTGTTCTGAAGAAAAAGCAAGTGGAAAAAGTTCAAGCAGCAGAAGGTATTTAACCTAAAAGAGGAAATTAAAAATTGATTGACGCTTTCTTAGCGACTTTTCAATCTCCAGGGCCAGTCTTAATAAGGATAGGCTCTTTTTCCCTAAGGTGGTATGGCCTTTTGATTGCATTTTCTGTAATAATAGGTCTAAATATTTCAAGAAAACTAGCAAAACTCAAAGGCTTAGATGATGAGCTTCTAAACGACTTACTTCCAGGTCTAATAGTTGCCTCAATAATTGGAGCGCGGGCCTATTACGTTGCGTTTGAATGGAAGCAATATTCCGCAGAAAATTTCTGGGGCAATTTAAATTTCTTTGAGTTGAATATTCCCATACCAAGAGCATTAGAAATTTGGGGAGGAGGCATAGCTATCCATGGTGCACTTATTGCAGGGTCATTGGCAATAATTCTTTTTTGCAGGCAAAGGAAACAATCTTTTTGGGAGTTGATGGATTTAATAGTTCCCTCAGTTGCTCTTGGGCAAGCAATTGGGCGTTGGGGTAATTTCTTCAATCAAGAAGCATTCGGAATCCCAACAAACCTTCCCTGGAAATTGTTCATACCTAAAATCGATCCAGATTCATTTACAATTCTAAGACCCAATATGTACATAAACAATCAATTCTTTCACCCAACATTTTTATATGAATCAATTTGGGATCTAATATTATTTATAATACTTCTAGGCTTATTTAAACAAGGTCTAAGGAATAAAGTAAAAATTCCCAGCGGATCAATAAGCTGCATTTACATATTTGGATATAGCCTCGGCAGAGTGTGGATAGAAAGTCTACGAGTAGACCCTCTTTGCTTATTCTCTTCACAACCACTATGTGCTGGGGGCTTTCGAATAGCCCAGATAATAAGCATGTTTCTTATGGGACTAGGAGCTCTTGGCATTTGGTGGCTATTTGCAAGAAAAAGGAGACTCCCTGAACCTCTCCGTTATAAATCAGAGGCTGAATGAAAAAAATTTCAATAGTAGGAGCTGGCCCAGGGGCTAAAGACCTTTTGACCATTCGTGCAAAAAATCGCATAGAAAACGCCGAAGTGCTGATTTGGACCGACTCACTTGTCTCTCCAGAAATTGTAGATTTAGCACCTAGATCATGCGAGAAGATACGAACAAGCTCATTAACTCTTGAACAAATCCTTAAACTATTAACAGATAGATTTCAAAAAGGTAAAAACATTGTTCGCCTCCATGATGGAGATCCTTGTTTATACGGTGCACTGTCTGAACAAATCTGCGGCCTAGCTGATGCTGGTATCGAGATTGAAGTCGTCCCTGGAGTAAGTGCATTTCAGGCAACTGCTGCATCGCTTCAGGCTGAGCTAACTATTCCTGGTGTTGTACAAACAATTATTCTCAGTAGATTTGGGGGAGTAACAGGAGTTCCAGAGAGAGAACAAATAGAGAACCTTGCAGCATTAAGAGCTTCGCTTTGTTTATATCTAAGTGCTAGGCATGTAGAAGATGTGCAAAAACTACTTCAAATCCACTACCCATCAGATACACCTGTTGCTATTGGTTATAGAGTTAGCTGGCCAGATCAATGGTTACAGATTGTACCTTTAAGGCAAATGGCAGAAGTATCAAAAGAACGTGGGTTAATTAGAACAACTCTTTATGTAATAAGTCCCGCACTCACTAAAAGTAACTGTAGATCGAAATTATATGATCAAACTCACAGTCATTTATTTAGACAGAAGGCAAATAAAGCTGAGGAGTAATTCAATCTTCAGAGGAGTTAGTCTGTATATAAATCTGCCATCTCCTTATTTCAGGCATTATTGTTATATTAATCATTTGTAAATGTAACAAAATTACCAATGACGGCGGTCGGCAACTGGTCCAAAACGCTGACAAAAGCTCTCATTAGGACTAAGTTCTTCTCAAAGCTCTAAAAAAGTTTCCTTGACTTCCGAGAGCCTTCCAAACAGACAGCCTGAGCAAACTTCTCCCAAAGGTGAGTCAAACCCACTAATTGCGGTGGGAGCAGTACTTCGAGAAGCTCGCCTTGAACAAAAATTGGACGCAGGGAGTATCGCCCAAAGTCTTCGGATTGGGAAAGAGCAATTACTTGCACTTGAGAATGGAGAACAAGACTTGCTGCCAGAAACAGTATTTATAAAGGCAATGGTTCGCCGAGTCTCTGATCGGCTAAATCTAGATGCGACACCACTTATTAAACAACTTGATAAAAAAGTCGAACTAGCCTCAACTGAGCTGTCACCCCCACTTCAAACAGCAACAAGCCCTACCAATAAAAAATCTATACCTAAACCAATTTCACATAAAAAATTCCTAACAAGCATCTCCATTTTTGCTGGTCTGGTAGGAGTGACTTTTACAGGCGTAGGGCTATCTATATTGAACTCAAATAGCGACCTCAAAGGTTATAAAGATATGACTCCTGATCCTGCCCCAAAGAAAATAGACCAAATCAATTCAAGGGAGCAAGAAATTACATCCAAAAAACTACTAAACAAGGTAACCCAGTTCCTTAATAACAAAAAAGATTTGAATTAAATTCGATATATAAATCTTTTCAAATAATTCAACGGCCTAATGACCACAATTGATTAAAAACTAAAACCTGTTTCTAAAAAGTCTCAGGCCAAGATCGCTGACCATTAAGTTTTCACCTGAATATCAAGTTCAAGTCCTGTCAATTCTTTAACTATAGGATTACAACTAGCTAAATTCCACTGCTCCAGTCCTAGATCATTGGACTCAGCTTTAGCTATCAACTGAATGATGATTTTCTGCTTCATCTTATTTATATTTATATCAATTGCTGCTGGTTCAGGTCGAAGATCTAAAGCCACAGAAAGCCTCAAAATCAAAGACATTTCTAAAACAAGCTTCCTATCACTCTTGCTTGCTAAAACTTGCCAAGCTTCATGACGTTTCTTGGGCAAACTTTTACGATGATAACGAGCAATTCCTGCAACCATCAAATGCTCTCTATGAGAATAGCCAAGCAACTCTCCATGACGAATTAAATACCAAGAGTGCTTATGGTATGCAGTTCGATTGATATGTAGTCCACAAGAATGGAGCATTGATGCAGCCCACAAAAGCTCCCTTCCAAAGCCCTTGTCATCATGCAAAGCCCCAAAAGTATTGTCATAAATTGACATTGCATGCTTTGCCACTCTCTCAGCTCGAACAGTATTAACTCGAAACCTTTTGACCTGATGTAAAACTGTACGATTTCTAATACTACGTTGGAAATTAAATCTGTCTTCTAATAATCCACGCCTTAGCATCCAGTCCACTATTAAACCTTCTCTCAAAGCCCTCTCACTAAGGGTCAATTCTTTAACTCCTAGCATTTTCATAGTCGTGTGAAGAATTAATGCTCCAGGGACAATTATTTCAGCACGTCTATCATTAATTGCGGCTAAAGATCTCCTATCTTCAGGCGTCATTTCTACAAGCTTTTCTATTAGCCTTTCCACCTGGTTAACCGACAGTGAATATCCATGTAATTTCACAGGTGGATGTTCTTCTTCGGCAGCGATCAAAGAACCTATCGCCATTGCAGTTCCACTAGTAGCTACCATCACAGGGCTATCCTCTGAATTAACTCGACTTAATACTTTGTCTATAGCAGGCTCCATAGAGCCTTGTATAAAAGTTTTCAAAAATTTTCGTCTATTAATAGATATTGGCTCTTCTTTAATGAAATCTCTTTGCAAACGTACAGCCCCTACTCTCGTGCTAGTGAGAGCTCTTGCATCAATCTCATCTGCCAAAATCAATTCTGTCGATCCACCACCTATGTCCAATAAAAAGTGAGGGCGCTCTCCAAATGACTTACCAGAGAGAACTCCAAGATAAATCAACCTTGCTTCTTCAGCTCCACTAATAAGATCAACGGCTAAATTCAGCTCATCATCAATCCTCTTTAGAAAAAATAATCCATTTGGAGCCTCTCTAACAGCACTTGTAGCTGTAACAATTAATTGTTCAACTTGATGACTATCAGCTAACTCTTTAAAGCGTTTCAGGACATCAAGAACTCTCTGCATTGAGACTTCACTGAGATTTCCAGTATCCAGGTCACATTCACCGAGGCGTGTGGTTGATTTCTCAGCAAGATCAACATTAAATGTATGTAAAGAAGGATCTACTGATGCAATTAAAAGGTGTGTGGAGTTAGTCCCTATGTCAATAGCGGCCACTTGAATTAAATGACTACCAGCACGCAGCTCTTGGTTTTTTTTAAGGAATCTGTACTCCTGACTAATGGTGTCAGGGCCCTCTCTATGGAATGGCTCTACTTCCGACATGGAACACCATTGCCATTAACTACAACAGTCTGCCATCAGCAGTTAATAGCTAGACGGCCTGACTAGCTTTCTCAAAGAAAAGTTCTCCAGGTAACGAATCATCCCAAACCAAATCACAGCCTTAATCCAATTACTTCGCTGGGATAGGCCAAGCGGAAGGTTAATTCTTCTAATACCAGCAGGATGGGCCCTTTGGATAAGCCCTAATGCACCACCCCAACTATCCCTGGTAATGAAGATAGCTCTTGGGGGCATCGCCATTAGTGGAGCTGGATGTATAGCCAATGATCTTTGGGACAGAAAAGTTGATGGTTTGGTTACTCGAACTAAAAACCGACCGTTGGCCAGCGGCCAACTAAAAGTCTCAACAGCCTCATTACTTCTAGTAATAATGCTTTTTCTGAGCTTAAGTTCAGTTGTAGCCCTGCCAGAAGCAACAAGAGGATCCGTTCTAAAACTAGCTTTATTAGCTTTACCTTCAATATTGATCTACCCCTCTGCTAAGAGATGGTTTAGCTATCCCCAAGCAATTCTTGCTATCTGCTGGGGTTTTTCAGTATTAATTCCCTGGGTGGCCAACCAACCCAACAATGATCATCCTGGCCATAATCTTTTTTCATCTATTGTTGCTGGTGGGCTGCCCTTACTTGGCACATGGCTTGCAGCTGTGATGTGGACCTTTGGTTTTGACACTGTATATGCAATGTCTGATCGAATCGATGATAAAAAGCTTGGACTAAAAAGCAGTGCATTAACTCTTGGTAAAAAGGTAAAAAAAGTAGTCTTAACAAGCTATATATCTGCATGCATATGCTTAGCGATTGCTGCTTTCCATGCAGGAATTGGTTTATTTTTTTGGCCATTCTGGTTAGTTGCTAGCATTGGAATGATTAGAACAGTTTCTCTACTTAAAAGTTCAGAATATGAGAATACAACTCCCTATGGTAAACATTTTCAATATCAAGTTTATTTAGGGGGAGTGATATTTATAGGGCTATTTTTAGGGCGGCTAATTTAAAGCATGGCAACTGTAGACCCCACAAAGTCAGCACCTGCATTAGTTCAGGGAGACGAAGTAGTAGCTGTCGCAGCCAGCTCGGCAATTGATAATGAGGAAGAAATCATACAAGGATTGAAAGTTCTAGAAAGTTGGGGCCTAATCTGTCGTCCTCAAACGAATTACAAAAGGCGTTGGGGTTATCTTGCTGGTAACGATCAAACCCGTTTTTCAGAACTTCACGCTAAAAATAATGCTCCCTTAATCATTTTTGCTCGAGGAGGTTGGGGCTCAGCCCGACTACTTGAACTCGACCAAGAAAAAAGTTGGTCTATAGGCTGGATGCTTGGTTTCTCAGACGTGACATCTCTATTACTTGCAAGACTGACATCTGGTTTTGGAGGGTGTATTCATGGACCGCTATTAACAACCCTCTACAAAGAGCCTGATTGGAGCAAAGAAAGGCTCAAAAGTATCCTTTTCAAAGAACAAGTAAATGATCTTCATGGAGATTCCTGGAGCTATGGCTTAGCAATAGGTCCTCTAGTAGTAGCGAACCTAACCGTCGCCTCACACCTCATTGGTAGCCGTTATTTTCCTGACCTTAGAGGAGCAATTCTTGTTTTAGAAGATATTGGAGAAGAGCCCTATCGAATAGATCGAATGCTTACCCAATGGAGACTTAGTGGAATTCTTCAAGCCATTGCTGGGTTGGGCTTTGGCAAGTTCCTAAATTGTGAGGCTCCGGAGGAGATCCCTCCCCAAGAAACATTCCGTCTAGACGAAGTCCTAAAAGAAAGAAGTTCCGATCTAGGTATTCCTGTTGTTGGCAACCTGCCTATCGGACATGGGTGTGGAAATGCCGCTATGCCACTTGGGCACAAAACTCTTCTGAACGGAACAAAAGGACTACTTAAGCTGATTACCTAATCTCAAGGAGTGCTTCAGCAACAGACAAATCAAACGGTGTTGTGACCTTTATGTTTGATGGACTTGACTCCAATACCTTTACAGGCCAGCCAAGTCGCTCATAAAGCGATGCATCATCAGTAACACTCCAACCTCTAATCTCCGCCTCAATGTGGGCTCTCTTCAAGTCTTCAACTACAAATCCTTGTGGTGTTTGGGCAGCCCACAACACTGAACGATCAAGTGTTGTTTCTATAAGGCCATGACTATCAACTTGCTTAATCGTATCTGTAATTGGTGTTGCAGCAATTACAGCCTGTCCTGAGAACATCTCCTCCGAACATTTATCAAAAAAAGCCGGGTCAACCATGCATCTCGCCCCATCATGAATGAGAACTTGAGTTGCATCTGCAGGTAAAGCCGCTAAGCCCCGCTTTACAGATTCTTGTCTAGTCTCCCCGCCTTCAATCCACTGAATTGGCTTAGAGGTATTAACCACTAGATCCATAATTGACTCTTTGTCTTTATTTTGTCCAACTACTCCAATCCAATGAATTGATTCAGCTCCAAAAGCCGCATCCAAAGTCCACGCTAAGACTGCTCGACCAGCGAGATTTAAAAGCAACTTATTTTTATCAGCACCCATTCGGCGACCGCTTCCAGCTGCTGCAATTAAAAGGTGCATGTTCAAGTCCTACAGGTAAATAGTGAGGATTTCTTCATCAAATCCACTTACATAATTCATAAGACCTCATTCGATGCGTGTGCTTGCTCTCAGTCCAGGATCTATTGATGAGCAGCTTGTAAAGCTAACTACACTAGGGAGCTTAAACAAACAGCTTAATGCTCGTCGACAAATTATATGCGAGCCTTCTGCAACTGAGGTTTTCTGTTTTTACAATCAATTGAGAAAGTAATTCCTTTCGCAACTCAGTCCCAAACCTCACTAGTAGAATGGGCCCATTTGCTAGGAGCCATAAGAGAAGCAGGCTTCCAAACATGTCTCAAATTCTCTAAAGGTAATCCAATAAATTTAATGCTCTTAATTAGCCAAATCCCCCAATCGAATTACCCAAGAAGGTTTTGCTGCTAATAATATTGTAAGACTTTCTAATACTTGGCCCGCGCAACAATGGGAAAGCTATTTAACATCTTTAGGAGTAAAGCTAGAAGCAAGTAAATTTCGAACATCATTACCAAGCAAGAATTTAGCTGAGGCCAGAAGGAATCCTCCAAGTGGAGATGACCCACTCATACTGCTGTTACTAAGGTAGAGCAAAGGAGATTACCTCAAACAAATCTGGATAGATCTTGCCTTTAAACTAAGAACTAAATCACCTAATATTCAAACAAAGATACTTTCAAGGGGCTAATCTTTCGACTTAGATCGAGCGAAATAGGATCCTCTGATGTTGTAATAACAAATTTCTATACATCTCAACTTCTATATCTATTCCATAGAATACCCTTAATAAGTTTAGGGAATGATAAATAAACCTGGCCAGACTTACAAGGAATCTATTGTATAAAGTCAGGTGAACATCACTTGCGTACAATAAATGAAGAGAAAATTTTTAACATGCTTGGCTTATAATGCGAAAAGGGTTTTGCCCTAGTAAAGCCTAGTCAATTCAAAGATTTGAAGCTGCGCGCACTAACAAAGCCCTGGCTCGGCCCAATCCTTGCCTTGAATTTACTGGTTATAGGAGGAACAATTGGATACAGGCTTACAGAAGGGTGGGACCTAGGAGATTGTCTGTGGATGGTCCTAATCACTATTACAACAATAGGGTTTGGAGAAGTAGAGCCTCTAAGTGCAGCGGGACGTGTCGTAACAGTACTAATAATCACTGGTGGTTTGATTGTTGTGCAATTAACTATCCAGAGAATCCTAAGGCTGGCGGACTCTGGCTACTTTCGGCAGCTCAAAGAGCTAAGGTTTAGAAGAGTCATACGTCGCATGCGTGATCACGTAATTGTCTGCGGTTATGGACGAATAGGTCAGGAGATTGCAGAGCAACTTCTTTTAGAAGGTGTTCCAATACTAGTTGTAGAGATTGACCCTTCCAGAAAGCTTGCAGCCGAAGAATGTGGCCTTAATGTTTTACAGGCTGATGCAACATTAGATGAAACTTTGTTAATGGCTGGATTGGAGAAATGCAAGAGCTTGGTGGCAACCCTTCCTAATAATGCTGCCAACTTGTATGTAATTCTTAGCGCAAAAGGGTTACGTCCAGAATGTCGTCTCATTGCGAGAGCTGAGAGTCAAGAAGCGGCAGTCAAGCTGAAGCTTGCTGGGGCAAGCGTTGTAGTTAGTCCTTATGTCGCCGCCGGTCGAACGATGGCAGCCACGGCATTACGTCCCTTAGCAGTTGACTTTATGGATTTACTAGCAGGATCAAACTGCGAAATTGAAGAATTTCGACTTAGCAGCAATCCAGAACTTTTCAAGAACCTTGCCCATAGAAGTCTTTCCAAACTGCAGTTAGGAAGAGATAGTGGAGCAATGGTTTTAGCAATTCGAGATGGTTCAAACTTAATAACCAACCCAGGAAGCAATGTAGAGATTTCGCCTGGTCAATTACTTGTGGTCTTAGGCAGCAAGTCTCAACTGACTCGCCTACGTGACCTTTTAGGTCAAACACTAGAAACAGTAGAGCAAATGTCTAGCTGAAGACAGCTCTTGCATTACTACGATCCCCCTTAGCTCATTTCACCAATATGACTTTCCAAACTCAACTCCAAGGTCAAACTGCCCTAGTAACAGGAGCAAGTCGTGGCATAGGACGGGCAATTGCACTAGCGCTTGCTAATTCTGGAGCAGAAGTGGTGATTAACTACGCCAATTCCCCTGAAAAAGCCAACGAAGTAGTTAAAGCAATAGAGAGTTCTGGAGGGGTTGCTTACAGCGTCAAGGCAAACGTTGCTGACGAAATAGAGGTTGATGATCTTTTCAAAACCATCCTTGAAAAAAGTGGTCAGATAGACATCCTTGTAAACAATGCAGGCATTACCCGTGATGGCCTTTTGATGAGAATGAAAAGCGAAGACTGGGAAGCAGTTATGAATCTCAACTTAAAAGGAGTTTTTCTATGTACAAAAGCTGTTGCCAGAACAATGCTTAAGCAGAAAAAAGGAAGAATTATAAATATCACATCTGTTGTTGGACTAATGGGAAATGCGGGACAAGCTAATTACGCTGCAGCAAAGGCAGGTGTCATTGGTTTAACAAAAAGCTCCGCAAAAGAGTTTGCCAGTAGGGGAATTACGGTCAATGCAGTTGCACCAGGATTCATTGAAACAGATATGACTAAGGGTTTGAATGTAGAACCAATATTGACAGCAATTCCCTTGGCAAGATTGGGTTCACCAGAAGAAATAGCTGGAAGTGTTCGATTCTTAGCAGCGGATCCTGCTGCTGCATATATAACAGGACAGGTCCTACAAGTTGATGGAGGAATGGTTATGGGGTAATTGATAGCATATCAATGAATATAAAGGGGGTTTTATAAAACTAAACTCAGAACACTAAATTCACCGATAATAGGCCACAACTAATGCAATTTAAAAGAATAACTTTAGAGACAATATTTAAAAAGTTTTAGGAGTCTAAAGGCTGACCCAATTCATCACGAAGTCTTCGAATACGTTGCAATAGTCTCAACCTTCGACTTCTTGCTGTAGCTGTTAAAAAAAAGCGCAATGGGAAGTAAACCAATGTCATCGTTCCCGCAAGACCAGCCATCAGAACAAAAAATAGAGTTCCTGAATCATTCATACACAAACGATAACTAGCAAATTCGTTGCCGGCACACGAAAATCACAAAGCATTCGGCTTTCCCCACTCATTCCCCCTCCCACTGAGTCAACTTGCTGTGGGAAATTGTCATCGGGTATTAGAAGACCATGGCAAAACTCCTCAGCTTTTCAGATGATTCCCGTAACGCCCTTGAACGAGGCGTTAATGCCTTGGCTGATGCGGTAAAAGTGACCATTGGCCCCCGAGGGCGAAATGTTGTTCTTGAAAAGAAATTTGGAGCTCCTGACATTGTTAATGATGGGGTCACTATTGCCAAAGAAATCGAACTCGAAGATCCTTTTGAAAATTTAGGAGCAAAGCTTATAGAACAAGTCGCATCTAAGACCAAAGACAAAGCCGGTGATGGCACGACTACCGCGACTGTTCTAGCCCAAGTAATGGTTCATGAGGGACTTAGAAATGCTACTGCTGGTGCAAGTCCAATAGAATTACGAAGAGGCATGGAAAAAGCCGTTACAACGGCTCTGCAAGGGCTTCAGAAACGAAGCCAAAAAGTTGGTCCAAATGAAATTCTCCAGGTTGCAACTGTGAGCTCTGGAAGTGATGAAGAAATCGGCAAAATAGTCTCGGAAGCTATGGAAAAGGTAAGTGTTGATGGTGTAATAACTGTAGAAGAATCTAAGTCTCTAGCGACTGAATTAGAAGTAACTGAAGGAATGGCTTTTGATAGAGGTTTCAGTTCTCCTTATTTTGTGACTGATGCAGAAAACCAAATATGTGAATTTGAAAATGCATTACTTTTAATAACGGATCGAAAAATTTCAGCAGTAACTGATCTTGTTCCTATTCTAGAAACTATTCAAAAAGAAAGTTCTCCCTTGGTAATCCTTTCTGAAGAAGTGGAAGGAGAAGCCCTTGCGACCTTAGTGGTTAATAAAAATAGAGGTGTTTTACAAGTTGCAGCAGTACGTGCACCCTCTTTTGGCGAAAGGAGAAAATCTGCATTGGCGGATATTGCTGTTCTAACTGGTGGCACCCTTATTAGTGAAGATCGGGCCATGACTTTAGACAAAGTAGAGTTATCTGATCTCGGGAAAGCAAGGAGAATAACTATCACCAAAGACAGTACAACTATTGTTGCTAATGATGACCACAAAGATGCAGTAGTTGCAAGGGTGGCATCAATAAAAAGAGAACTTGAGGCTACTGATTCTGAATATGATAGAGATAAGCTCAACGAAAGAATTGCCAAATTGGCTGGGGGAGTAGCAGTTATAAAGGTTGGAGCACCTACTGAAACTGAACTAAAAAATAAAAAACTTAGAATCGAAGATGCCTTAAATGCCACTCGAGCTGCAGTCGAAGAAGGCATAGTTGCTGGCGGAGGAACTACATTGCTTCAGCTAAGTGATGATCTCAATCAATTAGCGAAACAACTCACAGGCGACCAACTCACAGGAGTTGAAATTGTTCAAAGAGCTTTAAGTGCCCCACTTCGCCAAATTGCTATCAATGCTGGGGAGAATGGTGATGTGGTTATTTCCTCAGTCAAAAATTCTGGCAAAGGCTTCAATGCCCTGAAGGGAACTTACGAAGACCTGCTAAAAGCAGGGATAGTTGATGCAGCAAAAATCCTAAGGCTTGCAATCCAAGACGCAGTCTCTATTGCATCTCTCCTAATAACAACTGAAGTAGTGATAGCTGACAAACCAGAACCTCCAGCACCACCTGCAGGTGAAGGTGGTGCTGATCCTATGGGTGGCATGATGGGTGGAATGGGTGGAATGGGTGGAATGGGTGGAATGGGTGGAATGGGTGGAATGGGTATGCCAGGGATGATGTAGAAAAATACCCCCGATAAATAAATTTATCGGGGGTATTTTTCTACATCATAATTACAAATAGAAGGAAGAAATTTACTTTAATTTGACAATCTAAACCAAGGGATGAAGGTAATTGGTTAGGTTTAGCATGCTTTTGGACGCTCATCCTCACTATCAGCAAGCCACCTTCTTAAATTCCTAGGAGTCGATTTTCGTGGAGGTGGCGGGAAGGAGCTAGAGACATTATTTTCAGATTGCTTTAATTGTTTTGCTGGTATTTGACTTACAGGTGCAACAAACTCTTCAGAAGAGTTTCCAATGAATGATCTCACTCTACGAATAGGCAAATCTTCTTGAAAGCCTACTTTAGGCTGAATGCCTGATTTTTCTGAATTAATAAGTTCATCACAAATCGATCGCCTTCCTTGTTTTTTATCTGCAAAGCTTAAATCATTAGATTCAAGGTCCATAACAAGAAGACTTTCCAAACTTATATTTTCCTTATGCTGATTTGGTCCACTCAAACTCAATGGAAGATCTGAATAGCCATAGCGATGAACCCATCGTGACTGCAGTTTATAAACCTCCTGGAAGCGTCCTTGATCTATAGCGATCCTAATTTGTTGTTGAATATTCTTCTTTCTAGACCTAAGTAAACAATCAGAAGAAGGTAAGTCTTTCACTGGATTAAGTGAGTTTACGATTTAGCAAAGGACTAACCAAAAAGAAAAGTCCAAAAGTTAGAGCCAATAAAACACTAAGACAACCATAACCATTTACATCCCCATAGGGAGCATGAATTAAAGCCTGGCCCAGGTCAATCGAACCACAATATGCGGCACGAATCGGTTCAATAGCAAAGGTAAGCGGATTTATGGAAGCTAGCCACCCCAACCACGTAGGCATGAAAGAAATTGGAGCCAATGCGGTGCTTGCAAATAAAAGCGGCAAGTTCACCACAAATATGACAGCGATAAGCTCTATATGACCTGGTAGAGCAAATGCCAAACCAAGACTCATAGCCGTAACAGCAAATATCAACAAAAGCAAGGTGACTAAAACAACCAAAAGCCCAGAGGTGCCTGGCCATCCATAACCCAACAAAGACGCGGTAAACATAATTGCAAGGCTCTGCAAAAGACTGATAATCGTAATGTAAATAACAGAAGCAAAGACAATAGAATTTCTACTTCTCAAGGGCGCAACTAAAAGTCGGTTCAAAAATCCAAATTCACGATCAAACATCACAGGCAAACCAGCATTTAAGGCGCCACTAAATGCTGTAAACACTATTACGCCTGCTCCTAAAAACTGACCATAACTAATTCCACCAGGAAGCATTCCTTCAGGAGCTTTGGCAAACAATGCCCCAAACAGAACAAGCCAAATCAAAGGCTGAATAATTCCCGCTATCAAAGTTGATGGTCGTCTCATCAATTGCAAGAAAAGCCGCCGAGTCAAGCCAAGAGTTTCTTGGGTTATTTCTGCAAAAGCTCCATTTGGAGAAGACTTTTCAAGAAACACTGAGTTGTTAATAGTCATTAGGATGTTGATAAAATGAGAAAAGAGGGTGTTCGTCAAGCAAAGCTCAGCGCATAGATTTTTTGGTTTCTAGTTTTATATCTCGCTGACCAGCAACTTCCAATTCAGCATCCATAAGTGTTCTACCAGTAGCTTGAAGATAAACATCATCAAGACTTGGGCGGCTCTGAGAAATCGCAAAGATGGGCACTTGAGCACTAGCAAGCACATCTCTTAAGCGCTGCAATACCTTTTCATTGTCAACCACAAGGTTCAGAGAAAAACCTTGTGCTCGATTAACAACCACCTTGCGAACACCATCAACATTTACAAGAAGTCCCTTAACTTTTTCAGCCTCATTTTTATCACTAAATTCACGGACTCTTAAAGTAACTCTGTCTCCCCCAAGTTGCTGCTTAAGACTTGAAGGTGTACCTTCTGCAATAACTCGTCCATTATCAATAATTGCCATCTGGTCAGCCAGCGCCTCAACCTCTTCTAAGTAATGACTACTCAAAAGAATTGTTTTCCCTTGATCGACTAACTTACGCAACAAACTCCAAATTGCAGAGCGACTTTCTATATCCAAACCTACTGTTGGTTCATCCAAAACAAGTAACTCAGGCTGATGTAACAAGCCTGTAGCCAGATCAAGTCTTCGCCTCATCCCTCCAGAATAAGTACCACAACGACGATCTATCCATGAACTCATATCAAGCTGGTCTATCAATTCCGATATTCGCTTGTCTCTTTCTTTAGTACGCAAATGATAAAGATCACCTTGTAATTGCAACAACTCTCTTCCTGAAAGGATTTTATCAATTGCTACTTCCTGTGCCACATATCCAAGTCTAGTCCTAGCTCCACGAGGATCTTCTAATGCATCAATTCCAGCCAGTCTGACTTTCCCAGAATCTGGAGCAAGAAGTGTACACAAAATCCTAAGAGTGGTTGTCTTCCCAGCTCCATTTGGTCCTAGCAAGCCATATAAGCACCCATAAGGAACCTGAAGGCTTAACCCTCTCAGAGCCTTTACAGGCCCATAAGACTTTTCGAGCTCCTGAAGTTCAATCACAGCGATCGAATCTAGCGGACAACTTAAGGATCATTGGTGAAATGTAGACAGCAAAAAAGAAGTGCTATTAAAAAAATAAAAATGGAGAGTTTAAATATCTTTAGCTCAATTGACCACCCATTGCCAGCTGTTGGAGCAAAAGGACACTCTGTGTATCGAACTGAACAGAGACTGGAAGGCGACTAAGAACTAAGAGCAAACAAATCCCGAACATGTACAAGATTGACCATCTAAACAGTCCCTTGGCCCTTTCCAGATCTTCAGGATCATGCCAAAGACGGCGGACCATTTGAATTAGCCGAAAATTAAAAGGCAAACACAGCAAACCATATAAAAGACCACCTTCAGGTAGTGCCCATATTCCAAAAACGCTTAAGAATGCCGTTGCCCAACCGTAACGGGTGATTGCTTTTGCCGTAAAGAAAGAACCTTTCACAACTGGAAGCATAGGTATGCCTACTGAGCGATAGTCATCCTTTAATAACAACGCCAATGCCCAAAAATGAGCTGGGGTCCAGACCATCACCAAAGCAAATAACCACCAACCTCCCAAACCGACATGCCCAGTTGCAGCTGCTGCCCCTACCAGTGGAGGTATTGCACCTGCAACACCTCCTACAACAATATTTTTAGATGTTCTTGGCTTTAAAAGTGCTGTGTATAGCAAGACATAACTACAAAGTCCGAGCAAAGACAAGCCAGCGGCAAGGCAGTTAACCCCACTAACAAGAAGGGTTGCAGCCGCCAAGGTGCAAGAAATAGCTACTGCAAAAGCTGTTTTCGAAGATAAACGACCTGAAGGCAGTGCTCGTCCACTCGTGCGTTTCATCCTCCCATCAAGATCCTGTTCCCAAAGACAATTGAGCACTCCTGCCGCCGCCGCCGCCAAGGCGCCGCCACCCAAAGTGCATGCCAGTCTTGGAGAGGGCAATGGCCATCCCTCTGTAAGAGCCATCCCTCCAATGGTTGTAGCTAGAAGTAGAGGAATAAGACGAGGTTTTGCCACCTCTAACCATGGAGGGAGCTTTATAAACCTGCGAGATGGGACCACTTGCTCCCGAATCGCTTGAGGCTGAAGCATCTCGGAGGTGGAACTAACCATGACAATGCTCCAGGGGGGATGAGATCTCGGAAATGAAACTAATTTCCTTAGTAGGAATATCGGGACGTCGGCAAACCAACGCCGCCAAAAAAGCAACTAACAAAGCTGCCACTAACTGGTGGGAAATAGTGATGGTTGGGTAGAAGGAACCAAAACGAAGGGTAAGTACTCCAAGAGTGATTTGGATGATTAAGAGCCCAACTACAGACAAAAGAAACCGCCATTGACTCCTAGGCCACCCACCTGCAATAAAGGCAACTAATACAAAGCTCAAAATAGTTGCAGAAGTTAGAACAGCAGAGAAGCGATGAAAATCAATGAGCTCACAAGCCTGTCCGAAATTCCTACACCTCTGTGCAGCCCAGGCAGTAGCCATTTGACCACCCAAAAGCGATTGAATAATTACCGCAAAGAGTGAAATAACCCCCATCAACCTCCACCAAAATGGCGAATTAGAATTTGAGCGAGAAAACAACCGCTGAGTTATTCCACTAACCATTGCAACAAGAGTTAGTGCCAAAACCAAGTGAGCACTAACGACACCAGAAGGCAACAATTGAAGGACTGTTAGGGCTCCCAACCCTCCTTGGATCCCAACCATAAGGACAAGTAAACCAGATATAAAAGGAAGCCATGTTGGCAAAACCTTTCGCCACCTCAAGCTGACCCAAAACTGAGCCAACACCGCGACCCCTACTAAAAAGGCATCTAATCGGTGAAACCATTCAAGAAAAACTTGAAGGTTCATCTGCCTGCCAGGGAAAAGCGAGCCATAACAAAGAGGCCAATCTGGACATGCAAGTCCCGCTTCCATAACCCTTGTGGAGCCACCAATAACCACAAGGGCTATTAGGGCCACCACAAGATGTGAAGTCAATTGGGCAAGACGCAATCGAATCACAGGGAGGGAGGAAGTAGTCAATGATCCACCCTTATTCATAAATGGGTTGATGTTCGTGAAAGCTAGCGATTGATGCAGAAACGTCAGGTTGTATGGACGACTACAACATCAAAAAACCTTGAAAAATCTCATATCCCTGACACAAATTATTTGCGACCACGGTTCGACCACTAATCAATCCCTTTCAAAGCAAGTTTCCATCAGGACTTCATAACGCCTTAACAATCCCTGAATGATGAACGCCCAGTAACTACATAGGCTTAGTGAAATATTGGAGGCCACAATTGCCGATTCCCTCGGCCATCAAGACGCTTTTAATCTCCACAGCCCTCATTCTTATGGGACTGTGGGCTGGACAGAACGTCAATTTACTCCCGGTTGATGCCAGTGAGAATGCCCCTGTTTACGACGAACTTTTCAAAGTTCTATTCAGTATTGGGACAATTCTTTTCCTCGGGATGACAGGACTAGTTGTATATAGCCTTTTCAAATTCCGGCGCCGCCCTGATGAAATTGGTGATGGATTGCCCATAGAAGGGAACCTGCCTCTTGAAATACTTTGGACTGCAGTTCCTGCTGTTGTCGTTTTATTTGTTGGGCTCTACAGCTACGACATTTATGACCGAATGGGAGGGATGCAACCATTGGATCATGGAGTGCATGACCACGCGGCCATGTCGAATGATCAAAGAATCTGGGGAGGCATCGGCTCCAATCCTGAAGATGCCACAAAAACAGGGATGTTCGCACCTCTACGTATTGAGGTAAATGCTCTCCAATTCGCCTTCATCTTTCATTACCCTGAAGGAGATATCACCTCAGGAGAATTACATGTTCCTAAAGGACAACCGATAAGTATGCGAATGGACTCCAAGGATGTAATTCATGCTTTTTGGGTCCCAGAATTTCGTCTAAAACAAGATATTATTCCTGGCCAACCAACAATCCTTAATTTCACCGCAACAAAAACAGGAAGATATCCAATCATCTGCGCAGAGTTATGTGGCCCATACCATGGCGGAATGAGGTCTTCAGTCGTTGTAGAAGAACCTGAAAATTACGAAGAATGGTTTAACACAAATGCAAAGCCAACTAATCCAATAGCATGACAACTTCCAATCCTCAAGAAAGTGATCTTTCTGAACTTAGTCTTCAACCAACTGGTTGGCTAAAGTACTTCAGTTTCAGCCTGGATCACAAGGTCATCGGCCTTCAATACTTAATCTGTGGTTTTATATTTTATTTAATTGGTGGATTACTAGCTGGAGCAATTCGAATAGAGCTTACAAGCCCCATTTCAGACTTTATGCCCAGAGATGTATATAACCAAATTTTAACTCTACATGGAACAATAATGATATTTCTCTGGATTGTTCCTGTGGTAAATGGGGCATTTGGTAATTACCTAATTCCATTTTACGTTGGAGCAAGGGACATGGCATTCCCGAGGCTAAATGCTGTCGCCTTTTGGCTAATTCCCCCAGCTGGATTAATGCTAATAACTAGCTACTTCATAACTGGTGCAGCTCAATCAGGCTGGACAGCGTACCCGCCTTTAAGCATAACCACTCCAGCAGCAGGGCAAATCATATGGATACTTAGTGTTCTCCTATTAGGAGGAAGTTCAATTTTTGGAGGCATCAATTTCATCGCGACGATCTTAAAGCTTAGAAGGCCTGGTTTAAAGCTGATGCAACTTCCAATGTATTGCTGGGCAATGCTGGGAACAAGTATTCTAGTTGTTCTATCCACTCCAGTTCTTGCGGGAACTTTAATACTTTTAAGCTTTGATATTGTTGCTCATACAGGCTTCTTCAATCCTTCATTAGGAGGGAATGTAATTGTCTATCAGCATCTTTTTTGGTTTTACTCTCACCCAGCTGTTTACATAATGGTTTTGCCTGCTTTTGGCCTGGTGAGTGAAATACTTCCAGTTCATTGTCGAAAACCACTGTTCGGCTATACCACAATGGTTTATTCAATCATGGCAATAGTTGTTTTAGGGTTGGTGGTATGGGCTCATCACATGTTCACGAGTGGAACCCCCCCTTGGATGAGACTCTTTTTTACAATTGCTACCTCATTTATTGCTGTTCCAACCGGGATAAAATTTTTCAATTGGGTTGCAACGCTTTGGGGAGGAAGAATCTCACTTAACTCTGCTCTTCTTTTTTCATGTGGATTCATAGTTAACTTTGTCTTAGGTGGAATAACAGGTGTTGCACTCGCGCAAGTTCCATTCGATGTTCATGTTCATGACACCTACTTTGTAGTGGCCCATTTTCACTACATTGTTTACGGAGGGTCAGTGTTTGTAATTTTTTCCTCTATCTATCATTGGTACCCAAAATTTACTGGTCACATGCTTAACGAAAATCTGGGTCGCATTCACTTTCTTTTGACTTTTATAGGCTTCAACCTTTGTTTTGCCCCCCAACATTGGCTTGGTCTTAACGGAATGCCTCGTCGGGTTGCAGAATATGACCCTCAATTCACTTTAGTTAATCAAATCAGTAGCGCTGGTGCACTAATAATGGCCATCAGCACTATTCCTTTTCTTTGGAACGTAGTTAAAAGCGCATTTGATGGAATCCCTTCAGGGAACAATCCATGGGAAGCACTTACCCCAGAGTGGCTCACCACATCTCCTCCTCCAATTGAAAACTGGTCTGGCCCAGCTCCCCTCGTCAAAGAGCCTTATGGATATGGAGAGACTCAAAAAGGCTTAAGTCTTGATATGGAAACAAAGCAAGCTCCCTTTGAAGATTCCAAAGAGGTGGAAAAATGACAACTTCATCAACAATTAACAAAGAAAGTTCTCCTGAAATTGAACAGCAGGAAAATCACGGAGATTATAGACTTTTTGGCCTAGCTGCATTCCTCGTAGCAGATGGGATGACGTTCGCAGGTTTTTTTGCTGCTTATCTAACTTTTAAAGCTGTAAACCCATTATTACCTGATGCTATATATGAATTAGAGCTTCCACTCCCAACGCTTAATACAATCTTATTGCTTGTAAGCAGTGCAACATTTCATCGAGCAGGACAGGCACTAAGAAAAGACATGTCAAAGACTTGCCAAAGCTGGCTTCTTTTAACTGCATCCTTGGGTTCTTTGTTCCTAATTAGCCAGATGTTCGAATATTTTACACTGCCATTTGGCTTGACTGACAATCTCTACGCAAGCACATTCTATGCATTAACAGGTTTTCACGGATTACATGTTTGTCTTGGAACAATAATGATCTTAATTGTCTGGTGGCAAGCACGTTCCCCTGGTGGTCGAGTTAACAGCAATAACCATTTTCCTCTTGAGGCTGCTGAGCTCTATTGGCACTTTGTTGATGGCATATGGGTGATTTTATTTATCATCCTCTACCTCCTTTAAACCCTTGCTATGACTTGTCAATCAACAAAGATTAGAGCAATCCCTTGCCACAGTTGCACTTTCTAGTCAGAATTGATTCAACTAATGCTGGCGAAATGCTGGTCGGAAAAGAACTCCTGGACAAAGCCAGATCTCTCAGCAATCGTCCTGAGGATGAAATTGCTCGAGGTTGTGGGTATGTGGGCCCCAGTGGTCGCGTTCTACGCAAAAGCTTCTACCGAGCCCTAGTAGAAGCTAAAGGCTACAAATTACGTACCAATCGTTCTGGGAGGCCAGGAAATCGATCCTCTCGTGGCCGCCAAGCCGAGTTTCGTACGAAGGTCCATGGGAACGGCAACCTTTTAATAGGTCATGCCTATACAAAGAAGCTAGGACTAGAACCTGGGCAAGAGTTCCGAATTGAACTTCATCGAGATTCTGGAATCATTGGGCTTCTCCCATTGCAAAACAAAAAAGCCTCCGACGAAACCTCTTAGAAACATCTCATTTCTATACTTTTAAAGCCCTAGGAATCTTCTAGGGCTTAATTTTTTTAAACCCAACCTTGGTTAGCCAGCCATTCTTTTGAAATAAGAGGATGCGCTGAGGATTTTATATTTGTTTCTTCAAACATTGCTGACAACAAGCTTTCGGCATATTTAGCCATCAGATCAGCCTCCAAATTCACCAGATCACCCTCTTTAAGAACCTTAAGCGAAGTATTTGTCCATGTATGGGGAATAACAGCTATTGAAAAGCGACTGCCATTACTAATACTTGCAGCAACGGTCAAGCTAATTCCATTAAGACAAATACTGGCTTTGTCGCATACATACCGTCCATACGAAGACTCCTGCCACATCACTTCAAGATGTACGGACTGGGGATTAGAGACAATTTCAACTACTTTTCCAAGTCCGTCTATATGTCCACTAACTATGTGACCACCCATCCGGTCAGACAATCTGAGTGCGGGTTCAAGATTCACGCACGCCAATGCATCGGCCTTTAGCCCAAGTGTTGTACGACGAAGTGTCTCTTCTGAAACATCTGCCAAAAAACCATTTGGAACAATTTCCGCCACGGTAAGGCAAACACCATCTACGGCAATGCTGTCTCCCAGCGTCAAAGGTCCCAAAGACTCACAATTCTCAATCAGGAGTCCACGTGAACGACGCCTAATTTTCCCAATGCCTTGAACAAGCCCAGTAAACATTGAAGTTCCCTGCTAATGAAAACTAGCCATAATTAGATAAAAGATAAAGGAGGAACTGTGGTCGAGATGAGCGTGGCCGGTCTCGCACTCGACGCGTCCAATCGAACACCAATTGTTTTACTTCGTGATCCCTCCGGTAGAAGACAAGTGCCGATTTGGATAGATCATGCACAAGCCCACAATATTTTGGCGGGGATTAAAGGTACTCACCTTGAGCGTCCTCTTAGTCATGACCTAATGGTTGACCTTCTACATGCTGGGAACCTCCATCTAGAGAAAGTAATCATTCATGCGATTGAAGCAAACACATTTCAAGCAATACTCAAAATTAGTCCAGTTACAAAAGATGAAACCGAAAACAATGAAAAGCCAAAAGCTCTACTTGATGTTGATGCACGCCCAAGCGATGCAATTGCTTTAGCAGTGCGGACAAACTGCGGCATTTGGATGCTTGAAAAAGTTGTAGGAGAAGCTTCCATTCCAGTTGATGCTGAAGCAGATGAAGAAGACCAAGACAAATTCAGACGTTTTTTAGATGAAGTAAGTCCGGCCGCCTTAGTCAGGCATCTCAAATCTCGTACCCCTAAAGGGGAAGAACCATCTGATCCCGAAGACAAAAGCACGAAATAATGTCGATGATGCGGCGTTCATTTGGTGCAGGCTCACAAGTAAGTCTCTTTACTCTTGGCACAATGAGAGCGCTCGAGTCATCCGAGCAAATGTTCAATGTTCTCAAAGCTGCTTATTTCTCTGGAATCAATCACATTGAAACAGCTCCTTCATATGGACAAGCAGAAGCTTTTGTGGGATTAGCTCTAAAAGAAATGAAGCTTCTTGAGCTCAATCCTCCTGGAGGATGGGTAATTACAAGCAAAATCATTCCAGGTCTATCGTTCGAAGAAGGAAAAAACCAACTCAAAAAATCAATTTTGCGACTTGGAATTTCTAAAGTTAACAATCTTGCAATTCATGGACTAAACCTCCCAGAACATCTTCATTGGGCCATTAATGGTGACGGAAAGAAGCTCCTAAATTGGGCCAAGAGAGAAGGATTAATTGATCAAATTGGTTTCAGTAGCCATGGATCAAAAGTCTTAATTAAAAAAGCACTAACTAGCAAAGTATTTCAATTCTGTAGCCTTCATCTTCACCTTCTGGACCCCGGGAGATTGCCCCTCGCAAAAAAAGCCTTAGAGGAAGGAATAGGAGTCATGGCTATCTCACCAGCCGATAAAGGAGGGAGACTCCAAGCACCTAGCAAAATCCTAACTGAAGATTGCAATCCAATCCCTCCCCTTGAACTTGCATATAGGTTCCTAATCGCAAACGGCATAAGCACGCTCACCCTTGGAGCTTCTAAACCCGAAGACTTTTCTATTGCACAAAAACTAGCCCATAAAGATGGGCCTCTAACAAAACAGGAAGAAGCTTGTCTTTTACATCTTCAATTTGCTGGGAAAAAAAGACTTGGAATTACACAATGTGGTCAATGCCAAAAATGCCTCCCATGTCCTGAAGCTGTCCCTATTCCCGAGATTTTACGCTTGAGAAATCTTGCAATAGGTCATGACCTAATTGGATTTGCCAAAGAAAGATACAACCTCATTGGTAAAGCAGGCCATTGGTGGGAAAGCGTTAATGGTGATGCTTGTGAAAATTGTCAAGAATGTCTGCCCAGGTGTCCATATCAACTACCTATACCTGAACTACTTTCAAACACTCATCAACTATTAAAGGATTCGCCGCGTAGACGACTATGGGAATGATTGATTCCACACTTCAAGAAGTTCTTTTTGCTTTTCAAAAGTTAATTGAGGGATAGACCAGCACCTGTCCCAAACAGTTTGAGATGGCAATAAGGCGTCTTTAAAAGGAAGAGGCGCAACCAATTTACTCAACTTTTCATACGGTAAAGGAGGCAACCACCCTTCAGAGAGAAGCTTTTTAGTCAAAGATGAATCCCAAGCCGCTTCAACCCACTCTTTAGGAAGTTTCTGTCCACTGGAAGCAGGAATGGTCAAAACAGTCCAATGCAATGGTGAACCACTATTAGGCAGTATTGCCTTCAATCGTGGATCTCTTCTTAAAAGACCAAAACATCGCTCTACGGGAAGAATCGCAACTCGAGCCTTATCTTTTAATAACCAATTCAATGCATTTCTATCATCAAAAGAGTAAACCTGAGCAACTAATTGCTTAAGCGCATCAGAACTTTTGATTCTTTGAGCAATACTCATTACCAAAAGAGGACTTTCAGGCATAACTATTAATCCTTTTAATTTTTGATCTAATAAAACATCCCAACCATTACTTGCTTCATCCTGCCAGTAGTCGCCATTTCTAAAAAGCAATGCCCAAGGGCTAACCCCTACAGGTAATACTCGACTAGAAAGATTTTCATTCAGACCCTCCAGAAAAGATTGGGCCTGAAAGCCTAACCTTTTCTTCAAAAGATCTGCATCAATTGGCTTTAAACGGTCTATAGGCAAATTCATTAGCCAGCCATCTCCAAGAGCAAGCAAATCTGCATCTTTAAGTCCTTTATCAAAAGGTTTTTGCTCAGAACCTGAGGACAATGGTTTATACCTCCAATCAATAGGCAAAACTTGTCGCCAATACTTCGGTACAGTTTCAGGACTAGCCATCAAGATCGATCTGCTTTTAGTAGAAGAACAGCCCGAAAGGCTCAGAAGGCCTACAGATAATGCCCCCCTCAAGAATTCTCTTCTACCAAGCATTTGAAATCCCATTTCAAAAATTATTTATCTGAAGGGGATATCCCCTCACTAACTGTTTTCATATATGTTTCAACGCCAAAATCACAGGCTTTGACCAAGTCTTCACAAGACTTTCCATGCAACTGAGCCAATAATGCAAGAGCGCCAGCTCCAACTCCTTCTTTTACATAACCAAGTTCATAATCTCGTAAGCATTGATGGTTACTCATATGGAACCTCAATCCTGATGCCAGGCCTAAAAGGCTGACTCCAAAATGTTCTTCTACACGATTCATCAATGCACCAAGAGAACTCGCTCTTGAGCCTGACTGAAGAGATTCATTCATCAACCAAGCTGTAGTACCAATTGATACTCCATCTAAAAATTTTTTGCGTCTTGACGGCTTCAAAGTTGCCAAAGCGATTGCAAGGACGGCAAGCATTTGACTCCCGCCACCCAATAAAACTGGTTTTTCAGCACTTCTAGCCCCAAGCAAAAGTCCAACTGCAGCAGCTTGAAAAGGATCCCCAACTGCGGCAATTAGTTCCTTTGGCAATGGATTAGGCCCTAACGATGCTGATCTAAGGCCAATTTCTACTAGCTCCTTTTTCAACTTCAATGGAGGTGTTTTTCCACTCCCACTAATCAAGTCACTCACACAGATACCCAAACCAGTAAGTACTGCCTGAGCCGTAGTTGTTCCACCCGGAACACATTCAGCTAAAACTAAATTTCCTTTTAATTTTCTACCCATTGCGAATCCTCTATCCCAGAGTCTTTCAACGCGATTTAATGGCATTGCTTTGCCACTGCTAAGACAATTAGCTGGTCCCAAAGAAGGCGGTTCAAAGAGTAAATGAGGGAATCTCGCATTTCCTAGAATTCCTACGACTAAAACCAAAGGGACTAACCCCAAGGAACAAGCAGCTACATAAGTAATTAATGCAGGGGAAAACCCAGCCTTAAGTGAAGGCAAAGGGTATTGACTTTTAAAACCAGGGCCTTTAAGAACAAATTCAGCATCAGCCAAAGCTGTATACCTACGAGACAGTCCAGTAGCTCCTGCAGAAGAAATTCCCTCTATTTCAGAAGTTTTAGAACCCGCTAAAACCAAAACGAAATTCGTTGATTTTGCCTGATCTACCCATGCCTCTAACCAGCGATTGAGAACTACTGGATCAGCCGAATCGCCAAAGGCCGAAAAATCTTGGGAGCCTATTTTGAACGAGACACTCTGCTTCAATTTACAGTGGATCAAGTGCTACTAATCCTTGCAAAATTCCTGGGGGATCAGGAATTGGCGACCTCAGTCTAGGGAATAGCCAAAAAGCCAAAGCATGCAGAACTAAAACGTAAATAATCTCTTGAACAACAACTAACCCAATCGCTGCAAGCTGCACTTGATTTAACTCAGGAGTAATTCCAAGATTTAAAAAATCAAATAATCGATCAAGGAGTCCAGACCCCGCCCTAATAATTACCACCCAAAGATTTTCACCAACTAAAAGAGACAACATCAAAACCCTTACCAAAAAACCTGTAGATCCAATAACAACTCCTATCCACCAACTAAACCACCAATTACACCCTTTGTGCCAACACCACCCCAACCACAAGGCCAAGAAGCCATAAGGGAACAAAACCAACGGCCCCCGCACAGGCCCCATAAGTACAACTAGAAGCATCACTGCAAGCAGAAGCCCCTCATACCCAGCTTTAAAGCCTCGGCGTAATTGCAGCAAAGCAAGAGGCAATGGTAGTGCTAAGCGAAAAAAAGCTCCTCCTATTGGCAAGTAATACAAAGCAAGCCATATCAAGGCAAAAGCAGCTGCCAAATATGACGTCTCCATCATTCGTAGAGCTTTTCTTCGGCTAAAGCTTCTCAATTAAAAGCTCCTCTGATATTCCGCTTACTGAAAACCACAAAAAAAGATTCATAGATCGAAGAAGAGTTTCTATTACTCTCTCAAAGAATTCGACAAAACACGCTCAATCTTTTCAACTTCAAAACTGACGCCTGCACCTCTCAATGCCTTAGTAACACTCTCTGCTGGTGCAGAAGGGTCAGCAGCAGAGAGTTGAATAGTTATTCGATATGGTTGTGGCTTAAATGGTTTTCTAGTTTCAATCACTCTATTTTTCTGATTACGAGCAACTACCTTGATCTTTTTAGGGTTGGAATCAACAACTTCTTCTAACTTCCTACTATCTTTATTGGAAATTACCCTGACAGCTTTTTTAATTGACTTTTTGCGCGGCAAGATAGTGTCATCAATACCCCTTGTTGAATCAAAACTTTCAGCAAGTTCCTTCCCAAATTCTGTACCTGCACAAGATTGGATTCCTATAACGAATGAGCAGCAAATTATTATTGCTGAATACTTATAGGGTATGGATATTATTGAAGTTTTTTGCATCAAGGATCCCCAGGCTTAATAACTCTCACCGCACTAGCCCTAAGGCGTCCTGTCTTAGTTGTTGCTGGAGGTTTTTTCTTTGCAGAAGCAGCTTTTGAAGTTTTCTTTTTAGGGGCCTTCGAAGATGGACTTTTCTTTCGACCAGCAGGTTTTTTAGTAGCTAACTTCGCAACCAAAAGTTCTACAGCTTCTTCTAAAGTAATGTCATCCGCACTTTTGCCCTCTGGCAAAGAAGCATTTACCTTGCCCTGCTTGACGTATAAACCATAAGGCCCATCAAAAACCTGTACATTTTCCTTGCTACCTTCAGGGAGACCCAAATCTTTCAATGCTGTTCGGCCACCACGCCCTCGTTTAGGCATAGCCAACAGCTCAAGTGCTCGACTTAATCCAACATCCAAAACATCATCATCACCTTTAAGAGATCGATAATCCTTCTCACCCTTACCTTTATTCCAAACAACATAAGGACCAAACCGACCAAGTCCAGCCTGAACTTTGCCTCCATCTGGATGCTCCCCCAACAATCTTGGAAGACGCAAAAGACCAAGCGCATCCTCAAGAACTAATTCCTCAGGTTTGACTCCTTTTGGCAAAGAAGCTCTTTTCGGCTTTGGATTCTCTTCACTAACTTCACCACGTTGCACGTAAGGGCCATACTGACCAAATAGCAAATAAATTTTCTCACCCGTTTCAGGATCTTCGCCAATTGACTCAGGTCCTTCTGCCTTCTGCTTCAAAAGCAACTCCGCCTTTTTCTCGTCTAGATCTGCAGGGGTAATTTCCTTAGGAAGATTGGCCTTAATCAACTCCTCTTGGCCATCATCACCTTGTCGCTTAGCTTCTAGATAGGCGCCGAAACGCCCTATACGCACAACACAAGGCAAACCTTCAAGATCAATGGTTCTTGAAGCACCAGGATCAATATCTCCCTCTCGTTGTTGAACCTGAATTTCAAGGCCCTCTTCTCCTTTATAAAAATCTTCTAAATATGGAAGCCAATTAACTTTCCCTGTAGAAATTTCATCCAATGTTGATTCCATTCTTGCAGTAAAGCTTGTATCGACTAAATCAGGGAAATGTTTCTCCAATAAGGCTGTAACAGCAAAAGCAGTAAAGCTAGGTGTCAGGGAATTGCTCTGAAGGGCTGCGTATCCACGATCAACGATAGTTCCGATAATGCTCGCGTATGTGGATGGTCTACCTATACCCTCCTTTTCAAGCATCTTGACCAAAGAAGCTTCGCTATAGCGAGCAGGCGGTTGAGTTTGATGGGGCAAAGCTTCCACTTGATTAGCCACAGGGGAATCACCAACCTTTAAATCAGGCAGAAGAACTTCTTTGCCTTCAATAGCTGCATCTGGATCATCACTTCCCTCTACATAGGCCCTAAAGAAACCTGGAAAGTCAATTCTCTTACCATTGGCCCTAAAAGTTGCTTCCTTTACACTTATATCCACAGACAACATTGTTAGGCGTGCTTCGGCCATTTGACTTGCAACAGTTCGCTTCCAAATCAATTCATAGAGAGAAAGATCACGTCCTTCTAGGTTTGTTTCATTAGGCATACGGAACCTTTCTCCTGCAGGCCTAATAGCCTCATGTGCTTCTTGAGCATTCCTGGCCTTAGTGCTGAACTCTCGAACAGTCTTGCTCAAATACTCTTTCCCATATAGAGAACCAACACAATCACGTGCAGCCTGAATAGCTTGTTGCGACAAATTCACAGAATCTGTACGCATATATGTGATAAACCCTCGCTCATAAAGGCCCTGAGCACATCTCATTGTTTCCCGGGCAGATAAGCGAAGTTTGCGATTTGCCTCTTGCTGAAGTGTGCTTGTTGTGAAAGGTGGAACAGGTTTTCTAACACTTGGCTTTTCTTCTACTTTCTGTACCCGCCAATCACCTTTACTAATATCTTCAACAAGTTTAAGCGCCTCTTCTTCATTAATCAGTCGAACATTACTTCCAGATTTTAAAGTTCCAGTTGTCTCATCAAAATCACTCCCTGTAGCAATTTTCTTACCAGCTAAATTAACTAATTTGGCTTCAAAGCGACTTCCTTTTTTCTCAAGCCCTGCTTTCAAATCCCAATAATTTCCTACTCGAAAAGCTCGTCTATCTCTTTCTCTTAAAACTAACAAACGTACAGCAACTGATTGAACTCGTCCTGCAGAAAGTCCCCATGCAACTTTCTTCCAAAGTAGGGGAGAAAGGGTATAGCCAACCAAGCGATCCAAAATCCTGCGAGTTTCTTGCGCATGAACCAACTGCATATCTAGATCCCTGGTTTCATCGAGCGCTTTAGCAATTGCCTCCTTGGTTATCTCATGAAAAACCATCCTCTTGACAGGCACCTTTGGTGCAAGCAACTGAAGTAAATGCCAACTAATGCTCTCACCCTCTCGGTCCTCATCAGTAGCCAAAAGCAATTGATCTGCATTCTTTAGAGCCGCTTTGAGCTCCTTAACAATCTTTTTCTTGTCCTTAGGAACAACATAAAGCGGTTCAAAATCTGCTCCAGTATTCACACCAAGGTTGGCCCATTTCTGCCCTTTCTGAGCTGCAGGAATTTCACTGGCGTTGTTGGGCAAATCCCTCACATGCCCCATGGAAGCCTCTACCTGAAAGGCCTTTGGTAAGAACCCTCTAATCGTTCTAGCCTTTGTAGGGCTCTCAACGATCACTAATGTTTGTGCCACAGACGAACTTTTTGCCATCTTCTTTGTCTATCGCATTGAGGTCGAAACTACATAGATCAACATTTTCATAAAATCCTGGAGGCTGCCACCGCTACAGTTACTAATACAGGTTTAAACCCACACTCGCAATGCCCGAGACGGGTGTCTTTTTGTTTTCCACCATGGTCACAGCAGCTCCACCAGAACTGCTAAACCTTGCCTTAAATGCCGGGGCAATTGCCCCAGAAGGCGCAGTATTACTAGCATTGCTGGGGACACTCATAGTGGACCTAGCAGGCGAAAAAGCTGCTGCAAAGTGGGCTCCTCCAATTTGTTATTTGGGATTAATTGCTTCATTAGTGCTACTCGCACTGCAATGGAATGGCCCCCTAGAGGACGCGTTTCTAGGTGCATTTCTAGCTGACAACTTAGCCATTGCATTTAGAGCAGTAGTAGCCCTTTCTACGCTCATATCCCTACTGATCAGCTGGCGCTACGCAGAAGAAAGTGGAAGCCCAGTTGGTGAATATGCAGCCATTCTGCTTGCAGCTACCTTGGGAGCGATGCTCCTCTGCGGCTCAACCGATCTCGTAAGCGTTTTTGTTTCTTTAGAAACGTTATCCGTAGCAAGCTATCTACTTGCTGGATATCTAAAAACCGATGCTAGAAGTTCTGAAGCGGCTCTGAAATATCTCCTTGTAGGTTCTGCGGCGGCGGCTGTATTTCTTTATGGAGCATCGTTGCTTTATGGCATAAGCGGAACTACGAATTTACAAAGCATTGGACTAGCTCTTGCAACAACACCAACACCTTTAGCAGCAGTTGGACTCGTATTCATCCTTGCAACTGTTGCTTTCAAAATTGCAGCAGTACCATTTCACCAATGGACTCCAGATGTTTACGAAGGTTCACCAACTCCAGTTGTTGCATTCCTTTCGGTTGGTTCAAAAGCGGCAGGCTTTGCTCTTGCTCTAAGGCTTCTAGTTGGATGTTTTAGTGCTTTTGATAGTCAATGGAAACTACTTTTTACGGTGTTAGCAGTCTTAAGTATGACGTTAGGGAATGTAGTAGCCCTAGCCCAAACATCCATGAAGAGAATGTTGGCATATAGCTCTATTGGCCAAGCAGGGTTTGTCATGATTGGTCTTGTATGTGGAACCGAAGACGGGTTCGCATCAATGGTGTTATATATGGTCGCCTATCTATTTATGAATCTAGGTGCATTTGCATGCATCATCCTTTTCTCAATACGTACAGGTAGTGACAGGATTTCTGACTTTGCAGGTTTATATCAAAAGGATCCATTGATAACTCTCGGATTAAGCCTTTGCTTACTCTCTCTAGGGGGTATCCCTCCAATGATAGGTTTTTTTGGAAAGATTTACTTATTCTTTGCAGGTTGGGCCGATCACCAGTATCTATTAGTAATTGTTGGATTAGTAACCTCAGTTATATCAATTTATTACTACATTTCTGTCATAAAGATGATGGTGGTAAAGGAGCCACAAGAAGCCTCAGATGTTGTTAAAAAATATCCATCTATTCAATGGCAGAAACTAGGCATGCCTCCTTTGAGAGTTGCACTAATTACCTGTGTAATAGTTACAGCTGTAGGCGGAATACTTTCCAACCCATTATTCCAATGGGCAAATAACACCGTTTCAGGAACCCCACTTCTTCAAGAAGCAATTTCTTTAAGCACCCAAGTAAAAGAAATTGTTTAATACACAAACCACATACAAGCCTGTAGCAAGCCTTACTAATGTAAGTAAGTTTTATGGGGATGGTTCATTACAAATAAAAGCCCTAGATCAACTCAACTTGGTAGTTAACAAAGGTGATTATCTTGCAGTTATGGGAGCCAGCGGCTCCGGCAAAAGTACTGCAATGAATATTCTTGGCTGTCTTGATCGTCCTTCTAAGGGTAGCTACTTGCTTAATAATGTTGCTGTTGAAGATCTTTCTGATGACCAACTAGCGGACCTTCGCAATCAGGAGCTGGGCTTTGTATTTCAACAATTCCATTTACTACCTGAGGCAACTGCATTGGAGAATGTAATGCTTCCCATGATTTATGCAGGCATCCCCAACAAAGAGCGCAAAACCAGGGCTGAAGAAGCATTAACTAGAGTGGGTTTAAGTGAAAGAATTAATAACCGGCCGAACCAGCTATCTGGAGGCCAGCAACAAAGGGTTGCCATTGCAAGAGCAATTATCAACACACCAGCTTTATTGTTAGCAGATGAACCAACAGGGGCCTTAGACTCGAGCACAACAGAAGGTGTACTAAATCTGTTTGACGAGCTTCATAGTCAAGGAATAACGCTTGTACTGGTTACTCATGAGGATGAAGTTGCCTCAAGAGCCAAGCGAACTGTTCACTTTAAGGATGGAAAAATTATGCACTTATCACAAGAGAATTAATTCCATCTACTCCAATTAACCTCCTTACCATTTCTTTGAATTCGTAAACTCCCGTCAAAATTTAATCCTTCAATATCCCAACACTTGCCAGACTTTGGATCAACAACAAATTTAGCCCAAAGTCTTCTATGAGTTTCAGAACACACCCAACCTGGCGTACTCGCAAGTTCTATTGCATGATCAAGGGCTATAAGTGACTCCGAAGCCCAATAGTCAATATGGCAATAAGTAGTTTTAATTAATTCACCTAAACTTATTCCTTCTTTAGGGACTTGATTGCATACATTTAGACCAAGTCCTATTCGAGCAAATCGTATTTTAGTTCCACGACTTATGAGCCTTGGCAAAAATCCTGCCAACTTTTTATTTCCAACCATCAAGTCATTTGGCCACTTTATTTTAACATTTATACCTTTTCTTTCCAGCCTTTCACATAAGGCAACCGCCACTGCAAAGCCAAGTAATCCACTTGAATTATCAAGGTCAGGCCAAGGCATAGCAGCACTCAACCAAACCCCTCCAAAAGGTGATTGCCAAGCCCTACCTAACTGACCTCGACCATGGTTCTGACGAGCAGCAAATATAGCTATTCGCTGTTGCTCTTTAAAAGCAGATTGTTCTTCATTTAACCAATTTGATAATGACACTTCTGTACTCGCACAGACTGGGTACCACCGAAGTCGCCAATAATTTTTAGCCAAAGGATTATTTCGCAAAGATTTCGCCACAGAAGCAGCTCCTTTCCATGTATTAACTTTGCTCATGCCACCAAAGCTTCATACGACTTATCGCTGCCTCTAGCTCATCAACAGGGCGAACCAAAGCAAGCCGAAGCCATTCTTTCCCTCCAGGTCCAAATCCAGAGCCTGGTGTCAAAGCTACACCAGTGTTTTGAAGAACTTCAAAAGCCAATGTCTCATCATCTATTCCCTTTTGCTTAGCCCAAAGAGGGAGAGGCATCCAGAGATACAGCGACATTGTTGGTGTAGGTACATCCCAGCCAAGAGTTTGCAAAGCTCCGAGAGTCTTATCTCTCCTCTTTCTATAAATAGCTCGAACGTAGTTAGGCCAATCCTCAGCCTCTGAAATTGCAGATACTGCTCCAGCTTGAAGTGCAACTGATTGATTGAAATCAATTGCGCCCTTTAAGTCTCTCAGCGCACTAATCAACGGCTCGCCCCCTATAGCAAAAGCAATGCGCAGCCCCCCCATGCACCAAGCCTTTGAAAAAGAAAAAAATTCTATCCCCAATTCTCGCCAGCCTTCAGTTCGCAATAAAGCAGGAGCCTCGCCTTCTAAGGCAAGATCTACATAAGGATTGTCATGAGCAACAATTACATCATTCCTAACACCTATTGCCATAGCTTCGTCCAACCAACTTTGCTTTCCAACTTGAGCTATAGGGTTATGAGGAAAACCAAAAACCATAATGCTCAACTGTTCCAATTGAGCATTACTTAAAGTGTGAAAGCTGGGCCTCCAATTATCTTCTGCTCGAAGAGAAAGTCTCTGAATAAACGCATCAGCTAAAAGCAAACCTGCCCTATGAGAAGGATATGAGGGGTCCAGGATTAACCCTCGGTCTCCTGGATTTAAAACTGACATAGGGAAATGTGCCGTCCCCTCCTGAGAACCAACTAACAGCAAAACCTCCCGATCAGGATCAACTCTTACGTCGAAACGCTTTTTAGCCCAACAGGCAACTGCTTCTCTAAAAGGTCTAGTGCCAGAGTGCAAGCAATAGGCGAAACTGGCAGAATCGAACATTGCATTTTGAATACATTGAACCACCTTCTTAGGAGGTTCAAGATCCGAAGACCCTAATGACAAATCAAGCAAAGGTAATGCTCCAGATTTTTCACTAAAAGATCTATAAGCATTCTTTCGTCGATCATTACGAGCAAAAACTCCAGTTCCCAACAAAGAAAGGCGATTAGATCTAATCATCTAAAGATTCTCAAGAAATTAAATTACTAGAACGACTTTTCTAAATAAAGAACATCAATCCAATTCTTAAAGACTATCGATTGACCTTTTTAACTCTTCTAAATCAGCATCAACTTCCTCAACTTTAACTTGCTCAACAACTTCTTGATTATTTGAGATTTTAGATTCACTAGCTGAAGAAGGCAAAGCCACCGCCTCAGATCCTGCTTTCAGACTCTTTCTTAAAGCAGCCAATTCATCATCAACATCATCCTTTCCTCCTTCTAAGGCTGCAAACTGACTCTCCAAATCAGCACCAGCAAGTTCTGCAGCTGCCTGACTTGTCGCCTCCAAGGCTTGCACTTTATCCTCCATCCGTTCAAAAGCAGCCATAGCAGAATTAGTGCCCAAACCACCTACAGCACTCTGGAGTTGTTGCTGGGCTTGAGCTGCTTGAGCCCTAGCCTTAAGCATGTCCTTTTTCGTTTTCGCCTCAGCAATCTTCCCTTCAAGTGCAACAAGGCTCCTTTTCAGCGTTTCAACTTGACCATCTTGTCCATCAAGTTGTTTTTTCAGAGAAATAGCAGTTTCTTGAAAACTCTTTCTTCGAGTCAAAGCTTCTCTCGCCAAATCTTCCTGACTCTTCTTCAAAGCTAGCTCTGCTCTTTCATACCAAACCGCAACTTGAGTTTCTGCCTGCGAAGCTTGATTAGCAAGTCTCTTTTGACTAGCGATGGCCATAGCCACCGCTTGCCTCAATTTGACTAAATCAGATTGCATATCAGCAACCGACTGGTCAAGGATCTTTACAGGATCCTCAGCCTTACTTACAAGATCGTTGAGGTTGGCGCGCAATAAGCGACTAAGCCGGTCAAAAAAGCCCATTGAGGCATTGAATCAGACCCTATTGAGAGTAGCGACTTTGCTCCAATCCTCCAATTAATATGATGAGATGGCTTTAGCATCGGAAAATCTACATAACCCCTATAGAGAAGGAGATTCCTTTGAGTCAGAGTCAGGCCTTCCAATCTCAAAGGTGTCAGATTGCCTAACTTCTCTGAGGCTTGAATGGAAAAAGAAAAAGAGTATTGGCGGAATTTTGCATGAATGGGCAGACATAGCTGGATCACAATTAGCTGAGCATTGCCAACCAATAAGCTTTAAAAACCGAATTCTTGTCATCGGAGCCAATCACCCTCAATGGCGACAAGCACTTCAATACAACAAACCACAATTGATTGCAGCGATTAAGGCTGCAGGCCACCCAATCAAAGACTTAAGAATTCAGCAATACTACCCAAACAAAATAAAGCCTTCTGAAAGTGAACTAAATATTTGGGCTCGCCACCCAAGCAGGATAGATATCCATGGTATGTCTGATTGCAATTCCTGCGGGAGTCCTGCTCCAACAGGAGAAATGGCTCTTTGGGGCAAATGTGGATTGTGCAGGAGAAAAGACTTTGCTCCAAACATTAGCGAATAAAAATATTAATATTTTTTAGAATCTTTCCGGCCTTGGATTATCCCAATTAGGCACGATATTTTGTTTTTTAAGCCTATTTGCCTGATTTTCTAAATCCTTTAAATTAATTCTTCCAACGAAATATATCCCACGCTTTCCTAAAAGGTCAAAGCTTATACGAGCCCAATGATTTCTCTTTATAGTCTGCTGGTCAATAACCACAATAGCTGTTTTTAATCCTTTAAAGCCCTTAGGGTAACCTTCTTCAAACCCTTGACGGGTTTCGTTTCTAAGTCGATCTTCAAGATTAACTAAGGCTTCCTTTGTACGACCTTCCTGAATGATAATTTGTCTGGAATAAAAATGAAGTGATGGCTTCATTGCACCAACCATTAAAACAGGCTCACTTTTTGTTTTAAAATTAATAATCAACTCGGAGACCTGTCTTAAAGGCAACTGTCTAAGGTCATCGCCAAGTCTCCATAAAGGCAAGAAAGAAAACAACTGAAAGAAGATTAATGGAACCTGCACAGCCAGTAACAATAAAGGCCTAAAAAATAAGACGTATACAAACCCAATTAATCCAGCAATCGCAAAGAAAAATGCTGCTCTATTTATAAGTCCACTTACATATAAATCATTTACCAAAGTAGGCATCTCAGGATCATGAATATTCCAAATCCAAATTTGGGACCCCCACAAAACCAAAGCCACAAAAAATAGAATTAAAATCATCAACAAAGAAGCGGTAGGCTTCAGAAAATCTTTTCTAATAGAATAACTAGCAGAAGGTCCTATTAAAAAAGCTGCAGCTGGCGTTGCGGGGAGCCAATAGCTTGGTAATTTTGTGGCAGCCAATGTGAAAAACAGAAGAATTGTTAATAGCCAACAAGTCGCAAATAATGGCATTGAATTTTTGGGGCTAGGAGCATAGCCCACAAAAAAATTACTCATCAAGTCCTCAAATGACCTAATCAATCCAAGAATTAAAAAGGGCGTGAATGGCAAAGAGGCAACAATTAACATGAGAAAGAAAAACCACCAAGGCTGAGAATGACTATTAACTACAGATGCAAATCGCTGAAAGTTATGGTAACCAAAAAAGCTATCCCAAAAAGGTTTGCCTTCAAAAATCAGCTCTAGCAGATACCAAGGCAAACTTATTAAGCAAGTGATGAATATACCCAACCTTGGCTTAATACACCTCCAAAAAGAGGCAGAGTCACCATGTAGCAATGAAAAAGCAATTAAAGATATAGCTGCAAGAGCTATTGCAACAGGTCCTTTAGTAAGAACTGCTAATCCTAAGAAAAACCATCCTAACCACCATTGATTAGTGCTTGGATTTACATAACATCTCCAATGAAAAATCATACTCAGCCCAAATGTGCAACACAAAAGTGCATCACTTACTGCGATCCGAGTCCATACCAAGACAATTGGAGATAACGCAAATGCGAGAGCTGTCCCTATAGCTGTTCTGCGGGGATACGGGTCATGGTTCTGTGGCCATCGCATCAAGGTGTCTGCCATAACCAGCATCATCAGAACGGATGACAGAGCTGAAGGCAAACGCGCAGCCCAAGTCCCTAATGGATCCCAAAAAGAATGACCAGGCAATGAATAAAACAAAGCCATTAACCAATAAAGCAAAGGAGGTTTGTCATAACGAGGCAAACCATTCACTCTTGGAGTAAGCCAATCCCCCGTATCCCGCATAGCTCTGCCTGCGGCAGCGAAAAGAGGCGGCGTTTCATCTACCAATCCAGTAGAGCCAAGGTCCCAAACACATATGGCAGCTCCGACAGCCAAAATCAGCAAAAGGCCATTGCGATGCTGACGATGTGACAAGCAACTATCTAGTCCCGAATCGCGCATAAAACCCTTCAGGGACTTGAAGCGAGGTCCCCATCATCATTATCAATTCCTAATTGAATCCAATCAACAATCCTTTTTGCGAATCCCTCTTGAGAAGCAACCCTTTTTGCCCATTCCCGACAATTCCTCCGATCCAGTTCTCTTACACGGGTTGTTGCACAAGTAAGAGCTTCAATGTCATCCGGCGGAACTAACCAACCAGTAACTCCTGACTCAATTAATTCTCCTGGCCCGCCTCTGTTATAGGCAACAACAGGCACCCCGCAGGCCATGGCTTCAGCAACAACATTTCCATACGCTTCATTCCACTTGGGCGTGTTCAACATTGCACGACAAGTTCCAAGTTGTTTTTGCAACTCTGAAGTTGGCACGAAACCTCGCCATTCAATTGTCCCTGGGGGAAAGGATGACTCAACAAAATCTGCATAGTCAGAGTCCTCTATTAATCCCCATACCAATAAATGATCATTAAGTGATGCAGCAACTGCAGCTGCATCCTCTAATCCTTTTTCAGGAGCAACCCTCCCAACCCAACCAAGAGGGCCATTGTTATTTTTTTGAAAATTATAGTTTTCAAGCTTAAAACCATTTCCTATCACAATAGGCTCTTTAAATAGTTCAAAGTCAGAGGCCTGTATATGAGTATGAAAAGCAAATCTGTTGTGGTTATCCTTAGCCACTTCTTGAATCAAAGATTTCATCACCGAAGAGACAGCTCCCATACTTATCAAGTGAAACAAGTTAGATTCCACTCTGGGAGTAAGCCAAATCGGCAACCAATCGTAACTCATATTTATAACTGCATCTGCTGAATTTCCCACTAATAAAGCTTCTTCCCAAAGCCTTGGCAAAACTGCCTGATAAGGGATTATTACTGGAGACTCACTGTCACAATGTTGCCAGCTTGGCTGGTCTATTCCGGGCACACAATGAAGATCAACGCTAGAGCATTTTGGGGGCAAAACTGAACCATTAGGCGCAACTAGAGTCAATTGATGTCCTAGATTTACAAGGCCCTGAATTAACGAACAAAGAGTTAATTCAACACCTCCTCCACGACCACTTCCCAAATAACCTATTGGAGTACTTACTACGACCAATTTCATTGCTCCTTGCATTTTAAAGCCAGTTCATTTTTTAATCAGTTTTGGTTCAAATTCATGAGGTTCCCAAATACGACGGCGTTGACTGACCAATAAAACTGAGAAAAGGACAAAAACAACTCCTATCCACTGCAAAGGCAATAGTCTTTCATCAAGCCATAATCCTCCAGTAGCCAAAGCAAACACAGGAGTAAGAAAAGCCAGCGTAGTAAAACCAGTTAACTCTTCATTATTTGCAAACCAAAAGAACAAACCATATGCAACTGCACTCCCTAAAAAGCTTGCATATGCCATTGATATCCAATCGAAGCCAGACCACTGAGGGATCAAAGGCCAACTTTGATCAACAAAATGCCAAGCGAGTAAAGGCCCCCCCCCTATCAACATATGCCATCCAGTGACTGCTATTGGATCACTTTTTTGGCAAGCATAACGGCTAAGAACAGTCCCAAAAGCCATTGAGATGGCAGCAAGAAGCATCCATCCCTCTCCACTGTCCCAAAAACTGCCAACCGAGACCTCTTTGCCCATTAGCCACCAATGACTAAGTAAATCTGGTGGAGAACCTAGAAAAACTATCCCTACCAAACCAAGCATTAAGCCAACCCAACCAATCGGGTTTATAGCTTCACCAAACAGGCTTCTTGCAAGGAGTGCCACCATTAGAGGTTGAGAATCAATAAGAACAGAACCCAAACCGGCACCGGTTTCTGAAAGCCCTTTAGCTAAACACGTTTGAAAAATAGTTGCATCAACAAGTGTAAAAAGAGAAAACCATCCCAAATCAATAGGGGCAATTTTCCAACTCCTCCCAGTCAAACCAACTGCTATCAAAAGGGTTGCGCCGGCTGGAATTAGTCGCAAAAATGCCACCAACACCGGTCCACCTGAATGAACAAGAGGAGCCATTGCCGTCATAGCGGTGCCCCATAAAGCGAATGGCAACACCATTAGGAACCAGTGCCGAATTGAAGACATGAGGTCAGCAAGCAGGCTCCTTTTTAAGATTCAATCATGTTTGGGAACTTGAAATGATCTGGCCTTGGCCTCGTAAGTCTCGCAAGAGAATGGCGCGCATATGCATTGAAGGTCCAATCAGTGGGTCTACAAGGAAGTCAGTGTTGAAATCTCTCCGGGAAGTTGATGAAAGAGAGTTTCCTGCGCTTTTGCTTCGAATTGACAGTCCTGGTGGCACTGTTGGTGACAGTCAGGAAATTCATTCGGCAATAGTGAGGCTAAAAGAAAAGGGCTGCCATGTTGTGGCCAGCTTTGGAAACATCTCAGCTTCAGGTGGCGTTTACATAGGCGTGGCCGCAGAAAAAATTGTTGCAAATCCAGGAACCATTACAGGCTCAATTGGAGTAATCCTCCGTGGGAACAACCTCTCAAAATTATTGGAAAAAGTAGGGGTTCGTTTTGAAACAATCAAAAGTGGCGTATTCAAAGACATTCTTTCTCCTGACCGTGCACTAACAAATGAAGAGCGGCAATTGCTGCAATCATTAATTGATAGCAGTTACAACCAGTTCGTAAATGCTGTCGCTGAAGGTCGCGACTTGAGCACAGAGCAAGTAAAGGAATTTGCTGATGGCAGGGTTTTCAGTGGCGCACAGGGGCAAGAGTTTGGATTAATTGATGAACTAGGGGATGAAGAGTATGCAAAGCAGCTTGCAGCCAAAATTGCAGGCCTAGAGGAAGAAAATATTCGTCCGGTTGAACTTGGAGGCAAGAAAAAAAAGCTGCTTAATTTTTTACCAGGCGGCAAGCTTGTCTCAACAATCTTTGATCTATTGAGCATTGAACTCACTGCTTCAGGAACCCCTTTATGGTTATTCCGTCCTTGATCATGGAGGCACAACAAACCACTCTTCAACTGAGAGCTCTTAGGGGGGCCACTACTTGCAAAGAAAACTCATTCAAGGAAATTGAAAGCTCTGTAACTGAACTAGTAAATGAGTTGGTTCAAAGGAACCTTCTAAAGCCTGAACAAATTGTTTCAATAACCTTTTCAGCGACATCAGACCTCACTGCATGTTTCCCAGCTGCAATAGCCCGTCGACAAAAAGGATGGGATAACGTGGCCTTACTTGATTGCCAACAAATGGCGGTCAAAGGTGATCTTCCACGTTGTATTCGCATACTTGCGCATGTGTGGATTCCCTCTAAGCAAGACCCTCAACATCCCTACCTTGAAGAAGCCAGCGTTCTGCGTCCAGATAGATCAAAAAACAACTGACAAATCCATGGCCGGCCTAATAGGGATCGATTAAAGAAACTAACAACCGAGAATCAATCTGTTCTAAGTGCTAACGACTACGTCCTCAACACCCACTCCCCCCATCAAATGCTGAAACACTTTCCAAAACTCTGCTCTAACAAAATCGCAGCATTGGGTCTCGTAACAGGGGTTGCATGCACTGGCTTAATAATTGATATAACCAAACCAAACCAAGTCAAAGCAATACCATCTTTGTTGGAGTTCAGATGGGATCAAAACAAAGACTATCGCAAGCTTTACTACTGGCAGAGTTCTAGGCGCCAAAGGGACCGTGCAACCTATTACTTAATTCTTAAGCCACAAGATCGTAGAACCGCAATTCTTAAGCTAAGCATTACTGTCCCTGATTATTTTGACGCGAAAATAACACCAAAAAAGCTAAAGCTATGTGAAGTACAACTTGGAGGCATGACCTCTCGCACTAAATGCATAAAAAATATTTCGGCAACGTTTGAGGTAAACAAAACGCAAACAGCAATAGATGTCTTCCCTAAAAAACCAATTCCATCTAATGGAAGCTATGCAGTCGTCATGAAGATCTTTAACCCTACGGATTCTGGGATGTTCCAATTCAATGCCTTAGCACAGGCCCCAGGCGATGTCCCCATGGCGGGCTATCTAGGTAGCTGGAGTATCGATATCGATTAACTGATAAATTACATAATCAAAGATGAGCAGACTGCTACCTAAAGTCCAATGACAAAGAGAACCCTAGGGGGAACCAGTAGAAAGCGTAAGCGTGTCTCAGGTTTCCGTGTACGCATGCGAACTCATACTGGACGTAGAGTTATACGTACCAGACGCAAGCGTGGAAGGAGCCGATTAGCCGTCTAATTTTCAAAGCCCTTTAACTCAAAAAGCCAAGAAACAAACTCCTAATCCAGGGCTCTTTCGATGGTCTTGCCATCCTCAATGCGAATTAAAGGGCATAGGTGTTTTGGGCACCTTCATAGAACTGGGGTCAAGTTCCATAGCCACTCAATGCTTCTGAGGGTTGCTAAAGCCAGACCCAAAATAATGAAAGGAACTTACAGAGATTCGGAATCTAAGACTTGCAGATGCGCTGTAGTAATAAGCGCGAAGGTAAGCAAAAAAGCAGTCATTCGAAACCGCCTTAGGAGGTTGATACATAATCACCTAAGGCTCAGGCTAGAAAGCACTCCTCAAAAAATCTCCTCTTGGGCTCTCCTAACGATAAAGCCCAGTAATATGCCCAAAAACATCGCACCTTTGCTAGAAGAATGCGACAAATTACTTCGTGACGCTGGCCTAATTTCATGACAACGATTGCAGAAAAAGTCTTTTATGAAGGAGGTCCAGCCAAAGGGGACCTCTATTTAAATCTCCTTGCTGGACTCACTCTTATAGGCCTCCCATTCACCTTTGGAGCCTTAGTCAGGGCATTGTGGCTTCGATTCCGAATCACCAATAGAAGGGTTTCTGTTACAGGTGGCTGGCTAGGCAGAAACCAAACACAAGTTGTTTATAGCAAGATCAAAGAAGTACGGTCTGTACCAAGAGGACTCGGGTCATGGGGTGACATGGTGCTAATTCTGAAAGATGGTGCAAAAATTGAAATGAGGTCTGTTCCTAACTTCAGGGAAACCGAGAAGTTTATTCTCGAACAAACCGAAAACAAGCGTTCCGTGCCTTCCAGCAAGGATGTTCAAGGCTTTGCTGCCTAGGAAAGCAAATTTTTCACCACAGATGATCTGTTGGTGATGCAAACTGGCATGAACTACCAAACCTCTTGAGAGAATCATCGTGATCGGATACATCTCCGACAACCTATTGATACCAATCCTAGACTTCTTCTATGGATTAGTTCCTAGCTATGGTCTTGCCATTGTTGCCCTCACCATAGTCATCCGCTTAGCCCTATTCCCTTTAAGCGCTGGCTCAATCAGAAGTGCTCGCCGAATGCGCATTGCACAACCTGTAATGCAAAAACGTCAAGCAGAGATAAAAACCAGATATGCAAACAATCCTCAAAAACAGCAAGAGGAGCTAGGCAACCTCATGAAGGAGTTCGGCAGTCCACTTGCAGGATGCCTCCCCCTCCTGGTGCAAATGCCAATATTGTTTGCCCTTTTTGCGACTCTAAGAGGATCACCTTTTGCTGACGTTCCATACCTCGTAAACCTAAAGATCCTTCCCTCAGAGCAAATTGCAGCTATTGAACCAAAACCCTTTACCAGTCCTAGGCACTCCATTTTCGTTACAGAGACAGATCACTTCCCTGTAGTTGCAACACTACCTGGCGGCACAAAACTAGGTACTGGAGACAAGGTAAAAATCAACTTACAAACTCTTTCTGGGGAAAAATTCGGAAATCTTCTAAACAGATTTGAAGACGGCTCCAAATTTGCAGCCCAATGGAAAGTTACTAAGGGAGAAGGGATTGTAAACGTTACTTCTGATGGCACCGTTCAAGCAATATCTCCAGGGGACGCAACTGTTGAAGGGAAAATTCCGGGGATAGCAGCAAGAAGTGGATTCCTATTCATTAAAGCTCTTGGCCAGGTTGGCTTCTACGTTGACGGTGCAATTAACTGGGATATCGCGATACTTGTTGGGGGGTTTGGATTAACTCTTTTGATATCCCAAACCCTTTCAGGACAAGGGATGCCCGCCAACCCACAACAGTCAACTGCTAACAAAATTACCCCAATAATGATTACTGGGATGTTTCTTTTCTTCCCACTACCTGCAGGGGTTCTGCTTTATATGGTGATAGCAAATATATTCCAAGCCCTTCAGACGTTTTTACTCAGCCGTGAAGAACTTCCAGAGAACCTTCAAAAGATCCTGAATGATCAACTAAACCAACAAGGCAAAGACCCTTTACCAGTAACGACACTAGGCACCTCTGAGAGACTTCCATTTGAACCAAAAAGTGGAAAATGATAAAGAGCTAAAACCAATTTCTATTAAGGAGTTGGAATCTTTTAACACTCCAAAGGTTTGGGAAGTTGAATGTTTTTTACATAGTTTCAACTCCCTATGGCCTATCACGGGATGGGTTAGTGTGGAACACCTATCTGAATCAATAATAGTTAAGTCTGAACTTCAAACATTAATTGAACTTTGTTGTGATAGATGCTCACAACAATTTGAACATAAACTATTTTGCAACACAGAAGAGTTGATACGCATATCAACTAAAAACAATAAAAAATCTCATTACACACAGATGGAAAGTTCTCATGAACTTGCCGAACTGAATGAATCGCTAGATAGTTCATCAAACTTCGATCCCGAAAGATGGATCTTTGAACATGTAAATTTAGAATTACCTATCTCAAAACATTGTGGCGAAAAATGTCCTATGCATTCCCATATTGAATTCACTCCAAAGACAACAATTACCAATAAAACTCAGCCCCAAAAAACCAATGTCAAAGACTCAGCAGATCCACGCCTTGCAATATTAAAAAAACTACAGAAAAATTATTTACCATGAAAGTCTGGGAAGACCATCTAGACCTTTTAGTCAGAGCAAGGACTCCTCTAATCTGGATTCGCAGTAGTGAAGAAGAAAGAGTTGAGGTCTTATTAAAAAGAGCTGCTGAAAGGCTTCAGCCTAGACGACTAGCAAGTTGGGACTACATTGAAGGATTACAAGGAATTTTAAATTCTGAAGGCACAGGATCTCGCCAACCTATGGCGGTACTTGAATGGTTAAAAAACCTAGAAGCGACAAACCCAACGATCTTACTTGTAAAAGATTTTCACCGTTTTTGTGAAGATCCTGGGATTTCCAGAATGCTTAGGAACTTATCGATACATCTACGTAAACTTCCTCATACTGTGGTGCTCTGTTCAGGGCACTGGAATCCTCCTGTAGACCTTGAAGAAGCACTGACCATTCTTGACCTGCCTCTACCTCAAGAGCCAGAAATAAGAACTCTTCTTTCAAATATTGCCCTACAAACTGACTCCTCTATCGAAAAAGATGTTTTAGAGGAGTTAACTCATGCCTGCAGTGGTCTGAGTGAAATACGAGTTAGACAAGTAGCAGCTCGTGCATTAGCACAAAGAGGCCAAATAGGCCTGGAAGACCTTGCTGAAGTGCTTGAAGAAAAAAGACAAACTGTTGCACGAAGTGAAGTACTCGAATACTGCGTAACCAATGCAACTCCTGCTGATATAGGAGGCCTAGATGCTCTTAAAAACTGGCTAGACCAAAGGCATCAGGCATTCTCAAATGAAGCAAGAATCTTTGGCCTACCACTGCCAAGAGGCGTTTTATTAGTCGGACCCCAAGGGACAGGGAAATCTCTTACGGCCAAGGCAATTGCCCACAGCTGGTCAATGCCATTACTTCGACTCGATGTAGGCCGTCTTTTTGCTGGGCTTGTGGGGGCGAGTGAGGCCAGGACACGCGAGACCATCCAACGTGCAGAAGCAATGGCGCCATGCGTACTTTGGATCGACGAGATAGACAAAGGTTTTGGAGGCGATGCCCGAAGTGATGGAGGGACTAGTCAACGAGTCCTCGCCAATGTCCTTACTTGGATGGCTGAAAAGACCTCTGCAGTCTTTGTAGTTGCAACTGCTAATGGAGTGGAAAGACTCCCTGCTGAGTTGTTGCGCAAAGGTCGATTTGACGAGATTTTCATGCTTGACCTTCCTCGCAAAGAAGAAAGGTTCAGCATTTTGACTCTGCATATAGACCAAAGGCGACCAGGCCTAAACATTCCACTTGATGCTGTAGTTGATCGCACCGAAGGTTTCTCTGGTGCAGAACTAGAACAAGCTGTTATAGAAGCGATGCACTTTGCCTTCGCAGAAAGGCGTGAACTTGAAGAAAGTGACCTTATTCTTGCTGCTTCACAGTTAATTCCTCTGTCAAGAACAGCTAAAGAGCAACTAGATTCACTCAAACAATGGGCTGCAGGTGGTCGAGCAAGGCCAGCCTCTGTGATGTTGAGCAAACTAACTAATCCAAACTAAAAAACACAAACCCAAAAACCAAACCTTTTATGGCTAATCACAAGCCAGGCCTAGGCAAATAGAGTTGCTGCAAAGTCAAAAGGTGGCTAACAATTACTAGATTCGAGAACAGCTAATTGAGAATCTTGCCACCACCAACTAGGCTGCCGGCGCTGAATTCAAAACACTCGTGCTTGACCAGCGCCTAGTGCGTGACAATCCCAATCTGATTTCCGAACAGCTTGGAAGAAGAGGAATCAAGGTAGACCTAGGTCCCCTTCAGTCAATCGCCAATAAACAAAAAAACCTCGAAGAAAAGAGAAGCAGTCTTCAAGCTGATGGGAACCGTGTTGGCAAAGAAGTTGGCCAACTAATTCAAAATGGAGCGGAACCAACCTCCAAAGCGGTGAGTGATCTCCGCCAAAAAGGGAACAAAATCAAACAAGAAGTTGCCTTAATAGAAGAAGAAGAGAAGAAAGTCTCTTCGATACTTCGTGATGAGCTTCTTACCTTTCCCAATTTGCCATTGCCAGAATGCCCAGATGGGAAAGATGAGCGTGACAATATTGAAATCAAGAAATGGGGAGACCCTCGAATTGAAGAAAACCTATATCAGCATTGGGACATAGCCGAAAAGCTCGGTCTATTAGACACTGAAAGATCAGTACGAATTGCCCAAAGCCGTTTTGTAACACTGATTGATCAAGGGGCTCGCCTCGAAAGAGCACTAATCAATTTCATGCTCGATCTACATAGTTCTAATGGATATAAAGAAGTACTCCCTCCTGTATTAGTCAATACAAAAAGTCTTACAGGTTCTGGCCAACTCCCAAAATTTGCAGAGGAAAGCTTTAAATGTGCTGAAGATGACCTATGGCTAACACCTACAGCAGAGGTACCTGTTACTTCTCTCCATAGGGATGAAATTATCCCCATCAATAAGCTGCCATTGAAATATGTCGCATACTCTCCTTGCTTTAGAAGAGAAGCAGGAAGCTATGGCAGAGATACCAGAGGGCTTATAAGACTTCATCAATTCAACAAGGTTGAGCTCTATTGGTTTGTTACAGCTGAAAATTCCCAGGAAGCTCACAAACAAATCACAGCTGATGCAGAATCAGTTCTTCAGGCACTAGAACTTCCTTACAGAGTTTTAGAACTATGCACAGGAGATTTAGGCTTTGCAGCGTCTAGGACTTTTGACCTCGAAGTATGGCTACCTGGAGCCAAGGCTTATAGAGAGATTTCCAGTTGCAGTATCTGTGGTGATTTTCAAGCAAGACGTTCTTCAATACGCACAAAACAAGGCAAAAGCACCCAGCTAGTTCATACCCTCAATGGCAGTGGACTTGCAGTAGGCCGCACAATGGCTGCACTCCTAGAGAATGGTCAGCAACCCGACGGGACTGTTCTCTTACCAAGTGCACTAATTCCATACTTTGGATCAAATGCAATTCATCCGATATGAACCCATTCACTAATCACCAATGAACGTTCTGTCATCACTAGCAGTTTTAGGATTACTAATCCTGATCCATGAAGCAGGCCATTTTCTAGCGGCTACTTTCCAAGGGATCAAAGTGAAAGGGTTTTCTATTGGGTTTGGCCCAGCATTAATAAAAAAAGAATTAAAAGGAATTACTTTCGCAATAAGGGCACTCCCACTTGGCGGATACGTATCTTTCCCGGAAGAATCTAGCGACAATTTAATTTCTTTAGATGACCCTGACCTTCTTCAAAACCGTCCAATTCCGCAAAGAGCCCTTGTTATTTCTGCTGGGGTACTTGCAAATCTTCTACTTGCTTGGGTAGTCCTCTTTGGGCAAGCAACCTTTATGGGATTGCCCAACCAACCCGACCCTGGGGTATTGGTCGTATCAGTTCAAAGCGATCAAGCAGCAGCAGCGGCAGGTCTAGCAGCTGGAGACAGGATCTTGAGCGTGGAAGGGAAAGAACTTGGCAGGGGTTCTGACGCTGTTCAAATGCTTGTAAAAGAAATCAAAGAATCTCCGGGAATCACTCTTGAGCTCCAGCGCAGCAGAGGGAGCGAGGAAAGTCGTCTCAGAATTACCCCTACCAAAAACCAAGGGAAAGGGAAAATAGGGGCCCAATTACAACCGAACGTAACCGGCACAATGAGAGCGGCCAATGGTATCGGAGAAATCATCAGCCACTCTGACACTCAGTTCTTAGATTTACTTTTTAGGACTGTTCAAGGATATAAAGGCCTTTTAACTGACTTCAATTCAACAGCCCAACAACTTAGTGGACCAGTCAAAATCGTAGAAATTGGTGCCCAGCTTTCTGAACAAGGCAGTTCTGGCTTGGTGCTTTTTGCAGCTTTGATTTCAATTAATTTGGCTGTATTAAATGCACTCCCTCTGCCTCTTCTTGATGGTGGACAGTTAGTTCTCCTTATAGCTGAAGCTATCAGAGGTAAGCCAGTTCCTGAAAACCTTCAAATGGCATTTACTCAATCGGGTTTTCTTCTTCTTGTAGGCCTAAGCGTTGTGCTAATCATTCGCGACACCAGTCAACTCTCAATGGTTCAACAGCTTATGGGTCATTAAAAATCACCTTGCGCATACGAAAAACTGCCCATAAACAGAATATTAGTTTCATACAGGTGAAGCGTTAGTATTCCCTACGGGTTATCTAAGTTTAAAATCGGCGCATGGCCAAGAAGTCAATGATCGCTCGCGATGTGAAGCGAAAGAAGCTTGTCGAGCGCTACGCACAAAAGCGCAGTGCTCTCATGAATGCTTTTAATTCAGCGAGAGACCCTATGGAAAGATTGGAAATTCATCGAAAAATTCAGGCGCTACCAAGGAACAGTGCTCCCAGCCGAGTTAGAAATCGTTGCTGGGCCACAGGTAAGCCAAGAGGGGTTTATAGAGATTTTGGCCTCTGCCGTAACCAACTGCGCGAAAGAGCTCACAAAGGGGAATTGCCTGGTGTGGTCAAGTCAAGCTGGTAAAGGAATCATTCAAAGCCAGCACTAGCAAACATCTTTAAGGTCAAGAAAGAAAACCTAAAGAAAACTGCAAAGTCTTGGATCAGTGACCCAATGGGTATGAAATGAAAGATTCTTCACCATTGCACCTATCAAGTGCAAGAATGTTCGAAGACAATAAAGACATAAAAGCACGTGCAAGGGCAGACAGAGACGATCTCCTTTGATGGACGAGAGATAAGACTGACCACTGGGCGATATGCGCCACAAGCAGGAGGTTCAGTCATGGTGGAATGCGGAGATACCGCAGTCCTCGTGACGGCAACTCAATCAGGAGGGCGAGAGGGTATCGACTTCCTTCCTCTCATCTGTGATTACGAAGAGCGTTTATATGCCGCTGGTCGTATTCCCGGCAGCTTCATGCGTAGGGAAGGACGTCCACCTGAGCGAGGGACTCTTACAGCAAGGCTAATTGATAGGCCTATGCGCCCTCTCTTCCCTAGTTGGATGAGAGACGACATACAAATAGTCGCTACATGCCTTTCACTTGACGAGCGTGTTCCAGCAGATGTACTCGCCGTAACTGGCGCATCTATGGCAACCCTCTTAGCTGGCATACCTTTCCAAGGCCCTATGGCAGCCGTTCGAGTCGGCTTACTAGGAGATGATTTCGTCCTAAACCCCAGCTACCGAGAAATTGAGAGAGGTGATCTAGACCTAGTGGTTGCGGGGACTCCCGACGGTGTAGTCATGGTTGAAGCTGGTGCAAACCAACTTTCTGAACAAGACGTGATTGAAGCAATTGACTTTGGCTATGAAGCTGTTTGCGAACTTATAAAAGCTCAACAGGCGATCCTTAAGTCCTCAGGTGTCGAACAATTAAAGCCAGAAGAGCCTAATGAAGAAGAAACTCTCCCAAATTACTTAGAGAAAAATTGCAGTAAATCCATCGGAGAAGTCTTAAAACAATTTGAACAAACAAAAGCCGAGCGGGATGAAAAATTAGATGCAATTAAAAACGAAATAACAGAAACAATTGAATCTTTGAAAGAAGATCATGCTGTGAGGAAGGCAATTGCTAAAAACTCAAAGCTCCTCGCGAATAGTTTTAAAGCTTTGACTAAAAAGTTAATGCGTGAACAAATACTCAAAGAGGGTAAAAGAGTAGACGGACGACAACTTGATGAAGTTAGAAAAATCGATGCTGCAGCTGGGGTCTTGCCTCGACGAGTACATGGCTCCGGCCTTTTTCAACGTGGTCTTACCCAAGTTCTATCAACAGCCACTTTGGGCACCCCAAGTGATGCGCAAGAAATGGATGATTTAAACCCCAATACGGAAAAGACTTATCTACATCATTACAATTTCCCTCCATTTTCAGTAGGGGAAACTCGTCCAATGAGATCTCCTGGGCGCCGAGAGATAGGTCATGGAGCTCTAGCGGAGAGGGCAATTATTCCTGTGCTTCCAGCAAAAGACACTTTCCCATATGTCTTAAGAGTTGTCAGTGAAGTTCTCAGTTCAAATGGCTCAACCTCAATGGGATCCGTATGTGGTAGCACCCTTGCACTTATGGATGCAGGTGTACCTCTTAAAGCCCCAGTAAGCGGAGCCGCAATGGGCTTAATAAAAGAAGGAGATGAAGTTAAAATCCTCACTGATATTCAAGGTATTGAAGACTTCCTTGGAGACATGGATTTCAAGGTCGCTGGAACGGAGAAAGGTATCACTGCACTACAAATGGATATGAAGATCACAGGTCTTTCTGTAGAAATAATTGCTGATTCAATTAATCAAGCCCGCCCTGCTCGACTCCATATTCTTGAAAAAATGCTTGAGGCAATAGATACTCCTCGCGAGACACTCTCCCCTCACGCTCCAAGGCTTCTAAGTTTCAGAATCGATCCGGAGCTTATTGGAACAGTAATTGGTCCAGGTGGCAGAACCATCAAAGGCATTACAGAACGAACCAATACAAAGATAGATATTGAGGATGGAGGAATTGTTACTATCGCCTCTCATGATGGGGCGGCAGCAGAGGAAGCTCAAAGGATCATCGAAGGTCTCACTCGAAAAGTTAATGAAGGAGAGGTATTTACTGGATCAATAACCCGAATTATTCCAATAGGAGCTTTTGTCGAAATTCTCCCAGGGAAAGAAGGAATGATTCATATCTCCCAACTTTCTGAAGCCCGTGTAGAAAAAGTTGAAGACGTTGTAAAGGTTGGGGATGAAGTAACCGTTCGTGTTAGAGAGATCGACAACCGTGGTCGTATCAATTTGACTTTAAGAGGGGTTCCACAACATGGTGAAGACTCACACCCAGAGCCAACTCCAACTCCAGTAGCACCTTTGAATTAGGTTTAAATTGATTAAACTGAAAAATCAGGATCTATAAGTTGAATCTCTCTTAGAATTAATTGACATATTTCAGTGTGATTTAATCCATGGCTTGCTAATAAGCAGCCAGATTGTCGAACATCCCCTGTGTTGTATTCCAAAGGTGCTAAATCAACATGTGTAAAAGCCCCTCCGGCGGCCCTTAAGAGTGCTTCAGGAGCAGCCATATCCCAATCTTTTGGGGCACTCTTTCCAGAAAGAGATAAATATAAATCCGCCTCACCTCTTAAAATAGTAGCGATCTTACAGCCAACACTTCCAATTGATTTAGTACCACCCAAGTCAAGCTTCTCAATCAATTTTTCCAGGCGAAAATCACGATGATTCCGACTAGAAACAATAATCAAATCTCTTAACTTTCGCCTTTGACTAAACATCACAGAACTGCGATTACCTGTTATGTCCTCACACCATGCACCAACTCCAACAACTCCTAACCATAATTCCTCTAGCTCTGGGAGCAAAACTACTCCTAATAGAGGTTGATTGTTATGCACCAGTCCTAGATGAACCGCATATTGCCCCGTCCCTTGTAAAAAGTCCCTGGTTCCATCTAAAGGGTCCAAAATCCAGAGCCATTCAGCTGCAATAGGTTCCCCCTCTTTTAGTTGCTCTTTTGCAGTTTCCTCACTCAGTAGAGTCCAATTTGCGTGGGGAAAGTTTTCTTGCAAGCCATCTATTAACCATTTATTTACTGCAAGATCTGCTGCAGAAACAGGTCCTTCCCCCCCATTTTGAATATCAAGCGCTTCAGGAAAGCCATATGGTGGCTTCTGCCCTCTGGCGTAAGCCCTTAAGATCGCTGAAGCCCCCCAACTCAGAAACCTAAGTTTGGTCAATAAAACTTCTAGATCTACGCCCTTCGGGAAACAAGGTTCTATCGACATCATTAAAAGCTGGAAATGCAATCATTGTGAATCAAAGACCTGAACCAGCGGAAGGAGTGCTTTACGTAGTAGGCACTCCAATAGGGAACCTTGGGGATTTGTCGCCAAGAGCCAAATCAATCCTTGCCAAGGTTTCGGCTGTAGCTTGTGAAGATACGCGCCGAAGCGGACGACTATTAAATCAGCTCGGCCGTCAAGGCCCTTTTTTCAGCTTCCATCAACACAATACACAAAGCCAAATCCCTAAAATCCTTCAACTTCTTCGTGAAGGTAAAAGTCTTGCTTTAATCAGCGACGCTGGGTTGCCAGGCATAAGTGATCCTGGAGAAACTTTGGTTGCCTCAGCGCGTATGGAAGGTCATGACGTGATCTGCATCCCTGGACCTTGTGCAGCAACAACTGCACTTGTAAGCAGCGGAATCCCATCATCAAGATTCTGTTTTGAAGGTTTTCTACCAACTAAAAACAGTGAAAGGCGAAGGAGATTAGGCGTCTTAGCAAAAGAAGAGCGAACCACAATTATCTATGAAGCACCACATAGGCTGCTGAAATTGTTAGAAGAACTTATTGAGTTTTGTGGTGAAGAAAGACCATTACAAGTTTCAAGAGAGCTAACCAAAAAATATGAGCATCATATAGGTCCAAATATTGCAGCTGCACTTGAACATTTCACAACAAATAAACCAATAGGGGAATGTACTTTAGTGCTAGGTGGTCACACTCCTACAATTCCTCAGGAAGAATCAGATGAAGATTTAAAAAGCCAACTTGAGCTATTAATCAAAAAAGGGGTAAGCTCAACTGAAGCAGCAAAAATTATTGCCGAGAAATCTAGAAAATCAAAAAGATACCTTTATGACCTTATTCACCGCAAGGCTTAAAGGGATGCTAACAGGTATGATTAAACCCAAAATCTAAACACATCAGAATTTAGTACCCATGATAAGACTAAGGCTACTAACTAAGACTTTAACAAGCAGCATCTTATTAGTAATTATTTTATGTCTTGGAGCACAAAACAACCAAAAGCCAAGAGACTTCCTTGTCCTGAATCTAGGCATTGATAAAAGTGTTTCTCTACCGTCAGGATATTGGTTGGGAGGATCTATAGTTCTAGGGTTAATTAGTGGTGGATTTGCTGCAGCTTTATTGATGCCAATTGAAAAAGACTAAATAAAAACATAATTAAATAGCTTATTCGTCAAGAGAAATAATCGACCCATCCAAAACTAAACGGGTAATACCCTTTGAAAGAAGATAAGGAGTTGACAAACCGAATACTGAACTATCAGGTACTTTTATAACTCTCTGACTCCGCCCACACTGTCTTTTGGCTGAGCGCGGATTTGCATAAAGCAAAATAGCTTTTAAATCCTGATCATCCTCAGACAAATAACCCAACTCAGGCAATTCCTTCAAAGGCTTCACAAAAAGCTCAACGGTTTTATCGACGAGCATATAAACACTTTCTGGTAATAATCCTGGGGAGAGAGGCTCACAAAGTGCCTTTGGATGATCATCAAAGTCAATTCCATCCACAAGAGGTATTAGTTCTGGCAAGGCCTCAAAGCTTTGTTTGTCTTGTGAATAATTTTCTAATTCATCATCCGATGTTGTGACTTCACCAGTGTTAACCCCAAAATCCTCAGCATCATCAAGATCCAAGGGGCCACTTTTAAGGGCATTACTTAAATCGAGATCATCTTCCTTAGCAGAAGATCGTAAAAACTGATTGTTATCAATCTCTTGATTTTCAATATCAATTGAATTCACTCCCGAAGCAATATCAGAGCCCACCAGAATTGAATCACTAGAACCTCTGAGCGCATTAACTAACTGACCTCTAGACCTTGCTGCTTTTAGCGATTTATATTCTTCAGCAGGCAAAAGGGACTTAACGTGCCTTATTACGGTGTTTGGACTACATCGGTATAAGGAAGCCAGACTTGTTGTCGTCTCTCCAGCCCGAAAGCAAGCAACAAGATCTTTCTTCTGTCTTTCAGTGAGCCTGCTACCGGCCATCTGATTCATATGCGCAGGACCCAACCTTAAGCGGCCTGCACCCAAAAACTGCCACAATGGTCAAATGCTCCCTTAGCTCAGCTGGATAGAGCAGCTGCCTTCTAAGCAGCCGGTCGTTGGTTCGAATCCAACAGGGGGCGTTACAAAAAGCTTTAAGGCAAATGCTCTTGCTGATTGCAAGCTGCTGATCAATTACACGAAGCAACCAATTTTGTAACGATCCAAGTAAAGAGAAGCCTCCTTTAATGGGTAGTTGGGCTTAAATAACAAGCCTTACAGCTTTATCCGTTAATTTAGTGATGATTGACTCCTCCCCACTCTTTGCGACCATAGCTTTTGGTGGTTTGAACCCACTAGCGGCAATTGTTGGAGCAATAATCATTTTCCAAGTCTTTCAAATCTTCTATTACGGACTTCCCGATAACGAACCTCAGTCTGGCTGGGGCCTTGATTCCGACGCCTCATTATTCAGCTATCGCTGGAAACAGTTTATTGGGGTTCAAATACTTACAATCATAATTGCCACCTCAGTAATATTTGCAGGCCCAGGAATTATTTTCTTCCCATTACAATCAGGGAGCTAATGGCTTAAAAGCGGAGCCTAAGTTGATGTAAATTTATAGAAAGTTGATTGAACTAGGCTTTACTTTGGCTTCCAACTTAAAGTTAAAAGATTAAAGAAAGTGATCAGTAAATTCAATCTCAGAAAGACTTCTCTTTCTTTTCTTTGTATAGCTGCAAGTACAATATGCATAGTTGATTTATTTAGGCAGGAATGGGTAGCAGGCTTATCCAGCGGTATCGCCTGGTTAATATTGAGCCAAGCCATAAATAAAAGAGATCAGCAAAACGACTAGCCATTACCCCCCTCTAAATAAGCACGCTTAGTCTCCGCAAGATGCAGACTTTGACTTTATAAATTTGTATGCTTCTGAATCGCCTAAGGCTACAGATCTTTGAAGGTCTCTACAGCCATTTCTCCAATCACCCAACCTTATTCGAACCAACCCCCTGCTCCTAAGCGCAGATGCAGACTCAGGAGAAATTTTCAAGAAAGTGGTTAGATCCTTAATCGCTCCCTCATTGTCATTAATAAGGACCTTAAGCTGACCTCGTGTTAGATAAATCGATTTATTCGATGAGTCCAAATCCAGAGCATAACCAAAATCTTCTATTGCCCCTAAGTAATCTCCGAAGTCAACTTTCGCATTTGCTCTATTCAAATATGAATTTGCATGTGAAGGTTGAATTTTCAGCGACTCAGTTAAGTCATTTATAGCACCTTTGTAATCACCAATCCGTTGTTTAGAAAGACCACGACTAAAATAAGCCTTGGCAAATTCGCTTTTTAAACTAAGTAAGCTATCCAAAATTTGAATAGCTTTCTGATGTTCTTCTAGGTTTTGTAGAGCTATCGCACTTCCATAATATGCACTGAGATATTTTGGGTCTAATTCAATAGCTCGATCAAAATTTTTTATAGCCTGACGATATTTCCCAAAAGAAAGGTATAGATTCCCTCGATTAGAAAAGAAACTGGCCGAGGAAGGGGCCAAAGTCAATGCGGTCTCTAAGTCACTTAGTGCACCCTTCTTGTCCCCAATCATGCTTTTAACAATTGCTCGATTATTGAAAGCATTAGAATTGTTGGGTTTAGCCAAGATGGCTTTTGTATAATCTGAAATTGAATCTTTTAATCTTCCTATCCTGCTTTTCGCATAAGCATTATAAAAATGAACCTCATTTAAAAGTGGCTCTACTTCAAGTACTTTATTAAAATTTTGGATCGCAAGGTAATAATTGCTTCTATTGTAATAGACAACGGCCAGGTTATAATAATAAAATGGGTTTAAAGAATCAATCTTAATAGCCTCTCTATAATCTTCTATAGCCCCAATGATATTACCAGTATGAACCTTAGAGTTGGCTCTCTGGAAATAAGCTAGGGATTGATTTGGTTCCAATTCAATCCCTGAGTCGAAGTCTAAAATTGCATCATTATGTCTTCCAGCTTTTGAAAATAACACACCCCTATTCAAGTACGAGTAAGCATCTTTTGAACCTTTTTGAATAACATTTTTATAATCAATCAATGCCCCTTGAGCATCCCCTAAAAGAAATCTTGTAGCGCCTCTATTGACGAATGCAGCTACTAAGTTTTTATTATAGTTTATAGCTTTAGTGTAATCCGATAAAGCCTCCTGCCTATTACCATCCCTAAATTGTAAATTAGCACGATTATAATAAGCATATGAATTTTTAGGGTCAATTTCAATAACACTATTTAAATCTGCCAATGCTTTTCTTATATCACCCTGATCAAGCCAAGATATTGAGCGATTAAAGAAAGCAAGGCCATAATTAGGATCGATTTCAATAGCCTTACCATAAGCTTCTATAGCTTGAAGATGATCACCTTTATTCGCCATATTAATGCCAAGATTCAAGAATTCTTTTTTCTTATTCCCTATAAAGAATGAGCTAAGCCCCTCTATCTTAGGGACTGGGGAAGGTACACAACCCTGACATGGCAGCAACAAGGTAGTAAATAATAGGAATATAGAATATTGCAGTTTTAAAGTACTCATGCGCTCTTATATCCCAACTTCCTAAAACAAAAATATGCTTAGATAATACTCGAAAAGGACAAATAGAAAATGGATTTGTATATAGATTCTGTAAACACGGCGAAAATAATTTACCTAGCGAAAATACTTAGCAAGAAATCGCCAAGCAATTGCATTGCCATTTGAATAAATGATGGTATGGAACGCTTTCGTTTAGAAGTTCATCAAATTTCAAGCAGAAATTCCCAATAAACCTTTCTAATAACTGGATTTGAAGAGATTCTTGCGGTTAACTAAGCAAGACACAAACAAAGGGCAGAATGGCTTATTCAGAAGCTGAGGTTCTAGCAGGCGGATTAGCCCACATTCCGGTTCTTGTGGGCCTTCTGCTTTTCTTTAATAGTGCTATCCGGAGTCGCTTAGACAAATCAAACAAACAAGATAAAAAAACTGATAGCGGAGAGGATACTTCCTCTGAAACCTCAAAAGAGATAATTGACCTCAATGCAAGGCTTAAAGATGAAGAAAAAGAAAGACAGCTAATTACTGAAAGACGCAAGGCCCAGGAAATAGAAAGCCAATTGCTCAATGACAAACGTAAAGCCGAAGAAAAGCTCAAAGAGGAGTTAAAGCGTCAAAAAGCAAATGCTGAAGCCCAAAAACGAATAGAAAAAGAAGAAGAAGAAGATTTCACCGCCAAACTACAGGCGGAGGCCAATAGGCTTGAGGCTGAGTCGGAATTAGAAACGAGGCTAAAAGCAGAAACAGTGAGACTCGAGGCGGAGTCGAGCCAAACAAATAACTCAAGCGAAACCAATGAGTTGCTCCCTTCGTTCTTAAGTAGTTTTAACCCTTGGCAAATCGCAGCAGTTGCTTTGCTGGCTATTGGAGGTGCTGGTCTCTACCTAATCGAGAGCCCTGAGAAATATAAAGACAACGAGCTAACATCAGAACTCAAAATTGAAAAAATTATCCGAGAAAAAGCAATAAAACATACGATTAAAAGAGGTGAGACTCTTAGCGGCCTCGCAAGAAAGTACAACGTAAGCTTAAAAGGATTAATAAGCTTAAACGATATAAGAGATCCAAGCAATATAAGAGAGGGAACAGTGCTTTTTATCAATAAATCCAATATGTAGAGTTAGAGCTTCTAAAAAAATATAAGTGGATTGAACGATGAAGCAAAATCTATAGATTCTTAAATAGGTTAACTCTTATATTTAGATGTTAATCTTTAAAACATTTCAAGGTTAAAGTTATTTATTAATTACCAAGGTTAATCTCTACCTACTGTAAATACAAATTCATGAAAGGTTGGGTTATAAAAGTATAAAGCCACGGCTAAAAGCAACAACAAGTTTAAACCAACTACAACCAATCCAAGAATGGTACGTTGCCGCTTACCAGGCAACCTATACCTAAAAGGTCCAACTTTAAAAAGGACTTCTCCTTGTTCTGAGTCTCCACCTTCATCAACCCCAAACTTCTTCTTACTTGACTTACGTGAATTAGCATTGACCTTCTTCGCATTCCCTGTGCTTTCGCCGATACCCATTCCAGAGGTTTCTTTAGATTCTTCCATTACAAAAATATCTCTTTACCTCTAATAGCAGTTTCTTGGGCAATAAGTCACTTTTAAGGTTGAGTTTAATATTAAAAATTTGTCCAAGATCAGAATCCAACACAATTCTCGTTTACTTCTCCAAGCATTTTCATACCAGTCTCAACATCCCCTTTCTGCATTTGACTCAAAATCAAATCGCTACCAAGACCTAAGAGTCTTGTCTGACAGGGGAATCGTTTTCGCTTCTCAGCCTTCTTCTGCAAGTATTCAGACATTACAAGGCCTTTCAGACAAGATTCGGATTCGTTTGAACGAAAGCAACTAACAGCCAACTTGTTAAGGCTTGGAAGATCTGATGCTTGAGCCAGCTCACTCTTAGCTTGGAGGCATGCCAGAGAGAGCAAGCAACAAAGCAAACACCTCCCAAAATGTTGCTTCTCGAAAAGTCGCATTTGAACCTTTTTGGGCGACATAATCCATTAAAAATGTTTTGACAGCTCAATCGAGCTTTCCTCAAAAGGGCAGTACCACAGCCTTATGAGCTCCTAGAACCCGAAGGCAAAAACTTTAAGAAGCGCCCTCTCCATGAAGGCGGCCTTAAGCAAATTCAATGCAAATGACTAAAAAGGCATTCTTAAAAGCTGTTTACTGAGATACTCTATTCGGCAAGAAAATCCACTAACACAGATGTACTTCGACTACCACGCTGTTGCAGGCATTCTCCACACCGCAATTCCACTAGCTGCTGGTGCCGCAGGTGTCGGTTACTTTGTGGCACGAGCCAAGGGCGTAGGTTTCGCTAGTGGCCATCTACTAGTAGGTCTTCCTATGTTTGTTGTAGGAGCTGCAGCTGCTTACTTTTTCTATCTAACAAGCGGAGACCCCTCTTACAGTTTCTAGCCAAAGAAAGGGAAGGAACTGAGTCTGCTAAAAGCTTTTAATTAAAAGCAGAGTTCTTCTAAGTTCTCCAAAAAACTTTTGAAGTCTTGTTCTAGAGACAAGACTAATTTATTAGCAAAAGTGTCCTCCTCATTAGGTAAGGACACTTTTTTTGTATAGACCTAAAAGGAATTACCTATACAGAAAACCAACAGAAGCTGTGACTTTAGCCATATTCAATTCAAAGAATAAGATTCCAAGCCAGGAAGAATCAATTCATTAATGGATAAAAACAGCATCAAGAATAGCTGGGTCTTTCTTCATCTCAACCAATAGTTCATTTGAAGAGATTGGAGTATTAGGCGGGACAAGCTTAATGCTTTCCGCTAACAAGCCTATAACTTGTGAAGGGTCTAAACCCTTTTTTTTATAGTAATCTAGCCCATTTTCATTATTTCGTTTAGACAGTTTTTCCCCTGCTTCATTGCAAATCAATGGGGTATAAATATATTTAATACGGGGTTGAGAAAGTACTTCAAAGACTGAAAGCTGTGAGGAGCAGGCCTCCAAGAGATCTCCTCCACGAACGACTTCATTTATACCAAGCAATATTTCATCGATTACAGTAGCCAAATGATAAGCAACGATTCCATCCGCACGCCTTAATACCACACCACGACAATTAGAAGTAACTTCATTTTTTGGCATTAAGCACCACGAAGGAAGTCGATTATTTTGCCACCCCCAAGAATTTGTAATCTCCCTACAACGGCAGTTAGCAATTCCGCTTTGATGTTCCCTTATAGCTCTTTCAAGAAACATCCTTCTAGAACAACGACAAGCATAAAGAAGCCCCTCTTTTCTCAATGCAGACAAGACGGTGTAATAAAGCCCTCTTCTTTTACTCTGATAGACGACTGGTCCGTCCCATTCAAGTCCCAGCCATAAAAGATCTTCCTTAATGCCTTCACTTGCACCAAAGCGATTTCTTGAATAATCAAGGTCATCAATTCGTAATAACCAAGTACCTTTAGAGACTCTGGCTTTGAGCCAAGAAAGAAGTGCTGTGCGTAAATTCCCGAAATGTAAAGGTCCAGTGGGTGATGGAGCGAACCTCCCTCGATATCCACTGAGTTTTAATCGACTCCCATTCGCAAACTTCTTCAAAAATTGCTCTGGTAGCAATTGGGAGGGGGGATGCATGAAAGGCATTGAAAAGCCTGACCAAAAAAAAAGCGGTCTTTAAGACCGCTTTTTTTTTGGAGCAAGATTTTAAATCTAACCCTGAACTCGATCTTTAAACATCTTGCCAGCTGTAAAAGCAGGCACACGCTTTGCAGGGATCTTGATCTTCTCCCCGGTTTTCGGGTTTAAACCCTGACGAGCGGAACGCTCACGGGGCTCAAAAGAACCGAAACCAAGGATGGAGACCTTTTTGCCCTCCACTACGGAGTCGATGATGGTGTCGATGGCGGCATCCACCACCAGAGAGACATCTGTCTTGGTGAGTTCAGTACGTGCTGCCACCAGATTGACCAGATCAGCTTTGTTCATTGGAATGGGATGATGGAGCGGAGAGATTTAAATGACGAAACCAAAAATGGAATTCGTCAGCAATAACTCGAAGCGCGCTAATCGTATGGACATAAAGCCTTAGCGGCAACCGAAAAAGGCTGTGGCGCAATGCTTTATACCTTAAATGGTCCAATTAGCCTTTTTTGGTGTAAGGATCCGCCCAAGCCTCCCAAGGAGCTAACCGTTGCGCCTTGGCACCTCGAGTAAGAACAGCAGATGCCAGTAAAGGACAGGCATCTGAAGGAATCCAATCTCGAAGCTTTCGCAAGCTTTTTTGATAAAGCGGCCAGTGAAAAGTCCTCTTATTTCGAACAGGAGCGAAAGAATGCAAACTTGAAGGAATTAAGAAACGTCCGCAGAACAGCACATTCAAAGGGTGAGATGCATAAGCAACAGTGGTCCCAGGAGTAGGTCCAGGCGTCCACAAAAAGTTAACTCCAGAAATTGTTTTGTATTCATCGGCAAAACTTTCTAGGTCTTTTAACCCAGGCAAAAGATAGGCCTCTTGCTCCTGCACTAAAACAGGCCATCCAAGAACATCCTGCAACCTGCTAACACCTGGATGGCTATCTCTACTAGTTAAAAAAATTTGAGGTTTTCTACCTGCGGCAAGCTCCTTAAGCGAATGAATGGTGAACTCATTAATTTCTGGACAATCAATCAACAATGGCTCTGGCTCGCACTCAAGCCACCAAGAGACCCCGCCTCTAGAATTTGGATTGGGAGGAAAAGCCCAAAGGCCACTTTCTACCTGAGAGGGGCCAACACCCATAACTGAAAAAGAATTAATAGACATAACAACACCTTTAAAAGTGCCTAAAAACCACCTTTCGCCAAATGCTGCCTGCCTCGCCGGAATCTGGGTCACTGAACAAAGCTTACCCAGGAACGCCTTGGCCCCTTGGTAGCAGCATCACTGACCGAGGCGTAAATTTTTCTATAGCTGCACCAGATGCTAGCCACATAGAGCTAGTACTCTTTGCAGACCCAAACCACACTAAGCCTCAAAACGTATTTGAGTTGAACGCTAGCAATCGTTCCGGAGATTACTGGCATATAGAAATTGAAGGCATCAAAGAAGGCTGTTGTTATTGCTATCGAATATCAAATGCTGGAGAAGAACAAAGAAACCACTGCTATTCAGAGAAACTATTGATAGACCCTTGTGCAAGAGCAATCAGTGGGTGGGATGTATTTCAAAGAAAAGCTGCTACAGGGAATTCGTCCAACGAAGGCTCATGCTTGAAAGGGGTGGTATGCGAAAGAGATAAGTTCGACTTTAAATCCCATCCAAGACCAAAGCACCCTTGGAGTAAAACTGTTATTTATGAGCTACATGTCAGCAGCTTTACCCATTGTTCATTAGAAGATATTCAAAGAAATGAAAAAGGTAAGATCAAAGGATTAATAAGAAAAATTCCTTATTTAAAGGAACTTGGCATAACCACTATTGAGTTAATGCCTATACATGCATTTGATCAAACAGACTCTCCAGCAGGGAACTGCAATTACTGGGGTTATAGCCCAATTAGCTGGTTTGCCCCACATCAGGAATATATTACAAGCAAAGACCCTCTTAAAGGTCGACAAGAAATTCGTAATTTTGTAGCAGCCTGCCACGATGAAGGCATAGAAGTTATTGTAGATGTTGTATATAATCACACAACTGAGGGCAATGAAGAAGGACCTATTATTAGCTGGAAAGGTTGTGGTGAAAGCCTCTATTATTATAAGAATAAAGACAATCAATTTTTGGATGTAAGTGGCTGCGGAAACAGCATTGCGGCAAATAGACCATTAGTTAGAAAATTAATCCTTGAATCAATGCGTTGCTGGGCGTGCGAACTAGGAGTAGACGGCTTCCGTTTTGATTTAGGCATAGCACTTAGTCGAGGAGAAAAGCTAGAGCCATTGGATAATCCACCTCTATTCGAGGAAATCGAAGCAGACCCTGAGCTAAGTGATTTAAAACTAGTTAGTGAGCCCTGGGACTGCGGAGGACTTTATAAACTTAAAGATTTCCCAAGCAAAAAAATAGGGGCTTGGAATGGACAATTTAGAGATAATGTACGAAGGTTTTGGAAAGGAGATCAAAATACCACATGGAACATAAAAGAAAGTATAAATAGCAATAACTTTGACCCAAAGGACGATGAAAAATCTCATAAACCTTTAATAAATTTTATCACTTCCCATGATGGATTTACCTTAAACGATTTAGTCACTTTTAACTCGAAGCATAACCTTGCAAATGGTGAAAACAATAGGGACGGCGACAATCACAACAACAGCTGGAATCATGGTATTGAAGGTCCTAGTACTGACAAGAACCTACAAGCGCTAAGGAAGAGACAGCAAAAGAATCTTTTAGCAACTCTTCTGCTCAATCCAGGGGTTCCAATGATACTTATGGGTGACGAGGTAAGCAGAAGCCAGGGCGGCAATAATAATTCTTGGTGTCAAAACAGTCCATTAAGTTGGATGATCTGGTCAAAAGACAAATGTGACCTTGAGCTAAGGCTTTTTGTGACAAAAATGTTGAAAATAAGAAAAACAATACCCGAAATTTTTAGCCCAAGCACACCTCACACTGAAATTGAATCAAACACACAAAAACTTTCACATGGCTTTTCCATCCAATGGCATGGAGTGAATCTCCAAAAACCTGATTGGAGCGACTGGTCACACACAATCAGCTATAGCCTTCACAAAGAGTCTGATGACATTGCCCACATGTGGATGGGACTAAATGCTTATAATCAAAATATGAAATTCGAGCTGCCTAAGACTAACTCTGGATGGGAAATAATCGTAAACACAGCAAAGAGAACTAAAAGCAAGACCAAAGTTGAACCTATGAACTGGGATGAAACCTTTATTGAGCTAAAAAACAGAAGTCTTGTCCTGGCCCTTTCTAAAGAATACTCCTCGAAGTTTGATTGATGGGAATGTTATTTAAGCGGGCGGCGGGAATCGAACCCGCATCATCAGCTTGGAAGGCTGAGGTTTTACCACTAAACTACGCCCGCACTAATACGAAGGAACCATAGCCCTAGAGCTCGATTCAGTATAAAAGTACAACTGCATTATGCCTTCCCATCAAGCCTTTAGAAAAACTTGAATTCATCCTTATTCGCTAGCGAAAGAACCAGGCGAAGGCTAATGCTCTCCTATGGGCTTGGTGATGCAGGCACTGGCCTGGCAGCCTCTCAACTTGGTTTTTACTTACTTCCATTTTTCACTTGCGCCGCAGGCCTCCCTGTCTGGATAGGAGGCCTCCTGCTCATGGTCACCAAATTATGGGATGGATTGAATGATCCACTGATTGGCTGGCTTAGCGACCATACGCAAAGTCGCTGGGGGCCGAGATTGCCATGGATGCTTGGAGCGGCTGTCCCCCTAGGAATAAGTCTCGCGGGTATTTGGTGGGTGCCCCCAGGTGGATTGGCTTCAAAAATCACCTACTACATTTTTATGGTTCTGCTTTTAATGACTGCATATACAAGCGTGAACCTCCCTTATGCAGCACTCTCAACAGAATTAACTAAAACAACCTCAATCAGAACAAGGCTTAATGCAGCTCGCTTTACTGGTTCGATATTGGCAAGCCTGACAGGACTTGTGGTCGCCTCTCTCCTCACAAGCAATGGACTATCTGGATATATCAGCATGGGCAGAATTAGCGGAGCAATTGCCGCCTTATCAACCCTGGCCTGCTGCTGGGGGCTAGCACCCTTTGCGAAAAAAGCACAAAAACCTAAAAAGCAATCTGAGCCATTTACTAAGCAGTTATCTCGAATAATTCATAACAACTGTTTCCTAAGGGTTTTAGCCTTATACCTTTTACTTTGGTGTGGGCTTCAAATCATGCAATCTGTAGCCCTATTTTACTTAGTTCAGGTAATGCGTATACCCCCTGGCATGTCAACATGGATATTACTTCCATTTATGGTGAGTTCACTAATTGGGCTTCAAGTTTGGAGCCTTTATTCAAACAAACATGGTCGAATAAAATCACTCCGTGCTGGAGGATCTCTTTGGATAATTGGATGCCTTTGTGCAATGGTGCTTCCACCTGTTTCTGCTGGGTCAACATTGACAAGTTCACTACTAACAAATGGTGCAGATACAATAAAAATAATCCTCTTATTGATAAGCATTCTTATAGCAGGCTTTGGAGCTTCTACTGCATATTTAATTCCATGGTCATTGCTGCCAGATGCAATAGATTCTGACCCTGATAAACCAGCTGGTTTTTATACAGCATGGATGGTCTTTTCTCAAAAATTTCTAGTCGCAATGAGCATGTGGATAGTCACATTCTTTCTACAAATTAGCGGTTATCAATCTCCTAGAGAATGCACAGGAGCGCTTACCTTCCTAGAACAGACAATCTCAGCCCAAATAGCTATAAGGATTTGCATGGGATTAATTCCAGCCATTCTTGTAAGTTTGGGAATAATAATGATGAGTAAATGGCCAAATAAAACACCAAGCGCGCAGCTTATCAACTGATGTTTAATCCACGCTGGTTACGACGACTTTGCAGCAGCCTGTTAATTGGCGGGCAAGCGATAACCGCAACCGTGAAAGGACGTATTAATTGGTTAGAGCTCTTTGAGCAACTATTAGAAGCAGGACCAGGAAGTTTCATCATCGTAATTATTACTGGCATAGCAGCAGGAACAGTTTTCAACATCCAAGTGGCTGCTGAGCTAAGCGACCAGAATCTAGGTAGCCAAGTTGGTGGTCTCCTCGCGGTTGGTATGGCAAGAGAAATCGCCCCTTTACTAACCGCAACTCTCCTTACAGGGAAAGTAGCTACTGCTTATGCCGCTCAGCTCGGGACGATGAAAGTTACCGAACAAATTGAGGCGATAACAATGATGAGAACTGATCCCGTTGAATATTTGGTAGTACCACGAATGATCGCAATGGTAATCATGGCGCCAGTGCAATGTCTTTTTTTCTTTGTTGTTGCACTGTGGAGTGGACAAATCAGTAGCACCCACCTTTATCAAATAGCTCCTGATGTTTTCTGGACTTCTGTTAGGACTTGGTTATCCGTAGCTGATCTTCCTTTCATGCTCATAAAGGCATTAGTCTTCGGTCTACAGATTTCTGTTCTAGCCTGTGGTTGGGGACTAACAACTAGAGGGGGGCCAAAAGAAGTCGGCACAAGTACCACAGGAGCTGTTGTAATGACTCTAGTGACAGTGGCATTAATGGATGTTTTGCTAACACAAATTCTTTTCAGTTGATTTCAATTGTTTTTTATGAACCAATCTGATTTAAAACAGAACGTCACCTTAAAACCCTCTCCTCGCTTAGCAATTCTGATAATTGTTTTAAGCCTTCTAATACTGCCAGGACCATTTCACCCATTTCCATCAATATTAACTGGTATTTTTGGACTCTTTCTTCTTTTGCAAACTTTCATACTCAGAGTCGAGCTCACTCCAGAGGCCTTAGTGGTTTGGCAACTCAATCGTGAATTAAGACGCTTCCCATTTGGAGACTGGCTAGCCTGGCGAATCTTTTTACCTTGGCTACCTGGAATTTTATATTTCCGCGAAAAAGCCAGCCCCCATCTTTTACCAATACTTTTCGAACCCGAAAGTCTAAAAAATCAACTAAGGCTGAGAGTTGGCTCTCTGGAGAAACCAAAGGTGAAACCTATTCAAGACTCCTAAAAAAGCTCATCAAAAAACATTGCTAAATAGTTTATGTCTGAAGCTAAATCCCCACTTTCGGAGCAATCTAATACCGAAGAAATTAGCAAGCCTCTTCCATTAGATCAATCACAAAATACCAGTGCAATCAACTCGAAGGACGATGGGAATGAACCGAGTTTGGACTCTCTTGTCAAACTCACATTGGGGAAATTAATCGCCCAAAGGAATGAACTTCAAGAAGAAGTTGATGAACTCAATAAACGTAAATCTCAATTAGAAAAAGATATCAAAGGGTCCTTTGCAGGGCAATCAGATGCTATTGCACGAAGAGTAAAAGGGTTTCAAGATTATTTAACGGGAGCCCTTCAGGAACTTGCTCAATCAGCGGAGAAATTAGAGCTAATCGCCCAACCTCTCGTAGTCAAACCTTCACCATTAGATGAAAATCAAACACAAGCAGAATCAAAGAATCAAGAACAATATGTCCCAGCGGTAGCAGATACCTTCAAACCGGATGAGTCTCTTATACGTGAATGCTTGGCACAGTTTTCAACCCAACCAGACTTTTACGCAGACCCATGGAAGTTAAGACGGAGTCTCGACGAAAGGGGGATAGGTCTTATAGCAGACTGGTTCCTTAACCAAGGAGGCCGTGGCGCACAGCCCAGCCGAGGCAATCGCTCTAGCAATATCATTATTGGTGCGGCAGTAATCGCAATTCTGGGTGAACTTTATGGTGACCGATTTCAAACTCTAGTCTTAGCGGGTCAACCAGAGAGGCTTGGAGAATGGAGAAGGGGGCTTCAAGATGCACTAGGACTTGGCAGAGAAGACTTCGGGCCCACCAGCGGCATTGTCCTTTTCGAAAGAACTGATGGCTTAATTGAGAGAGCAGACCGCCTTGAAGAAAGAGGAGAAGTACCATTTATTCTCATAGATTCGGCAGAAAGGAATATTGATATACCAGTCCTTCAATTCCCCCTTTGGTTAGCATTTGCAGCTGAGCCTGATGAACTTTACGAATACGAGGAATTCCTGTAATGCATTTTCAATTGATCTACTTCATTTGCATTGGGTACCTACTTGGATCTATGCCCAGCGGATATCTTGCTGGCCAATGGTTTGCAGGTATTGATATTCGGGCTAAAGGTTCGGGGTCTACTGGAGCAACAAATGTCCTTAGGGAAGTAGGCAAAGCAGCTGCAATTGGGGTTTTGATAGTAGATATAGCTAAAGGTGCAATAGCTGTTCTAATTGCCAAAGCTTTTAATCTCAGCGAGACCTCAGAAGTATTAGTTGGTCTAGCTGCCTTATCAGGTCATATTTGGCCCATTTGGCTTAAGTTTAAAGGTGGCAAAGCGGTAGCAACTAGCCTGGGCATGTTGCTAGGTCTTTCATTGCCAGTTGGGCTTGCTTGTTTAGGAATATTCTTGGCAACTATCAGCTTCACCAAAATCGTTTCTCTTTCGAGCATCTTCACTTCTATTTGTTTGCCCTGGTTGATGGCATGGAGTTTAGATGGCACAACAAAGCCTGCTTATTTGATAGTTGCATGTGCAACAACAATTATGGTTCTTTGGAGACATAGAAGTAATATAAAAAGATTAATTGCAGGTACTGAGCCAAGAATAAGCCAGTTTCGTTAAACTCTTTCCAACTGATTACAACATTTCGAAAAAGCATCTTCAGGGTTCAATGCTTGAGTTATAGATCTACCTATTACTAGTTTTGAAGCTCCTTCATTAATTGCTTCGGAAGGAGTCATTACTCTTGCTTGATCATTAAGTGGGTCTCCTTCTAATCGCACACCTGGGGTAACCAGTTCAAATGGCAATGGACATAGCGACCGTAAACCACGAACTTCTTTAGGAGAGCAAATACACCCACCAAGGCCCAATTCGGAAGACAATTTAGCAAACAATTGAACCCTACTTTGAATAGATTGATTTATAAGCAACTGATCCTTTATATCCTTGCCCTCCCAACTAGTAAGCACAGTCACTACTAAAAGCCTTGGTGGAGGAAGTCCTACTAGGGAGGCACCTTCAATAGCAGCTCGATTTGCCTGTTCAAGTGCCTTTCGGCCTGCACATCCGTGAACAGTAATTAATTCAGCACCAAAACCTGCAGCTTTTCTACAAGCAGCTGACATGGTTACAGGGATATCATGAAATTTGAGATCTAAAAACACTTTTAGACCATCTTCACGAAAGTTGGAAATAATTTCAGGTCCACTACTTACAAAAAGCTCTAGCCCAACTTTTACCCATTTCAATCCAGAAAGCTTCGAGACCATTGAGAAAGCCTCTGCTTTTTCCATACCATCTAATGCCAAAATGATTTTATCGGCAGGGTTTTCCACTTACAAACTCCCAGTAAAAAAAACGAAGCGAGTAATTACCTTGAAAGTCGTAAAAACTTCTTTTTGCCTATTTGTATAACTTTACCTAACAAATAGCTGCTGTCTATAAATTCATGATTTGGATCAACAATTTTCTCCCCATCCAAACGAACTGCACCACCTTGAATCTGACGCCTAGCTTCACTGCTACTAGGAGACATACCTATTGCACTTAGCAGATAAAAAACTTTGGCAGGAAAATTAATCTCGCCCAAAGACACTTCAGGGACATCTGCGAACCCATGATCTGATCCAGAGACTAAACTTGCAGCACTGTTACAAGCCTCTTTTGCTACTTTTATTCCATGCCTACTTGCAGTTACAGCTAATGCCATCGCCTTTTGTAATTCCCTAGGTTCTGAAGGCAAGTTATTCTTATTTAAATCAGTCAATAAAGTAATGTAGCTGTCTACAAGTTCATCAGGGACCTTCTCCAATTTAGAATACATTGAAATAGGGTCTTCATCAAGAGTGACAGTATTGCCAAGGCTTTTGCTCATCTTTTGAACACCATCAAGTCCGATTAATATTGGTAGCAATAATCCAAATTGGGGCCTCTGACCAAAATATCTCTGAAGATCTCTACCAATGGTGACATTGAACTTCTGATCTGTACCCCCTAGTTCAACATCTGCCTTAACGGCCACCGAGTCATAGCCCTGTAGCAACGGATAAAGAAACTCATGAAGAGAAATTGAAGTGCCCGATCTAAACCGAGTCCCAAAATCTTCTTTAGCAAGCATCTGCCCTACTGTTGCAGTACTAAGCAGATCAATGACTCTTGGCAAAGAAATCTCAGAGAGCCACTCGCTATTGCGATAAACCTCAAGACGACCTGGGGTAGCGAAATCCAACAAACTCCTTTCAGGAGGCTCATCCTTTCCAAGCTGCTTTAGGTAATTAACTGAATTAGCCTCAACCTCTTCAGATGTCAATTGAACGCGAGTAGAGCTCTTACCAGTTGGATCACCTATCTGAGCCGTAAAATCTCCAATAATCAAAACTGCCGTATGGCCTGCATCTTGAAAAGATCTCAATTTGCGAAAGAGAATGCTGTGCCCTAAATGAATCGAAGTACTTGTAGGGTCAATACCCAACTTTATTCGCAAAGGACGATTATGTTTCACAGCTTCTTCTAGTCGAGCGCCTAAAAATTCATTGGGCTCATTTGTATTTCCAGCAGGGAAGATGTCAACAATTCCTCTATTTAGCCAGCCTGGAAGTGATAAAAACTTATCAGTCATAAAAGTATTAACCGATCGGAAAGTAATTGGAGGTCTATCAAAATATCATTCTGAGCTCTGTTCTAACTGCGCTTTCATCCTTTCCAGGGTCAAATTCATTTGATCAAACATCTGTTCAGGGGTTATTCCGAATTGACTGAGCTGAGTTCTCAATTGCTCAACAGTCATCTTGGCTTGAAAGTCTTCAGAAAGCTCAAAACGCTTCATGAAAACACGATATCGGCTCATAAGATCCTCCATAGTGTCAATAAACTTCTTCTTGCCTTCACGATCAAACTTTCCATAATCAGAACCAAGCTGCATCAACTGCTGATAGTCATTAAAAAGCCTCTTAGCCTCTTCTTGAACAATCTCGGATTCAAAAAATGCCATAATTCTTACCTCCCTTTGGCTTGAATGCTCTTCTTCCCAAAGGAACGCTCGACTAGCAAAACTTCTGAGATGCAATACGAAGTGTTCACTGCGAGCTCCAGTGGATTCCTATCAATTAAACAGTAATTCTGCCCGAAATGCGCAAGATCGTGTAGGGGGAAAACCAGACCACCATGAAAAGCCATAATGCTATAGGAGATTTAAACCACTTTGAACTGAAGAGCCAACATCTTCTCTTCAGTTCAATAAATCAAATGCACACGTAAAATCTTAAAAGGTTGTCAAAGGGAATGTCAGGTTTAAAGCTCAATCTGGGATGTGGCGAAAAACGCCTAAATGGATATATCAATGTGGATAAATATGGTAACCCAGATGTTAAACACGATCTCGAAACTTTCCCTTGGCCTTGGGCAGATAATTCCGTGGAGGAAATAAAACTAATCCATGTGCTTGAACATCTAGGTCATAAGACAGATGTTTATCTAAAAGTAATCCAGGAAATGTATAGGGTATGCGAATCAGGTGCAATTATTCTAATAAAGGTTCCTCATTTTAGGCATGACAACTTCTTCAACGACCCCACTCATGTAAGAGTAATAACCCCTTCAAGTTTAGGGCTTTTTTCACAAAGAATCAACAAAGAAGTTATTCTAAGAGGTGGTTCTAATACACCTCTAGGACTATACCTTGGCGTAAATCTAGAGATCACATCAATTAAAACCACTTTTTCGCCAAATTGGTATAGCCTCCACCCAGGAGGGTGCACTGATCCAGAAATAGTGGAGCGTGACACCTCAATTTACAATAATATGATTGAAGAGTATCAAATAGATATTGTTGTTATAAAATAGGAGGAAGAGACATATCTTTCTTTCCTATATTAAGTTTATGCTTACAGACTTTTAAAGTGATCCATTGGGCATGCTTCAGTATCTTGCCAATCGTCCCCCGGGGTTAGTAACCCTTGCAAAGTTAGGTATCTTATTCATTAGAGAGTTTTTATTTACATGACCAGGGGCCACTGGCTGGATCCTCTGGCCCGGAAAATCTTGGAAGCAACGGGCCAACTGCCAAAGAAGCAAGAGGCCTCAGGTCGTTCTAGACGGATAAAGCTTCAGGAAATCGAAAAAGAATTAATAGCACTTAAAAAGAAACAAGGAGTGAGCAATTCAAACCTTGCCAGCCTTCAAATAGACGTTAACCGAGCTAATTTTTCAGATTGGCAAAAGCTTCCCAAATGTTCAGAAAACATGGCTGAGCTAATGATAAAGCTCCAACAAGGTGGAGTTCAGCTAAGTTGCGAAGAAGAGTTATTCCAATTACTAGAGCTACCTAATCATCTAAAAGAACAATGGAGTCCTCATCTAATTTTCAGGTGGTATGGCGACCCAGTGCCCAAAGCTGATACCCCTATAGTAGATATAAATAATGCCACTTCTACTGAATTGAAAAATGGTCTTAAGTTCAACGAGAAAGACATTCAAACTCTTTTAAAAGAACGACAAAGGCGGCCTTTTAAGAATTTAGCCGATTTTCAAGAGCGTCTCTTATTGCCAGCAAGCATTATCGAGAATCTTATTGGCAAAGTGAGATTTGGCTTAAAGAAATCAGGCCCAGTACTTCCTTCTGGATGGAAATGAAATCATCTCAAGGACAACTTTTCCCTGAGCATAGTATTTCAGATGGGGATAATATACCTACAGAAATTAAACTGACCAAGGAAGTCTTAATCAAATGGCAAAGGAGAGTACAGTTCCACCAGTCAAAGCTATTTAAGAGAGAATCATCTTCTCCTGTACAAAAATCGCTAATAGAAAATAACGAGCGTAAAGATCCAAGTATTTATTTAAATCCACTCAAATTAACACCCTTACCACTCAGTTTTTGGAGATGGCCAAGCAATCCGCATGAAGGACCCGCTCTTTATCTAGTCATGGATCGACCTACAAATTTCAACACACATTTACTCTTATATATAGGTGAAACAATTGCTGCCGATCGTCGATGGAAAGGTGACCATGACTGTAAATCTTATTTAGCTGCTTATACCGAAGCACTATCCAAAGCAGGGTTAGAAAGCCAACTAAGCATTCGCTTCTACACAGATGTCCCAGAAGAGACCAAGCATAGAAGAAAATTAGAGCAACATCTAATTCAACTTTGGCTACCACCTTTCAACAAAGAAACAAGGGGGCATTGGGCTACACCTTTCACGGCAAACATCAAATAATCGACCGCTAAAATTCACGAGTGCAATAACTTAAAGATGGAATTCTCTCTAACTCCTGCAAGCTTGCAGGAATGGCCCGGCGCTGTGCTGATTGTTGGCATTCATGAAGGGGACTTTGAAACTCAGTTGCATCCATTGGAAAGCCGCTTCGATGCTCCTCTAACAAAGATTCTTGAGAAGCAAAATTTTCAGGCTGAAAATGGAGAAATAACTAGCTTCCAACTCCTCCAAAATTCCCCACTCAAACTGATTGTGGTTGGTTTAGGGAAACTGGAAGACCTCTCAGTAAATACATTTCGTAATGCGGCTGCCAAAAGTGCAAAAGAATCTCTAGGTAGCGAAGGCCCTTTGGGGATATTCTTCCCTTGGAAGAAACTTCACTCAAAAGACTTAATTAATGTCGTAGCCGAAGCAATACGCCTATCACTCTTCAAAGACTTGCGCTTTAGGAGCAATCCAGAAACAAAACAACCACCTAAACGTATTGAATTCATTGGAGTAGACACAAATGATTTTGATAATTTCAAAAATATTTCTCCAATCTGTTCAGGGGTGGAATTAGCGAGAGAACTTGTAGGAGCACCTCCAAACAGCCTTACCCCCGATGCAATTGCTAAAGAAGCTACAAAACTTTCCAGAGAATTTGGATTGCAGTTAAAGGTACTTAGTAGAGAAGAATGTAATAGAAAAGGAATGGGCGCCTACCTTGCAGTCGCCCAAGGTTCAGACTTAGATCCAAAATTCATCCATCTTTCATATCGATCAAATGGTCCAATTCAGAGAAAAGTGGCACTAGTGGGGAAAGGGCTGACCTTTGATTCTGGAGGATACAACTTAAAAGTAGGGGCTTCTCAAATAGAACTAATGAAATTTGACATGGGAGGAAGTGCTGCGGTAATTGGTGCAGCAAGAGCCATAGCAGAGTTACGTCCCCAAGGGGTTGAGGTTCATTTCATAGTTGCTGCTTGTGAAAACATGGTAAACGGATCTGCAGTTCATCCTGGAGATATAGTCAAAGCGTCAAATGGAACTACTATCGAAATCAATAACACCGACGCAGAGGGGAGGCTTACACTTGCTGACGCTCTAGTTTATGCAAGCAAATTAGAACCAGATTCAATCATTGATTTAGCAACACTTACTGGTGCGTGTGTCATTGCATTGGGCGATGAAATCGCTGGTCTATGGACAGATAGTGACGAACTATCCAATGAGTTAACCAAAGCAGCTCATAAAGCAGGAGAAGGACTTTGGCGTATGCCGCTACAGAACTCTTATAAAGAAGGACTAAAATCCATGCTTGCTGATATTAAAAATACAGGCCCACGTCCAGGAGGCTCAATTACAGCTGCTCTTTTTCTCCGAGAATTTGTCGACCAATCAATCTCTTGGGCACACATAGATATTGCTGGAACTGTTTGGTCAGAAAAAGGGTCAGGAGTTAATCCTGCAGGAGCAACGGGTTATGGAGTAAGAACTCTTGTAAACTGGATTATCAGAGAAAATTAGCTACTGAAGGTTCACAAACATTTCACTAGCCTCTTAAGCATTAAGCGGAATTTGTATGAAATATTTAAGAGGCCGCGCTGAGAGCCTGGTTTCTTTGTTGCAACTTTTCTGAAAAAGAACACAAGTTTGGGCTCTCAAGTGCATGAATCTGCCATCGAGCCCTATCGGAACATTCTGCTAAAACTCTATCCAAATCATCAGAGGCTTTCTTTGGCGTTAGATATGGGCCTACATGTCGAGTAATCAAACCATCTTTGACAGTCAGCAAATACATACATCTCCTGGCCCGAATCACGGACTGATGCTAATCAAATTTCTCGCAAGAAGGGATGGGTGGAAACCCACATCTTCACCAAGATTTCCAAGAGATGCATATTTCCTAAAGATTTAAGGTTTGCTTAATGTTCTCACCGATTTTTCCATTCAGAGTTTGTTTTGGCCTTATCTCCCCATAGGTGATCAAGTCGCCTATCGCGTCCACAGCTATTTCTATAAAAACTGTATTTAATTGGATTTTTCTCTGCAAAATCTTGATGGTAATTTTCAGCAAGCCAGAATCTCTTTCCAGAAAGAATCTCAACCTTAATTTCCTTAATAGGCTGATCTAATTCCAAGGCGGCGAAGTTAATGCTCTCTTGAGCAGCCAGTTCTTGCTCGTCATTTTCAACAAAAATAACCGGTTTATAGGAATCCCCCCTATCGCAGAACTGTCCAGAGGAATCCAAAGGATCCACATTCCTCCAATAACTCCTAAGCAATTCTTCATAGGAAAGAATTGAAGGGTCGAACTTAAGCTGAACGACTTCTTGGTGACCCTCGTGATTGCGATATGTAGGAGATGAGATTGTTCCTCCTGCATAACCACTATCAGCCGAAATGACCCCACTAATAGCCTCTAAATCATGCTCAAGGCACCAGAAGCATCCTCCGGCAAACATCGCTTGTTCTTCGGAAGCATTTGCTTGGAGAGGGCTCCCAAACAAAGAAACAACTAAAAGACTACATATCAATGCATCTCGCAGATAACGCAGCAATCGAATCATTGGCTAATAAAATCAAGAATTTGTCCAGCAGCCCTAGATGTTACCCCTGGAGAACCAAGCTTTCCTCTAAGGCGCCTATAACCTTCAAGCATTGACAATCTAGCTTCCTTCTGACTTAACAAAGGCATTGCTAATTGGAAGATTTTTTCGGCCGTAAAATCATCTTGAACAAGCTCGGGAACTAATCTTTCTTCTAATAGAAGATTAACGGGTGAAATATGTTCTACTTTAAACTTTAAAATATTGCGTGCAATAAATGCTGTAGTTCTGCTAACTTTATACCCTACAACTTGTGGAACACCATGTAATGCTAATTCCATATTCACTGTTCCTGATTTTGAAAGTGCTAAATCCGCTGCTGACAAGAGAATTGGCTTTAAATTATTAGCTTGATTAGCAGGAATAACCCTACCTCGAACTTTCTCTCTTTTTAAGGTTTCCCTTAGTTGAAATTCAAAGCTTTCCTGCCCAGCAGGAACAATTACTTCTAGGTTTGAATCTTCCGCTTGAAGCATTGCAGCTGCTTTAGCAAGATTGGGCATTAAATAACGCAACTCCTGTTTACGTGAGGCTGGCAAAAGTAATAAGAGCTTTTGTTCGGGTGAAAGCCCAAGCTCCCTCCTTGCGAAAGAGCAATCAGGCAGCTTTCCATGTATATCAATCATTGGGTGACCAACCCAAACCACATTCCCTCCCCTCTCTTGGTAAAAATCCGCCTCTGCCTGAAAGATAGCAAGTATTTTATCAGTAAATGCGATCAAATCCGTAGTCCCACCATCACCTATGCGCCAAGCCCATTCCTGAGGCGCAATATAATAAATAATAGGGATTTTAGCGAAGTGTTTACGCAACCTGTTACCTAGACGAATATTTGCACCCATGTAATCAATCAAAACTACTGCATCCGGCGGTCGACTTATTAACAACTGATTTACTTTAGACTGAATAAGCAATGTAGGCAAAACTAGTGGCAGAGCTTCTAAAAGACCAATAGCACCCATAGGAGCAGTATCTGCAATCAATTCAGCTCCGGCAGCTTCCATTCGATTACCACCAAGCGCTAAGATCTCTATGGACAAATCTCGTCTTAAAGCCTCCTCTTTTAATGCCTCAATCAAAAGGCTTCCCTGAAGATCACCTGAAACCTCACCTGTACTAATTAACAACCTAAGCATTTAATTAGTAGAAATATTTAATGGCATGGGACCACGTCTACCTTTTTGAATAGAAGCCTCAAGAAAATTGCATAGATGCGCTGCCGCAGGCAACAAATCCTTTTGCTTCGCCAATTCAAGACTCTCTGTAAGTACATATTCAGAACGAAAAAGTAAATTCCAGATTTCTTGCAACTGTCGCATCTCACTACCTTCATGATTATGCAAACCACTACGACGAAGACCTACCTTATTCAAGCCACGCAATCTGCCAGGATGACCCTCAACCAAACAAAAAGGTGGTACATCTCTAGTTACTCGAGTCATTCCACCAACCATTGCAAGACGGCCAACATGTACAAACTGATGAATGCCCAGACAACCACCAATTACAGCACTATCTTCGATCACAACATGTCCGGCGACCTGAATTGCATTAGACATAACTATTGAATTACCTAATTCACAGTTATGTCCTAAGTGACAATAAGCCATCAAAAGATTCTTATCTCCAATCTTAGTTTTTTCCCCTTCTTGGGTCGCCCGATTTATTGTCACGTACTCTCTAATTGTATTTTCATTGCCAATCACGACTTCGGTTGAAGCTCCTTGATATTTCAAATCCTGAGGCTCTTGGCCAAGACAAGCACCAGCAAAAACCTTATTTTGCGATCCCAAAGTCAACCGCCCATCAAGAACAACATTGGGGCCAATCCAGGTATTAGAACCAATCTTCACGGCCGGTCCAACTACCGCTCCAGGACCTATGACCACCCCATCTCCTAGCTCCGCTCGAGGATCAACAAAAGCAGCAGAATGAACTTGGGGAGGTCTCCCAGTAGCTATTGGTTCTGGATTGAGAAGCTCACTCATCTTCATCAGTCCATTAAAGAGAACAAAAGTTCACCAGAACAAACTAGATTTCCATCTACCTTGGCTTCGGCTCGAACCTTCCCAAAACGCTGCCGTTTGAGACTAGTCAACTCACAAGAAATAATCAGCTGATCACCAGGCACAACTGGTCTTCGAAAACGTACACCATCTATACCTGCAAAGACAAAAAGGCCCTTAGGCAAGTCAGGCATTTGAGCAACTATCAATCCACCAACCTGAGCCATAGCCTCAACAATTAATACCCCTGGCATCAGAGGTCTGTCTGGGAAATGGCCTTGAAATTGAGGCTCATTTAATGTCACATTTTTAATTGCTACGGCTCTTTGACCAGGCACATGTTCAATAACACGGTCAACTAAAGCAAATGGATAACGATGCGGAAGCAAGCCCATGATTTGCTCACTTGTGAGCAAGGCAGAGTCTGGAGTGGGATCAGTCAAGAGAAAATGACGGTGTTAAGAACAGCTATTGAAAAGTGCAAGAGCAAGGTCTGTATGAAGGCTATGAGAACCTCTATAGACCAATACCTGGGCCTTTGGGAAACCTACAAGTGCGAGGTCTCCTATTAAATCAAGGAGCTTATGTCGAACTGGTTCATCTGAAAACCTTAGAGGTGGATTAACCCATTGGTCCCCATCACAAACCAATGCATTCTGAAGGGATCCCCCCTTTATCAAACCCGAGGCTTTTAATGCATCTAATTGGTCACGAAAACCAAAGGTTCTTGCAGAAGCAATTTCCTGAATAAACCTTTTAGGGGTTAACTCAACCGAAAACATTTGTTGGCCAATAGCACCTTGAGAAAAGTCAATCACACCAACTAAAGAGAACTGCTCTGCTGGGGTTGCAACTATCACACTGTTTCCACGATGACAAGACAATGGCTGCCTCAAAGGCAAAAGCCTCTTATGGGGAGTATTGGCAGGCACTATTCCAACTTCTGCAATTGCCTCAACCCATCCAAGCGAAGATCCATCTAACAGTGGAACTTCCTCTCCAGAGACCTCAATATCAACATGTGTCAAGCCACAACCCGCAAGTGCTGCCAAAAGATGTTCAACAGTGGCAAGTCGACGATTGCCCACTTCAATAGTCGTGCAGAGTGCACTATGTCTTACCTGATGCGGAGCCAAAGTTATAGAAAACTCTTGGCTACCTATCCATGAAAGATGAAACCCTGCTTTATCAGAAGGATGTAAACGAATTTCAGAAGATTTTCCACTATGTAAACCAATGCCATTCCTCGAAGCCTCTTCAGCAAGAGTCCAAGACCCTTCATAATTTTCAGGCCAAAATGTCACTAGAACTTCCAGCCAACTCCAAGATTAAAACGCCAATCCCCATCCAAATCCTTTGATGCAGCCTCTAATCGTAAAGGTCCTACAGGAGTTGTAACTATCAAACCTGTACCTAGTGAAAAACCAGAGCCAGGCTTATCTAAAAGTTTTCCAGGTTTTCCAGGGACACTAGCCTGAGACCCCAAATCACTGCCTCCGTCAACAAACAATTCTCCAGAAATTATGTTCCAAATAGGAAACCTATATTCCACACTAGCTTCTCCAAAGCTTCTACCAACTGCCAAATCACAAGAATTCCAGCCTCTAACTGAATTTGATCCTCCCAAACAAAAGGCCTCATAAGGAGGGAGTTGCCCTATGGTTGTACCTGCTTTTACTTGAAAACCGATAGCTTGGGCACAGTCATATTTTTCACCTTTCTTAGGCCTGCACCCTTTAGTTAGTTTCAACCAATTAACAGGGACAAAATGTGTATAACTAGCTCTTGCACGATTAAAAGTAGGTGAGTTATCTCCAATTGAAACAAACTGCTCCGTAGCAATGGTCAAGAAATTTCCAGATGTTGGGTTTTTAGGATTATCTAAATTGTTATAAGTTGCACCTGTTCTAATCCCAAAAAGATTGTTTTCCTTTGCACAATCAAAAGCAACACATATAATTTCTTTATCTAAAGCCTTGCCATCTTTAATTGAACTAGTCGGCACACCATATGGCCTACTATTACCTGAATAATCAATCGGCTTAACAGACTGCAGGCTGACTCCAGCGAAGGCACTCCAAGGAACTTTTTTATAAGGGTCCCCCCCATTTAAGGGCCTAGAAAAAACAAAACTTCCGCCTTTTTTTTGAAGAGCAACAGAATCACCTTGGTATTCAAACCAACTAATCTCAGGATTAGATCCACTGGCTGCTATGACTGATTCGAATTTGCCCTGCAAATGAGCATCAGACTTAATGTCATATGCATACAATGAACCACCATCATAATAATCAGATACACCCCTGATAGATCCGGAACTTCGACTTCTAAATACCTGAGGTATTTCTCTACTTAAGAATAGTGATGTTCTATATGAAGTTCTATGGACATCTCCCTTAATCCATGGATCTGAAAAGGTGAAATTGGCGAGGCCTCCATACTCTCCATAAGTAAGGTTTAGGCTGGAACTCCATGATCGGCCCAAAAGGTTTGTATCCTGAAGTCCAATCTGGCCGAATACACCCTGACTTTGGCTATAACCCAACCCCCCGGAAAGGGAACCAGTTGATTGTTCAGTAATTCCTAAGAGAATGGTTATTTTTCCAGGCTCACCAGTGACAGGCTTAATAGTTACCTTTACATCACTGAAGAGAGATGTCTCATAAATCCTTTTGATGTCCTCTTCAAGTTGCTTTCTATTAAAAACATCTCCTGACTTAATAGATATTTCTCTACTGATTACCCATTCTTTCGTTTTACCCACTATCTTTTCTCCCTTCTCATCTAAATCATCGCCTTCTTTATTAAGGAACTGAACCTCTATCCCTGAAACTATTCCTTCAATAACCTTTAGTTGCACCAGTCCATTAGATGTAACACGATTAGGGCCAGTTATGCGTGCAAGCGAATAGCCATTTTTTACGTACCAAGATCTAAGCTGTTTCATTCGGACCTGAAGATTTTTTAGATTCAAAGTCCGTCCATAATCATTCTTAAAAATCCTGGCGATAACATCAGCAGATAACTTTAAATCTGCAGGTTCTAATTCAACTTTGGTTAAAACAGGATTTGGCTGAACTCTTACTATTAACTGTACTCCCAATGGCCCATTAACAGGTTCAATACGTACTCCTGAAAACCAGCCAGTTGCATAAATAGAATCTAGCGCAAGCTTTAGCTCCTTTCTCGTAACTCTGCTACGCGGCCTCAATCGCATCGCATCATAAGCAGCTAGTTCTAATTTCTCTTGCTGTGGATGCCCCTCAAGACCTTGAATAATGACTTCTGAAACCAACACCCTTTGCTCATCAACAGCTTCTTTTGATGAATTATCTTTTACCTGTTTCTTTGAAGGTTTATCAATTTTAGGAGCGTCGTTCTCATTATTTGTTTGAGAGCTGGTTCCTTCAGCAAATAGATCGCCTTCATAATAATAACCAAGACCAAATTTATTTTCTTTATTAGATGGTTGAGCTTGAGCTGAGACCGCTAGAAGCGGAATTGCCATTGCTAGACCATAAGCACTTCTTCGAAATGCTTTAGTGGTTCTGATATAGAAGAAGCTGGCCATGAAAATAAATAATCCTGCTATTGGGCCATGAATTTGTCCTGACCTTAATTGTAGTTGCGAGGTTTACTGCAGGCTTCTTGGACCCTTTTGTGAATCTCACCGTATGCTTCAACCACACCGCCAAGATCTTTACGGAATCGATCTTTGTCAAGTATTCGGTCTTGAGGGTCAGTAATTCGCATGTCCCATAACCTACATGTATCAGGGCTTATTTCATCTGCAACAACCAGTGCTCCTGCCTGATTAAAGCCTAGTTCCAACTTGAAATCTACAAGAGTTAAGTCAAGTCGTTCTAAAAAGCTAGTCAATACAGTGTTCACGCGTCTTGCAAGCTTTTCAATATGTCTCCTCTGCTCAACAGTTACCAAACCCATCCTCTCAAGACGATCTTCTGTAAGCAAAGGGTCACCCAAGTTGTCATCTTTGAAATACAAGTCAAACAAGGCAGGGCTAAGTACTGTCCCTTCAGCAATGGGAGTCTGTTTGCATAGCGAGCCAGCGGCAACGTTTCTAAGAACTACCTCTAAAGGTATAACTTCAACTAGTTCGACCATCATCCAGTTTTCTGCTGCCAAAGCTTGATAGTGAGTCGGCACACCTTCTTTCTCCAATAACTCAAACAAACAAGCGGATATCTGACAATTCAGCCTTCCCTTGTTTTCTAACTCGGCACGCTTGAGTGAATTAAAAGCGGTGGTGTCATTTTTGAATTCCACAAAAACCATGTTGGCCTGATCAGAACTAAAAACACGTTTTGCTTTGCCCTCATAAAGAAGTGGTCCATGGTCTGGTGTCATTAGAGTTAGCGAAAAGAAGCAATGTGCAATTACCTCCTATCAGGGTTACCCCAAACAAGAGCACTCATAGTCTGCCTAAAAACAACCTCTGGGTATCAAAATCAAGTGAATACGTTTATAGAGACACCTATCCAAGCCTTGATAGATAGACAAACAGCATTTTAAAAGCAAAGCCCTCTATCACTCATCGACTATTCTTGCGGGCACTAGCAATATGCAAAGCCCCTCTAAGAAAACTACATGCAGCAAGTTTCAGAACAGTTCACCTCTAAAGACAAGATTTGCAAGCTAAACCCTCAAACGATTAACGCCTTCTGAAATGACAATGTCTAAAGCAACTGGTCATGATCTCCCATCTCTTAAAAAAATACTTGTCATAGGAAGTGGTGGCCGTGAAAACTCTCTTGCTTGGGCCTTAAAGCGATGCCCCGAAATTGAAGAGGTCTGGGTTACGCCTGGCAATGGAGGCACAGAAGAAATCAAAGGCTGTAAGCGTTTGACAATCAAGGAAGAGGATATTGCAGGAATTCAAAAAGCCTGCTCGATACATCAAATAAATTTTGTAATCATTGGCCCCGAAGCTCCTCTTGCGAAAGGAGTAGCTGATCAACTTCGGGCTTTAGGGCTTGCTGTATTTGGTCCCGATGCAGAGGGAGCCCAACTGGAAGCAAGTAAAGATTGGGCAAAAAACCTAATGAATGAAGCAGGTATACCAACAGCGAAGCATTGGACAGTAACCACTGAAACAGAAGCACTCAAGATTCTTTATGACTACGGAGAACCACTAGTCGTAAAAGTGGATGGCCTTGCTTCTGGCAAAGGAGTAACCGTTGCCAAGACAATAATAGAAAGTGAAGAAGCAATCAAAGAAGCCTTCGCTGGTCGATTTGGCTCCGCTGGCAGAAAGCTGGTCCTAGAAGAACAACTACAAGGCCCTGAAGTATCTCTATTTGCTCTGACTGATGGTGAAGACCTTGTTTTATTACCACCTGCCCAAGATCACAAACGCCTAGCGGAAGGTGACGAAGGTCCCAATACAGGTGGAATGGGAGCATATGCACCTGCTCCTTTATTGAATTCCACTGCCATAGAACATGCAAAAAAAACTGTACTGGAACCAACTCTAGAAGCATTAAAAAAGCAAGGAATCGATTATCGAGGAGTGATTTATGCAGGGTTAATGATTACCAAAGATGGACCAAAGGTAATTGAATTCAACTGTAGGTTTGGCGATCCAGAGTGCCAAACTCTCATGCCAATGATGGGGCCTCAATTGGCAAAAGTTCTATATGCTTGTGCACTTGGGAAATTAAGTTCAGCTCCCAAACTTATGATTTCTGATTGCTGTAGTGCCTGCGTTGTCGCCGCAGCTTCTGGCTATCCAAATACTCCAAGAAAAAACGACCAAATCAGGGTAAAACTAAATGTATCTCCCTCTGTTCAGATATTTCATGCAGGAACAACCAAAGATTCCAATAGTAACCTTTTCACTTCTGGGGGGCGAGTACTTTCTGTAGTTGCTCAAGGCGAAGATTTCGACAAGGCTTTTTCCAAGGCTTATTCAGGACTAGAGCAAATTCATTTCAAAGGAATGGTATACCGAACTGATATAGGTCACCAAGTGCGTCAATTCTTCACAAGAGAATCCTAAAATGTATTTAAGGGAAATGGCTTAATGGCCAATACAACCACACCAGCAATAGCAGAGTGGGCAAAACAGAGTGGAGGGAGTCCTTCACCTGAACCAAATAATTGGTGGCGTCGAATAACTACTTGGTGGTCTGAATTCAGTCTTCAAACCAAATTGCTTGCAATCGCAACGCTTGTAGTGAGCTTAATGATGACTGGAATAACGTTCTTTGTTTTAAATGGTATTCAAAGAGATGCGGGGCTCAATGACACTCGCTATGCAAGAGATTTAGGGCTTCTACTTTCAGGCAATGTAAATGAGCTAGTGGCTAAAGGGAGAGATAGAGAACTAGCCAACGTAGCGGAAGAATTCTGGCGATCCAGCCGAAGCCTCCGATACATTTTTTTCGCTGATCCAGATGGTGTTATTTATCTAGGAATACCTGTAAGTGCGACTCCAGCAATAGGAGAAAATGAACTTCAATTAAGTCGTCGTCTTGAGCTCCCTACAGAACTCAAAAAAAGGCCAAGAAATCCTTTAGTTAGGCAACATTCAACTCCTCAAGGCCAAGTCACAGATGTGTTTGTTCCTCTCTTATGGAAAGGAGAATTCCTTGGCACACTCGCAATAGGAGTCAATCCAAACGAGACAGCTCTTGCAAATAAAGCACTGACTAGAGAAGTCACAATCTCCGTTTTTATTTCAATTTGGGTTTTGGTAATTCTTGGGTCAGTCTTCAATGCATTAACCATAACCCGTCCAATAAAGGAGCTACTTCGAGGTGTAAGGGACATTGAATCAGGGAAATTTGAAGCAAGAGTTTCATTACCAATGAGCGGTGAAATAGGAGAGCTTCTCAACGGATTTAATGCAATGGCATCACAACTCCAAGAATATGATGCTGCAAATATTGAAGAACTGACTGCCGCTCAAGTTAAACAACAAACTCTAATTTCAACAATGGCTGATGGAGCCATATTATTAGATAGTTTAGGTAAAATTGTTTTAGCCAATCCAACCGCAAGACGTCTTTTTCGCTGGGAAGGCAGAAACCTTGAGGGGCAAAACCTAATTAACGAACTCCCAGAAGTTCTGGCAAATGAATTACATTCGCCACTCGACTCATTAATCAACAACTTTTCTGAGTCTAGTGATTTAAGATGTAGTCTTGACGAGCCTCCTAGAACTCTTCAAATAGTTCTTCAATCCGTTAGAGACTCAACTGGTGAGACTCTTAAAGGAATTGCAGTTACGGTACAAGATTTAACTAGAGAGGTTGAACTTAATGCGGCACAAAGTAGATTTATAAGCAATGTATCCCATGAGTTAAGAACTCCTCTTTTCAATATAAAAAGCTATGTAGAAACTCTTCACGATCTTGGTGATCAACTTACAGAAGAAGAGAAAAAAGAATTTCTAGGTGTCGCTAATTCCGAAACGGACAGACTCACTCGTCTAGTAAACGATGTTTTAGATCTATCTAGATTGGAATCAGGGAATTCCATGCAGTTTGAGCCAATGGACCTAAAGCCAGGAATTGAACAAACTATTAGAAACTACAAGTTAAATGCAGTAGATAAAAAAGTAGATCTTTATATGGATATTGATGAAACACTGCCCATGATTCTTGGCAACTGGGATCTAATTCTTCAGGTTCTAGATAATTTAGTTGGCAATGGTCTCAAATTTAATCAGTCTGGAGGGAAACTATCACTTAAAGCTTACACATGGCCTGATACATGCAATGCCTTACCACTAGAAAATATTTCTCTAGCCCCTCACTGCGAAATGATCTCGCCACTACCCAGATTAAGAGTTGAAGTGGCAGATACAGGCTGTGGCATAACAAATGCAGACCAGCAAAGAATATTTGATCGATTCTATAGAGTCGAAAATGCGGTCCATACTGAAGCAGGTACTGGCCTGGGACTTTCAATCGTTAGAGGGATAATTGAAAAGCATGGCGGCCAAATTGCCATGGCAAGCGAGCCAGGAGTTGGCACTACATTTTGGTTTGACCTTCCCTTAGAACAGGCAGATGCTGATGAACTTCAGCTGCTTGCGGAACGCAAAAATCGAGAATTAATCTTAGAGCAAGATTTATAGTTTTATCTTTAAATCTATGCTGGATTGTTGCTTTTGAGCTATTGAGCTCTTTCCATATTTATTCGGTGCGGTACCCCACTAAAAATCTGCTCAAAATTAGTAAAAGAATCTTTAATTTGAGGCCCATGATCAGTAATAATAAACTCACGTATCCGTTTGTCATGCCAGGAACCCCTCATCTTAAATACATTGACAGCTCTGGCCATCTCTCCTCTTATTTCTACATATTGAAGCAAAAGAATCGTATCTGTAATAGTTGATATATGCGAATCAGTAATCGAATGACTACCCATAAACTCTTCAGCTGTATTTGTAAAGAAACCCGCTATTTCCTCTTGTTTTGCATATCCAGTCACCCCAATCACAAACTGTCTAAATGCGTTCAAGCTAACCCCTCTAGCCAACGCAGATAAAGAGTCAATAGCAAGCCTAGAAGGTTTAAACTGTTCAATCTCAGTCTTAATTATTTGGAGGTGATCTTCCAAGCCAGTGGATTCAGGATAAGCACAAATTATTTTCAAAAGCCCGTCTTCTTCCATCTGTTCAAAGTCAATTCCCCAACTAGTGGCATTCCTCAATAGTTGTGCACGAGATTCTTCATAGGCAAAAAGGATTGCTCTTTCTTTGTTTCTATAAGCATCTTCAATAAATTTAGATACCAACATGGTTTTTCCTGTCCCTGTTGCACCAGTAGCAAGAATTATGGAGTCCTGGAAGAAACCACCTCCACACATATCATCCAAATCAGTTACTCCAGAGCTAATACGAATATTTGATGAACGCTGAGTCAATCGCATTGCACCAAGTGGAAAAACACTAATTCCATTTGCTCCCATAGTGAAAGGGAACTCTCCTTTCATATGAGTTGTGCCTCGAAGTTTTAGGATTTCGACTGTTCGCCTTCTTTTCTCAGATTCAAGAACATTTCTCAAAATAACAACGTTATCAGAGACAAATTCTTCAACCCCATAACGAGCTATAGGTCCATATTCATCAATCCTCTCAGTAGTCATAACTGTCGTAACACCAATTTCTTTCAAGCGAGCTATCAACCTAAATATTTCCCTGCGTACAACATAAACAGCGTCATACTGTTGAAAAACAGCAGTAATTGAATCAATCGCAACCCTTTTAGCTTTGTATTTGCGTATTGCGTAAGTAATTCTTTCTATCAACCCCGAAAGATCGAAGCTCCCTACAACATCCTGACCATCAGGATCAGGCGATGCATCAAGAATAAACAACTTGTCCTGATCAACCATTTGCTGTAAATCCCATCCAAAGCTTGCAGCATTCCGAAGGATGTCGGAAGGTGCCTCCTCAAAAGTTACGAATATTCCAGCTTCATCAAAATGAGAAATCCCATTGTGCAAAAAATGTAAAGAAAAAACTGTCTTACCTGTACCGGAAGTTCCACTAACCAAAGTGCTTCTACCAGTAGGGAGTCCACCTTGACAGACGTCATCAAACCCCTCGATTCCTGTCGGGAGTTTCTGAACCTGCAAATTGCTTGAGTGAGAATCGCTAGAAGATTGCATAACAGACAAGTCCTTATCAAACCCTAGAGAGAAAGCGCTGAAGATCTATCAGTGCACTGCCTGCCTTAAGAATCTTCTGATGAGATGTCTTCATCTCCCAACGAATTGAGGAAGCCTTGAGCTAAATCCGCCTCATGCAATTCGTCATAAAGCAAGTCAAGGCCAATCAAGACTCTTTCTCTATCTGAAAGATCCCCAATGATTCTCCTAACTGGTGGCGGAAGAATTTTTGCCAGAGTTGGCGTAGCCAGAATTTTGTCCTCCTCTGCTAGCTGTGGATTTTTAAGTACATCAATAACCTTTAAAGCGTAAACACCAGAAAATTCTGTTTCCAAGATATTGCGCAAGGTTTTAAGTGCTCGCATGGAGTTAGGCGTGTTGCCAGCCACGTAGAGCTTGAGGATATATGTCTTTTGGGGACTCATAAGAGTTGTTCCATCGCTTGATTGAAGGATTGAAGGTTGATAATTAGTTCTTGACGAAAAGGGTGTTCAAAAGAGAAAATTGATGTTTGTGTTTTGATTGCTGTTCAGGCCTAATCGTTTTAAGCCAACAAGCCTGCTAACGCAAAGCTGGTTTTTTCGAGCCTGACAGCGTCTTTGAGCCAATGACCAAGACTTCTTCAACTTCATCGTCCAAATCCTCTTCAGGCAAAGAAGACACCTTCGCAATAGTCGAGGCATCTGGCCAACAGTTCTGGCTACAGCCTGATCGTTACTACGACATAGATCGTTTAAAGGCAAATGTTGATGAAGAGATCTCTCTGGAAAAAGTTCTCCTAGTCAAAGAAGGGGGTAAAACCACTGTAGGCAAACCTTACGTAAAGGGAGCAAGAGTCCAGCTCAAAGTTATGGAACACCGTCGCGGATCCAAAATTATTGTCTATAAAATGCGGCCAAAGAAAAAGACTCGCCGTAAAAACGGCCATCGTCAAGAGCTCACAAGAGTTATGGTTCAATCCATTTCTGCTGGCTGAACTTAAATCACCCCAAAAACATCTAAACTGATTTCCTGCTCTAATCACTCATGGCACATAAAAAAGGTACAGGCTCAACTCGCAACGGACGGGATTCCAATTCCAAGCGTCTTGGAGTTAAAGCATATGGAGGCACCACCGTAACTGCTGGTTCTATCCTTATTCGCCAACGTGGAACATCTGTGCTCCCTGGGGTAAATGTTGGCAGAGGTAAAGATGACACATTGTTTGCATTAACCGACGGTGTTGTTAGCTTCGAAAGTATCCGTAGGGGCCTCAGGAATAGAAAACGTATAACTGTTGCGTCTGTTTGAGAGAAAAAGATTATTGAGGAAAATGTTTGTATGCCCTTGTGGTTATTAACAATGGGTGAAATACTTCAATAAACTTAGCCTGTAAAGTAATAAAGAATTTTTGTACTAAAGCAGGGTCATCGAAATGAAAAGGATACTCTCCATCTTGACCCTTAAAAAAATACCAATTCATTAAAGAAGTACCTTCTGAAGTCATTCGATTTGCAAACTCAAGCAATTGAGAAGAAGGGTCCGAAAGATGTTCCAAAACATCCAAACAAATTATCGTGTCAAACAAAACCTCACCTGTACTCTCAAGATCTCTATGAATTGAGATCTTTTTACTCAAGCCAAGTGCATTCGCACGAGAACTAACAAATTCTCTATTTGAGGGATTCAAATCCACATACCAAACCTTTTCAACTTCTGGCAATGCAGCCGCAAAAAGGCTATGGGTTCCTATTCCACCTCCAAAATCAAGTACCTTGCCTGTGGAATAGAGCTTCTGGAGACGAAGCGTGTCTGCTATGTAATCAGCGCTACCCAGATGCCAAGCCGCAAGCTCAATTAAATGCGCACATCCAACCTCAGACTCGTAGAAGCTAATGACTTTGCCAGGATCTACTGAGCCAGGGTGCAGAGCCGCCAGATCTTTAGAGCCACTTAAAAGTCGTTTATCCAACTCGGTAGTGTTTAGGTGCAAATAGTCAGCCAGATGATTTTTTAAATGGAATCCTGAATTCAGAAACTCCTGAAGGTCAATATCAACCCCGCATTTAATGTCATCCATGATCTCTAGCGTAAACAGATACAACCTAAATCCTCATGCTAAACCCGTTATTAGTCCAACATTAACTATCTAAAGGGAGCTGCTAATCGTGGAGAATCCATTTGGATTCATTGTTATTGACAAACCATCAGGCATCACCTCTCATGATTGCGTAAATCAAATTCGACGCATTTTTGGCACTAGGCGCGTAGGGCACGGAGGCACTCTCGACCCAACAGTTACCGGTGTCCTACCTATAGCAATTGGCTACGCCACAAGACTTCTTCCTTATCTACAAAGCGACAAAAATTACCAGGGTGTAATACAGCTAGGGACTCGTACAAATACTGATGATTTAAATGGAGAAGTTCTCTTAAACAAGAGCTGGCCGAAACTAGCTGAATCTTCATTGGAAAAGTATTTGGAAGCATTTCGTGGGCAAATAGAACAATCTCCACCTCAAGTTTCCAGTGTTCACATAAAAGGGGAAAGAGCCTATATTCGAGCCAGAAGAGGAGAAAAAGTTACTATCCCTCCAAAGCCTGTGACTATCTTTGACTTAAAGTTACTCTACTGGAATGCCAATTTAGGTCAACTTAAAATAAGTGTTCATTGCTCAAAAGGTACATATATAAGATCAATTGCAAGAGATTTGGGAGAAGCAATTGGTTGCGGTGCTTGTTTGGCAACCCTTCGCAGAACACAAGCCCTTGGCTTCTTAGAGGAGCATGCATTCCAGTTAAACTTAAATGAAGAGAGTGTATTAACAAAGGCTCCTCCAATAATCTCTCCAAAAGAGGCTCTTCAACATCTACAGCGACTTGAACTTACTGAGAAAGAAGATGCATTATGGCAAACAGGTAGTCGTCTTTACCCTAATTCCGACAGATACAAGGTATCCATAAAGTCATCATTGAAGACAAATAACCCATGCATTCTGGTAATTGACAGCAATGGCCATGTTGCTGGAATCGGACTTCAGATAGGCGAAGACACTCTTCAGCCAAAAGTGGTTTTCAATGCAAAAGGATGACCTAAGCCAATATAAATTTAGAAATTCGGATGAACATTGCTTACTGAATTAAATTACAAGAAATTCTCGGCACTTAATGCATCCTCATCAGCCCATAGAAAAACACGATTATGAGTTCTCAACCAACTTGCAGGGAGTGAATCTTGTGGTCTAGTATTAAGCAATTTAAAAAGTATATCTGCCTTATCAGAACCAAAAACCACCAAGTGAATTTCATCCGCCCTGAGTATATCCTTTAAGCCAAGTGTTATTGCCTTAGAAGGAACTTTTTTTAAATCATTTTCAAAGGCAAACGCATTTTGTTTTCTGGTCGAATTAGACAAAGAAACCACCCTACATGTTTCCCAAGGCCCACAAGGCGGTTCATTAAAACCAACATGTCCATTAGCGCCTAATCCAAGCACCTGAATACCAATACCACCCGCCTTATTTAAAGCCCTAACATAAGACTGAGCCTCTATTTCAGGGTTAATACTCAAACCATTAGGTACATGCATCTGAGATTGTTTCAACGATAGAGGCTGCCCAAGATAGTGAGCCATATAAGAATGAAAGCTTTGACTATGATCGATTCCCAGGCCAAGATATTCATCCAAATTAAAGCTATTCCACCCAAGCCTAAGCCGGTCAAAATCTGACTGTGGCCAACACTGAAGTCTAACAACTAATTCTTCATATATAGGCTCCATTGTTCTTCCTGTAGGCAATCCAATAGGCTTGGGATTAAGAAAATTCAACCGTTCATATAAACGAGCTTCGAAAAAGTCAACAAATGAACTAACTACTTCCATCAAATCCCTTCTAATATTAACCTTATAAGGAAATATACAAGAATTAAATGTAGCTTTCTTTTCCATCAATAACCTTCACTAACGCATCACTTAGCAAAAGCCAAATCTATATTTTGCAAGGACCTACTAGAAGAAATTCTTAGTCTGCCATAAGGGTAAATCTTTGCCCCAGTGTAATAGTGATTGAGAATCTCACGAAAATTCTGGCCTCTTTGAGCAAGAGCATTAGCCCCCCATTGGCTCATGCCTACCCCATGCCCTCTTCCAAACCCTCTGGCTACCATGGCGATTCTTTTCCTATTTCTTTTAGGGACATCAGGCAACTCACCAAAACCAACAATTTTCTTTAAACTATTTTTGGGAGGTGCTTGTGATTTAGGTTGAGCAATAGTTGCCACAGAAGAAAGATAGTTTGGGCCTAAATGCCTTTCTTGAGTATTAATCAAATTATCATTTGGCAAAAGTGGCAATTTAGGAGGAGTCCTATCCAAAACTTTAGAATTAGACATTTCAAATCTAACAAATGTACTATTTAATCCCAGTCTGCGACGTAGATCTTTCCCGGTAACCAGAAGTTCACCATAAGGGCCTTGCACTCTGGCAGTACGCACACGACCAGTATTACTTTTCTTGATAACTTCAATATGATTCACCCCACCTATTTCCTTAAAAGCCAATCTCAACTGACGCTCTTCGAAAGGTTTTTCCCATTGATGATAAGGACTTTCATGATCATGATCCAAGACACTTACAAGATAAGGCAACTGATTGCCCCAAACCTCTTCACTTGCTTCAGTTATTCCTCCAGCACTGCTATGAAACACAGCATGAATTAAACGACCTTTATGAACAAGAACTAATGATCGAGTGCTTCTCACTGCTTTCTTAGTCGTTTTTGTCTCTGACTCAACGCCCTTGTAAACCTGACTTAATTCAGTAGCTTTAACATCAAATAAGCCTGAACTACCTTTTTGTTTTAAGGCATATGTTCTAGCGGCAACTGCCTGAGCCTTAAGAGCTGCCATAGGCCAGTCTTTAGGCATCTCGCTACCAACAACACTTACAAGATATTTCTCAATCCCTAAATGATTAACCACTTGCAACTTTTTTCCTTGATAGTTAATTAAAAGATCTCCTCTATAACGACGCTTACCTAACCAAATCCCCCGTAAATCATTAGTTCGAATACGTATCTCTTTTCTACCATCCCAAGAGAGCACTCCTCCTGAACCGCCATCAATAGCTATATGAAGATTCCCTTTCTTACCTCGGATATTTAGTGACCGGACTCTCTGTACTCCATTAGGTAAACCCCTTACAAGAAGAGGCTTTTCTCCATCGGCGCGAAGACGGACATGAGGAGCTTCTTCAACAAGTACTCTCATTATTGGCTCTTGAGCCCTTACCTCCCTAGGAGGACAAATAATCGTGAAAGCCAGCCCAGCTGCTAATCCAACAACAGAGGGCGGCAATGCCCAGCTCACTGGAATCCACTCCTTATTAATTTCTAGTGTGCACCACCAGAAGTATTTAGTCAGGTTAAACATCCTCATGGCAGCATAAAGACTCACAAAGCAATACTTTGCAAGTCACTTTTCTAGGAACAAGTTCAGGCGTTCCAACCCGCACTCGGAATGTATCAGCCGTAGCTGTGCGGCTTCCGCAACGGCCAGAGCTATGGCTGTTTGACTGTGGGGAGGGAACCCAGCATCAGTTCTTAAAGAGTGAGCTCAGGCTTTCTCAGTTAAGAAGAGTTTTTATTACGCATATGCACGGAGACCATGTTTTTGGTCTTCCAGGGCTTTTGGCCAGTCTTGGTTTGGCAGGAAACAGCTTTGGAGTTGATCTTTATGGCCCTGATCAACTCGCTGGTTACTTAGATGATGTTCTACGAAGTACATCTAGCCGAATTGGTTATCCAATCGAAGTTCATCGAGTGCGTGAAACAGCAGACCGCAATGAAGTTTTGTTCGAAGACAATGATTTCCTAGTGAGATGCACTCCTCTAAATCACAGAGTGCCTGCTTATGCCTATCGAATAGACCAAAAGCCAAGGCCAGGACGCTTTGACATTGAACTAGCAAAAACACTCAATATTCCTCCTGGGCCCATTTATGCAGACCTTAAACGCGGAGAGAAGGTCAAACTTCAAGACGGAAGAGTGATAGACGGGAAAAAACTTTGCGGTCCTAGCAGGCCTGGCGCAAGCTTTGTTTACTGCACAGACACCCTCTTTTCAGAATCAGCTATCGAACTATCAAAAGGGGCTGACCTCCTAATTCACGAAGCGACCTATGCCCACAAAGACGCAGAAATGGCATACCAACGTAAACACTCCACAAGCACCATGGCAGCGCAAACAGCTGCAGAAGCAGATGTAGGACAACTAATTTTGACCCATCTGAGCCCTAGGTATATGCCTGGGAATGCAACAACACCCAATGATCTTCTTAATGAAGCCAAAGCAATATTCCCAAATACCCTCCTGGCCAAAGACTTCTTGCAACTTGAGATAAAACCTGGCTGCAACAGTTCGTGATTCCTTTATAGAGGGGAAGCCACACCGTGAAAGAATGATGTGGTGCGGTGCTTCCGTCAGATTCTGGCGTTCTAAATGGCCTCAATTATTTCTTCCCTTCAACGGTCCCTTACAAGACTCTTTATCTTGTTGCCCGTTTTAGTTGGTCTCAGCTTAAGTTCCCCTGCCCAGGCCCTACAGCTGGATGCCCAGACTCGCACCATTGCAGGTGATGCAAGTGGTTCACAAGTTACTTTGAGCGACGAAGACATCACTGCTGGTCGCAAAGTCTTCAATAACACTTGCGGTACTTGCCATGCTGGTGGGATTACTAAGACCAATCACAACGTTGGCTTAGACCCTGAGTCTTTGTCTCTTGCAACCCCCCGCAGGGACAACGTGGATGCCCTCGTGGACTACATGAAGGATCCAACTTCCTATGACGGCGAATTCAGTATTGCCGACATTCACCCAAGCATCTCTAATAGCGACGATTTCGTTCAAATGAGAGATCTCAGCGAAGACGATCTACGTCTAATCGCTGGCTACATCCTTGTTGCTCCAAAAGTTCAAGGCACTGGATGGGGTGGCGGAAAGATCTACTTCGGGACATAACAAACTGAAGTTCGGATCAGCAAGGAAAAGCCCAGGGGACCAATTAGTTGTCCCCTGGGCTTTTCTTAGTGGTTAGTTATTGCTGCAAATTCAACTTAATTAACCCTCCTTAAAAGGAAGAATATTGTCCTCACTCTTAGAACGAGGGTGCCGGCTATACCACCACTCTTGAAGAACAGGCGTAAAACGACTTGAAAACAAAGTCAGAACTGTAGAGACAGGCTTTGCCCCAGGCTGCAAAAGCTCAACAGAATATGAAGGGCACCTTCTTGCTGCGATATCAGGAACAAACCTAGGGCCAACACGACGCCAACTTGGCTCTTTACTCCTCCAAGCCAAGCGAGAGCACGGCCAAGGCAGTTCCTCTCTATCAAACAAACGACAACAAGGACCAATTACACGGAAGCTGTACTGACCTCCTTGGCTCGCATGAACGCTTCCATGGTTCAACAAAGAGTCCACCCCGACTAAACCGTTAGAGACCTGAGAGCCCACAAAATCAAAACAAGTTGCCTATAAGCAGGTTAAAAAACAAAAGCCACCCTTCAAGGGTGGCTTTTGAAGCATGTCGAATAAAGCACTAACTAAGGGAAGAGACTTTAATGTCCCTTATCTCAATAGAGCTCTTCCTCAGCATGGGTGGTGATAGTGCAATCAGAGGTTGGATAGGCAACGCAAGTTAAAACGAAACCCGCCTCAAGCTGATCATCGTCCAAGAAACTCTGATCAGATTGATCAACAGTACCGGAAGTGATCTTGCCAGCACATGTTGAACAGGCACCTGCTCTACATGAATATGGAAGATCGATACCCTGCTCTTCAGCAGCATCAAGGATGTACTGATCATCAGGAACATCGATGGTTTTATTCAAACCTTCACTCTGATTTTGAAGAGTGACCTTGTAAGAAGCCATGGGACGAAGACGAAAAAGAACCGCACAAAAGCAAGAGGTAACAGAAATCACCCCAGGACCGATCATTCTTGCACCGCGCAAAGCAAATTTTGCACTTAAAGGGCAAGGTATTGCCCTAAGCCCAATGAAAAAGCCTTGACTCATAAGCTTGGCTTATGAGTCAAGGCTTACTTGGTCAAGTTTTGACGATTTCTAAAAGGGCCCAACGATCCTTTTCAGTAAAAGTTATTAATTCCCATCCCATGGATACAAAACCCTCCAGAAGAGGACTGGCTTGTTCTACCAACAAGCCACTAAATAAAGCTCTACTTTTTGGCTTCATTACTTGATCAATCTTTGGTGCTAATTGCTCAATTACAGGTGCAAGAATATTACAAACAACTAAGTCCATGCGATCCTCGTTCATCTCTAGCTTCAAGGTCTCCACTGAGCCAAGAAAGACATTCAGAGCACTGGGCAAAATTGAATTCAATAATGCATTATCTTTTGTCGAACTAACAGCCAGCGAATCAGTATCCATTGCATACACCTTGCTTGCCCCCAAGCCAAGCGAAGCAAGCGTCAGTATTCCACTTCCACATCCAACGTCAGCAACCTGCAAGCCAACCGGAGGAGCTTTTTCCAAAGCCTCTAAGCAAAGTCTTGTTGTTGGGTGGCTACCTGTGCCAAATGCACTTCCAGGATCTAATCGAACAACCAAACGCTCAGTTTGATCTTCAGGCACTTCTAACCAAGCTGGGAGGATAAGCAGTTTTTCTCCAACCGGATCAGGATGCCAATGTTTTTTCCAACCTTGCGACCAATCCTCATCCTGTACATTTGTCCAAACCGGAGAACCCAAAGACAATTGGAAGGTATCTGCTAATGGTCTCAAAGAGAGGAAAAAACCATCTCTATCTGCCTTAGCCCATTCAACTGCTGGAAACCATGCCATCAAAGTTCCATCAGTAGGATTTTCTGGCGAATACTTCACTGCCAGTCTTTGATTACCTAAATCAGCAAACTTCCAAAAAAGAGACTCCTCTAATTCCTGACTAAACGAAAATTCAAGACGCCACCAAGTCAAATCCTCTGAAGGAGACATAAATCAATACCTATTAAATAAGATTCAAAGCGTTACAGGATGAGCTTCCTGAATTCCATTAATCGCAAGAATCAACTCAAGCAAATCAGAGGGAATTGGATCGTCAATACTTAAAACCATAACGGCATCTCCTCTAACAATTCGTCGTCCAACCTGCATAGAAGCAATATTCACATTGTGCTGACCCAATAAAGACCCTAATTGACCAATAATGCCAGGCATATCCCTATGCCTGGTAAACAACATATGTCTACTTGGAGAAACATTTACTGGAAACTCATCAATAGTAGTTATTCGCAAGTCACCATCAGCAAAAACCGCACCTGTCACACTGTGCCCTCCCTGAATACCTCTAACTGTGAGTTGCATTGAACCACCTGCAAAATCTCTACTCGCATCATCTTTAACCTCAACGACATGAACACCTCGACCCTTGGCTTCCAAAGATGCATTTACATAATTAATGCGGTCACCCAATGCAGAAGTTAACAAGCCCTTAATTGTTGCAACTACAAGTGGCTGTGAAGGATGCTGAGCGAATTCTCCTTGTAAACGAACTTCCAATTCTTGGACCTGCCCAGCACAAAGTTGACTTATAAGAATTCCCAGCGTTTCAGCCAATTGCAAATGAGGCTTAAGGCGCTCCATGATTTCCGCACTTAATCCCGGGATATTTACTGCACTTCTTGCTGGCAATCCCAAAAGCACATCACGGATTTGCTCAGCGACATCAACAGCAACATTGACCTGTGCTTCCTCAGTAGATGCACCTAAATGAGGTGTAAGAATCAATCTCTCGCTGAGAGTTCTTAAAGGTGATTCAAGGTTTAAAGGTTCGTTGGCGTAAACATCTAACGCAGCACCAGCTATAACGCCTGACTCCAAGGCAACAGCCAAAGCAGACTCATCAATAATGCCTCCTCTTGCACAATTCACCAATCTTGCAGAAGGCTTCATCGTGGACAACAAAGCTGCATTAACCAAATTCTCTGTATCAGGAGTGCGAGGGAGATGCAGTGTTACGTAATCAGCCTGCTTAAAAAGAACTTCTATTGAAGTTGGCTTCACTTGCATCTGTTGGGCACGATCTGCGGAGATAAAAGGGTCGTAAGCAATTACATCCATACCCATTGCCGAAGCAACTCTTGCAACATGCGAACCAATTTTTCCCAGACCCACCACACCAAGGACCTTCTTATAAAGCTCATTACCTACATATTTCTTTCTATCCCAACCTCCAGCCATTGTGCTGGCATGGGCCTGGGGCACATGCCTAGACAATGCAAGAAGTAATGCAAGAGCATGTTCAGCGGCAGCGATTGTATTTCCACCAGGAGAATTAACTACAAGGACACCTCTCTGAGTAGCCGCAGGCACATCAACATTGTCAACTCCAACCCCTGCTCTACCAATTATGCGAAGCTTTTCTGCAGCCTCTATTACAGATGAAGTGACTTGAGTCCCAGAACGGATCATCAAAGCGTCATAGTCACCAATGATGGACTTAAGCTCATCTTCCGGGAGACCAATACGCTGATCGACCTGTGCAACTTGACTGAGAATATCGATTCCCGTTTGGTCAATGGGATCAGAAACCAGAACTTTCGTCATCAAAGGCGCAAGACTTGCCAAAGGAACTGTAGGGAGCTATTCAGCCTTAGCTTTTTTCCTAACGGTAAGGATGCTGAATTCACACAATTGAGGAATTAATCTTGCCAATTTGCGTCGTAGTGCTACCCAATCAGACAACAGCTCAGAAGCTGTTTGACAATCTCCTTGAAGCCACAACACCTTTAAACAAATGCAAATTAATTAGGCCTTCTCAACAAGATAGGGTGGAAGAATCAACAGATCTCAAGGAGATCAATCCATCAACACAACTTGAGGTTGTTGAAATAAATGCAATTAGCTTGCTAAATCCAAAGTTGTCTCGAAAGCAACGCCAGAAGACTATGGCTGTTTGGCTTATGCCTTTTGGATTCTTGGCGGGGCTAATTTTCAGCCAAATGACAGGTCTAAAAACATTCACAAATCTTGGCCTTCCTTCCTGGGGAGAATCAATTTTTGGGAGCCTCCTAGGCATGGCCTCCGGCTGGCTGGGCAGTTACGCAGGAGCTATAAGCGTCAATACTGCCAATGAAGATGATTTGCGCAGTCTTCGCCAAAGGAATGAAAGAGGCGAGTGGCTGCTGTTTTTAGAAACTCCGGTAGGAGTTGAGCTCCCTTGGCGACTTGTTCAGGAGGCAGAGCCTCTCGAAGTTGTAGGCCTTAGTGATACGTGAACTTGCCCAAGAAGGAGCTTTTAAAGGGCTGCAAGGATTTAAAAGGAATGGAAGGGATTGTTGCCCAGGCAGAAAAGGTACTAAATACCTGGCAACCTATCTGGAGCGAATTTATTCCTGCGCCTCTTAGAGAAGAAGCACTGAGAAAATTCTCTACCCTTTGCGAACTTAATTGGCATGCTTATGGAGGGCATCCTGCAGCCGAACGTCAAAGATTGCTATGTAGTCGAGAGGAAAATAAAACTATTTTCCAGGAAGTAGAAAAACAAGCACCTATTGCAGGTCTGTTGATTAAAGGCAATTTTCTCTTCGACAATCCAACCTCAAAGGACTTCAGAGCCTCCTTGGAAAACATGGGATGCCCACCTGGTGAGTTAGGCGACATCTGGGTCATTGGTGACAGAGGCGCTCAAGCTATTTGCACTCCAGAGGCAGGAGTAATGCTGCATCAAAAAATAGGAATGATCAGAGATGTACAAATTTCATTCGAAGGCGTGGAGTTGGAGCAATTAAGTTTGCCTTCAAAACGTTTAAGTAAAAAGCTAACAACTATAGAAGCTTCCTTAAGAGTCGACTCAATCGCCTCAGCAGGATTTGGACTTTCCCGAGGAAAGATAGTTAACCAAATCAAGGCTGGGTCCCTAAGACTGAACTGGAACCCAATCAAGCAACCTAGCCAAAACGTTGAAATCGGTGACCGTCTACAACTTGATGGACGCGGCACAGTCGAAGTGCTCTGTTTCGAAACAACCAAACGTCAAAGGTGGCGAGTTGAATTGCTACGCAACTAAACAACGCTTCGAGGCGAGCTGCTAATTTCAGTTGCAGATATTCAGTCTTATAACCTGGACCGATTGATCTTTTTAGGGCGATTAGCTCAGAGGTAGAGCACTACCTTGACACGGTAGGAGTCACTGGTTCGATTCCAGTATCGCCCATTAAGCCAAGCAAGAACGCCAAGCCAGGGGGCCTGCACAAAACCTCCTGAGGGGGGGGGCAAAACCCCTTCGAGTACCAAATCAAAAAAGTGAGCGCAATGCAGCTCATCAGTTTTTTTGAGCTACTAAAACCATTACGAGTAATCAAATATTCGATCAAGCTGTATTCCCATATTTCGTCCTCAAGTTTCCTTAAATTGAAAACCACTTCGTTGCTCCAAACGGACAGTGCTGACTAGTAAGTTTCTAGCCTGACTTTGAAAAAACCAAAAAAGTCAGAAAAGTTGCGAGGGGGAAGTCAGTATTTATTCAAAAACTGCTTTTGAAGACAAATCCGAGCAAACATTCAAACTCTTGAAGTTAATTTGAAAAATGATTATTCTCCCTAATAAGGAGTTAACGTACAAATTAGAAATTAAAAGCCTTTGATATCAACTTTTTTAATCATTGGCCTTGGCCGATCAGGGATTGGAGCCGCAAGGCTTCTTAACCATCAAGGTCACAAAGTTGTAGTACTAGAGGAATCCAAAGAAACCTCACTAAAAGCTATCGCTGAAGAGCTATCTCTAGAAGGGATAGAGGTGAGGCTTGGCACGCAACTTACAATTCCAAATTCTACTCCTTGGTTAAACAATACTCAATCAATAATCATCAGTCCAGGGGTTCATTGGGATCACCCTACCCTTGTTAGCCTTAGGGAGAAAGGAGTGTGTATTAAAAGTGAAGTGACTCTCGCATGGGAGCATCTAAATCATCATCCTTGGATAGGAATAACAGGAACAAATGGGAAAACGACTGTAACTCATTTACTAAATCATATTTTAAAAGCAAATGGTATAGCTGCAATTATGGGAGGAAATATGGGCAATCCTGCTTGCGAAATTGCACTTAAATCGTTAGCTTCAAAGACTAAAGAGTTAAAAGATCTTGAGTGGCTTGTAATGGAACTAAGTAGCTATCAAATCGAAGCTTCACCTCAAATATATCCACAAATTGGAATTTGGACCAATATAACCCCTGATCATCTTGAAAGACATAAGACCTTTCAAAGATATCGAGACATCAAAAAGGGGCTTCTTGAGAGATCTACAATAAGAATACTAAACGGAGATGACCCGGAGCTAGTTAAACAAGCGCAGGCATGGAATAAATGTATTTGGATTAGCACAAAGGGACCTGATAGACAAAAATATCCTGCAGATATCTGGATCAATGAAAACGATATAGTCGTTGCGAAGGGGGAAAAGCTTTTTCACACCTCAAATTTTTCTCTCCCTGGACAACACAACCTTCAAAATCTACTTTTAGCTACCGCCGCTGCCCTGCAAGTAGGCATAAAACCCGAGGAGATTGCGGAAAGCCTTAATAGCTTTAGCGGGGTAAAACATCGACTAGAGTATATAGGCAATATGCATAACTTATTAATATTCAATGACAGCAAGGCAACTAATTTTGATGCATCAATTGTGGGAATAGATGCTATTCAAGAACCAGCAATAGTTGTATGTGGTGGCAGAGTTAAGAAAGGTATAAGTCCCAGCGATTGGGCAAAAAAGATTCAGGAAAAGGCGTGCGGAATAGTGCTTTTCGGCGAAGCCGCAAATGAATTAAAAAATGTACTTGCTAATTCAGGGTTTACTGGAGAACTCTTGTGCTGCTTAGAATTAACCGAAGCAGTGCGCAAGGCAAGAGAACTAACTCAAAGATTAAATGCTAAAAGTCTAATTTTATCTCCTGCTTGCTCTAGCTTTGACCAATACAAGAGTTACGAAGAAAGAGGAGATCACTTTAAGAGCCTTATAAAACAAATGCTGGAAGAATAAATACTTAAAGGATACAAAGGAAACTTAAACTTCTTTACTTTGCTTTTTACAAAGCAAAAGGCAATGAGATCAGATCTGAACTTATAAAAAACACCAAAAGTTTACCGAGGGAATAATAAATATTTGTGCACTAATTCAACCCCCCCCCTACTTTACTTCACTGGTATCGTGACAGGTTGACCCTGACTCCCCGCATAAAAAATGTGCAAAATAGCGTCTTGTTTACCAATATTTTCGCAATAATGCGGTACATCTCCTGCTGTAGTTGGGAAGCTGTCTCCTGAGGAAACTCTTAGTGTTTTATCTGCCTTTACGACACATTCAAGATCACCCTTAATCACATGAGCAATACCAGGTTGAGGATGAGTGTGCACAGGTGTCCTAAAACCACTAGGAGCAATTATCCTTAGCAATGTAATTTCAGCCTGACCTTTGGGATAAGCATAGATATCACCATTCCACGAGGCAGTAGCAGACACCAATGTTTCTACAACAGGTTTCTTCATTTCAGAAGATGGCTTCTGAAGAAGACAACCAAAAAGGCCTATCGAAGATAAAAGGGTAATCACAGCTGGCCAAGAAGCTCTATTCATAGAATTAGATTGGACATATATGAATTGATTCTAATCATTGTCTTCAGAATCCCTCAAAAAAAATCTAAAAGGAATTAAGGAATATTCTTTTAACTAGCTGTGGATTTTCCTTTAAGGCTTATTTACCAACTCAATTAGTTAAGTACCAACACCATTTTGCTCTAAACCATTATTAGGTTGACTAATTAGGTTGATTGAGATCTTGGCTTAACCGATCAGGAGCATTGTCAGCTGGAGTTTCTTGTTGACCAATTGTTTCCTGTAACTGCTGGACTACAGGAGTTGGCTCTGCCACAGGAGTTGGCTCTGCTACAGGAGTTGGCTCTGCCACAGGAGTTGGCTCTGCCACAGGAGTTGGCTCTGCTACAGGAGTTGGCTCTGCTACAGGAGTTGGCTCTGCTACAGGAGTTGGCTCTGCTACAGGAGTTGGCTCTGCTACAGGAGTTGGCTCTGCCACAGGAGTTGGCTCTGCCACAGGAGTTGGCTCTGCCACAGGAGTTGGCTCTGCCACAGGAGTTGGCTCTGCTACAGGAGTTGGCTCTGCTATGGGAGTTGAGTTCGATAAAGATTTACCTCCCTCAGTGTTACCTGTTAATTCCTTAATAAACTCCTCGGCCGCTAGATATAACTTGGCAAGATTTGCAAATAACTCCTTTAAATTTTTCCAGATTTCGCCTAAGAGCAATTTAATTGCATTAGCCTTCTCACCTTTATTAGTCATCAATACCCAAGCTGAACCAGCCAAGGGGATCCCGAGGAGGAGTAGAAGAAGAAAAAAGAAAGTAATCAAACCAGCGACTAGAGACTCTTATGTGTTGCAGTTTAGTCCAAACACGAGCTCCTGTAGGACTCTTTAGGCCGATTAACCATTGACACATCGGAATCAAATCCGAATCTGACTCGACCCGCTGTTGGACGTCTTAGATGAGCGAGACTAAAAAAAATTAGGTATCTTTCAAACAATTAAAATGTCAACTGATGGGCATTAAGTGGTCATTCAAGGAAAGGTATCTTGAAAATTACAAGCTGGTAGATGCTGTTTTAGAAGAAGTTCAAAAGAAGATATGCAATTCTTTCGCTGAAAACCCTAACACCGAAATAACACTTGAACCCAAGCCAGAAAAAGAATCTGATCCGCAAGTAAGTCAAGCAGAACTCTTAACTCTTGAGGATGAATACTCTAACGAAAAAGAAAATAAGTTTGATGAAATTAGCAACCTAAGAAATGATGCAAGTAGCGAAGATGAAAACATAAATAATCATCTAAAAGATGAAATAGCTATTCGCCAAGAAGAAGAAGAAGAATATATGGCAATCCTAAAAGATATAGAAGAAAGAAGCCTGTTCAGCGATCTATACGCCAACCCTCCTGAGATCATTGCGATTACAGAGGACCCTTACAATACGAAGCTAGAAAAAAAACCTTTAATTTCCAACAAGGATTTATCAGATAATATAGTTCCATTACATTCTCAATTGATAAAAATCATAGTTATGGATGGGAAGATAATAGAAGAGAGCTATAAAGCATCGGATGGAACTATTCATTGTATAAAGGGACTTTCAAAGGAACTTTAGCCATGAGTAGAACGAAGGCAGCAAATCGAGGCAAAGAAGAAACAAGGAGTATAATTTAACTTGGAGTAAATGATTTGTTAAAACTGACTAGGCTTATATATATTGCGTTTTAGCCTCTATTTAACTTCTTCTTCTCCAAAGTGGAAAAAATAATTGCGAGTCCTATTTAGAGGAAACCTGATACAAGCTATACTAACCATCTGCGAGGTTAAATTTAATGAATATTTAACCTATTTTAGCAATCGACATGAGCCACGCTAATATTTTCAAAGAGTTCATCAAAGGACTGATCTCATAGGATTTTTAAAAGACACTTGCTCGTCAAACAAGAAAGAAATTCAGAAAGAACATGTTTTCAATTTAAAGAGAAAGGCCTAATTATTAATCTATTTTGCTCTTTTCAACTTCTATCGATACAGCAGATTATAAAGATCTTAAAATAATAAAGGCAGCTTGATGTAAGCATAAAGTTAAAAAATATCAATTTGTGCTTATCCAGATGGTTTTAAATCCTAAGCATAGAGTTTAGGTAGAGATTAGGAGGCCAGGCGATGGGGATTTACGTTAAATGGAAATCGCAAAAGCAGTCATCTGTTTAACCAAGTAACAGGGAATGCTATTAGGAGGTTAAACACCTCTATTGCGATAGGTTTTGTTGGATATTTACTAACTATTCGAAAACAATTAAATCTATAAGTGGGAAAGCTACGCAACCGCCAAGACACTTTGTCCCCTTCAGCTATTCAACACAGGCCAGAAGCAAGGTCAAAAAAACAAGAATCTCAGCGGATAGAAGCCAGGGAGGACGCCTAAAGGGCCACAACTACGTCAAACCCACACTTTGGCATCCCACCCGTTACATTTTGTCAGAATTCATTTCAGGGCGGCCTTAGGTGATTCCAGAAACAAGGTTTCAGCAGTTCAAATCAATCCCTCCAACTCATTTCAAGCCGATTATTGCCGTAACGATGGCAACAAGTCGACAAGGTCAAGGTGTTGTTCAACATCTTTCTAAAAATGGTGAATTCCAAATTCGAGCAATTACAAGAAACCCATTTAGCAAAACTGCATTAGAAATGTCTGTTTTGCCAAACGTAGAAATTGTTCAAGGAGATTTGCTGGATAAAAAAAGTCTGTTAGAAGCTTTTCATGGGGCATACGGAATTTTTGGCAACACAACTCCTACTAAAGGCTGGATACTTGGCCGCGGCAGCATGGTTAGCAATTATGAACTGGCTCAAGGAAGAAATTTAATTGATGCAATAAAAGAAATCGAATCTTATGGATTCCTCAAGCACTTTATTTTTAGCTCTATATGTAAACCAAAAGACCCATTAAAAAACAATCCTGCTCCAGGGCATTTCGCAACAAAGTGGGCTATAGAAGAATATATTGGCCTTAAAGAGCTACAAGGAATAACTACTATTCTTAGGCCAGTAAGCTATTTTGAGAACTTTAATACTAATTTACCTGGTATTCAAATCTCCAAAAATATTTTTCCAGGTATATTAAATGCCAAGACTCCATGGCAGACAATCGCAGTAAAAGATATTGGACTTTGGGCATTGGCTGCCATCAAAAACCCTGAAAGGTTATTGGGCAAATCACTAAATATAGCTGGAGAAGAAATGACAGGTGAACAAATGGCAAGCTTGTTAGATAACATACTAAGGTTAAAAGATAAAACAGTTAATTACTTCATGATTCCACGCCCTTTTATTAATTTACTGGAACATGATATAGCAATAATGGCAGATTGGATAGAGAGAACAGGTTACGGAGTAGACATGGCTAAAATAAAGACACTTTCAACAGAATTGGGCATAAGAATGACCTCACTAGAGCAATGGCTAGAGGGTAACGTTAGCCTAATACCACCTCAAGTAAATAAAACTATACCTAACTCTCAAAAAGTACTTAAACCAATAATAGCGTCCTAATAGCAATCAATAAACTACGCTTTATTTTTACAAGTAGAATATACTATTAGCATTCTTATACTGTTTAAAATAACCATTACTAGATTAGTAATTAATAAACAAAATATTAGCCAATAGTCTTGCTGGGCATCTTGCCAAGTCCTCGAGATCATATAAAGATCAACTACCTTTTCAAAATTCAGTTTCATCTAGAAAATATGACTTAAAAGACTTGTACTAAAGCTATTCTCAATTGGAAACCAATCAGGTTTATCCGAAGCCAAATAGCAAAGAGCCGCCTGGCGTCACACTTCGCAACAATCTGCGTTATACTTCTTAACAAGCCGGCCCAGTCGGCTTCTCACATATTTATCAGTCTCTATTAAAGGCTCTTCTGATGAAGCAACCTCAAAAAACTAAAACTGTTGTCGAGCCTGAAAAGCTCATAGCAGAACGCATCAATGGATGGGCCGCAATGCTTGGCTTCTTTGCAGCTATTGGCGCCTACTTGACCACAGGGCAAATCATTCCTGGTGTTGTATAAATCTGAATTATGACATCTTCTTCTTATACAACGACGGAAGACGGCAACCGTCAAAACATGTTTGCTTCTGAAGTCAGACTTCAGCCAGTAGAAAACTACAAGGGCTATTCCAAAGAAGCAGAACTCGCCAATGGTCGCTGGGCAATGATTGGTTTTATTGCACTAATCGGAGCCTATGTAACCACTGGGAACATAGTCCCTGGAATCTTCTAATGAACAACAACTATTGGAAGAATGCTGAACTAATTAATGCTCGTCTAGCCATGATTGGCCTAGTAGCTTTAACCATAAATTATGGTTTTTTTGGTTGGATTATTCCGGGCTTCTTTTAAACAAACACATCACTCACTAAATCAATGAACGAAAACGCTGAACTTCAGAATGGCCGCTGGGCAATGATTGGCATTTTTGCCGCGATTGGAACCTACGCCTTCACTGGTCAAATCATTCCTGGTATTTTCTAACAAGGTTATTGACACAAAAAGGCCCCTCATACTAAGTATGAGGGGCCTTTTTGTGTCAATAAATCAAAGCTACCCGAAAGGCCATTATCAATAGTAATTTCAATCCATCAGATTATCTTACTCTCAAATCTATAGGCCAATTCCTCTAGTCATTAAGGTAGCCAAAAAGGGAATGGATGCAAAACCTACAAGCTCTATATTAATTATTATTCTTAGTCTTGAAGCAAGTTTTTCACTAACCTCAGGTAACTTGCCCTTGCTTAATGGGAGTGCCCAAAGTATATAAGTGATAGTTGGATAAAGTGATAGCAAGCCAACGACAATGAAAAGTCCGACCTTAAACCAAAAGAGTGGATTATGTGTATAAAAATCTCCACCTTGACCAAAATACTTTACCCTCAAAATCCCACTAACCAAAAGCGCTATCCCAGCAAGGCCATAAATAACATCAGCAAAAACCATTGAAATAGCCTCCTCACGGTTAGGAGCGGCCTTTAGACGTATTCTCTCAAAGACTAAAGCCCCAAAACAAAGCATGAAGCTGACATAATGTATATAAGCAACTCCTGCACTTGTAATTAAATTAGGAGAGGTAATAGGAGCAACAGCCATTGAAAGCAAAGGAAGGTTAAGCGACATTAGCTAAGATTCTATGAAAAGTATACTTTTATCTGAATTGGAGAAAATAATTCTTTTCAGATAAAAAGTTATTAAAATTACATAGGTAATTGGAGTCTAATTCACCTAATAATTAAAAAAACTCCTGGAGCGAATAGGGCAAAAGCCAATATTGTTTGTAAGCTGTTTTATTGCAAAAGACAGTGGAATACCACTTCTCAAATAAAAATGTATCAATTCTTGCTGGCTATAGTCCCAACCACTTAATTTCAAGTTTTCCTTAATATTTACCCAGTCTCCCTCAACAAAAACTTCCCTCTTAGGCCGTCGATAGGAAGTGTTCAGGAACCTCTTAGAGGCATGAGAGCTTAATTTTCTGGCCATAAGTCTTGGCCCAAGTACAATAGTGATATAGCAAACAGTGAAATATAAAAAAGTAATTGTTGGCTTTTCCTTTTATTCGATCCTAATGACAAGCCAAATTGAGCTTTGTCAACTAGTTAGCTAGTCGTCTTTTTGAAGCAGGTAGCAATTTCGCCTTCTTTTTTGAATTAGAGGGTATTTCCTTTGGGAGATCAGGTCGCTTCCCATCCAAAATATCTCCCAAAGTACGAAAACTTTCTGCATAACACCAAAAATCCTCTATAGCCTTAAACCCATCAAGAAAAAATCTGCTGAAATTTGCTTGCAACGACCAACGCTCCTCATTCCTTCTATATTGCTCTGTATTGTTCATCTCTGAAAAAAAGAAACTTGCTCTTTCATGCCTTAGGCACTCTTCTTCGGTTTCAAAAAGCGCGCCGTCCTTGGCTTGCCAAACCTGCTTAACCATTGAATTGTCTGAATCATTACCAACTAATAGTAAGCACAATGAAGGTTTGATTACAATTCTTTCTCAAAAGCAAGGCAAATGACACTACTTACTTTCATTGCAGAACCCAAGGGTGGGGTTGACCCATCATCACCACTAGGAATATTCATAATTGTGATTGGACTGGTATTCACAATCGGTTTACCTCTTTTACTAATTACTCAAGGCAAAAAAAAAGATAAATGAATTGCCACAAGGTGACTTGCGGCAAATTGGCCCAAAGAACAAGCATTTTATCTGTTAAGATGATGAAAAGAAATTATTTGTCCAGGCTTTAAACCTGTCGCTTAAAACTAATCAAATCCCCTTTTCAACAGTGCTAGTACTAGTTCCAGCGACTATTCTTATTATTTTGCTTCAATTATATTTCTTAAGCTCAATGATAAAAAACAACAGAGGCGAGAGACTTTTCTTCAACAAAACTCGACTTTATGCTATTCAACTTCGCCTCGAGAAGCTTTTCAGCGCAATTCATACTCGCAAAGACTAGAAAATATCCTTAAGGGAATAATTTAGCCATCGCAAAAAATTTAATGGGTTTAACAGTTCAATAACTGTGTTACTAGTGATTCTCAGCCCGCTTGGGACTTCTTGCTTTAATCTCTGAACATTAGGGGGAAAGGTTATCTCCAAGGAATCAAGGCTTTGCAATTCATGGGCAAAAAACCAACTAATAGAGCCATCACCTAACTGAACAACATATCCAATACCTTGCCCATCAGTAATCTTGTAGTTCAAGCAAATCCCCAAGGGATCGTCAGAAAGCAGTTTTAATAACTTCGCAGGCAATCGATCTCCAACTTCCTCAGGCAGGATTCTTACCGTAGTTCCAATTTTTAAATTAATTGGCTCGAACATTTTCTCAAACTCACGGACTAGTGAAAACGAAGGCTAACCTCAGCGAAGAAACCCAAGCGCTAGGCAATTGTACTTAGTATAAGTGCTTATGAGCAAAAATACGAATCAGGCTCAAGCTTGCTAGCCCCGTTTTGTTTGAAAAAGGTCAGTTGCAGTAACCACCTTTCTCCTTGAAGAAGCTTTCGGCGAAGAGACTTCAGAGGTGGTTCTGTTAATAGGCCTGATATCAATTTTCTTATTTTCTGGAGATGACTTAATTTTATTGCTTGCAAGAGATCTACCCATCTGGGCATCTTTAGAGATACTCTGTTGGTCAATCGACATGGGGGCAGGGCCGTTCACTTCACTCACTTCTGAGAGAACATCAGGCGCCACTTCCTTTTGAGTTGATGAGACGTCAGGGCTTAAGCTTGAAGAAGATATAATTGGTAAGTGTTTTGCATGAATGATATATAACGGAGCAAGGCCAAGAATTATACTAACAAAAAGTATCAATACTATGCCTGTAAGCAAATCAGTTATTGGCTTCCAAAATAAAGATACTTTAGCAATCTGTGCAGATCGAGATGTATTCGTGGACAAATCAGAGTCTGAACTCCAATCTATAAATATGTCATTAGTAAGCCACCCTTTATTTGCAGAGCGGTATGGGGATTCAGTAGTAGCAAAATCTACAATCTCTTGGATCCTTTCGCTGGGCACTGCATCACCTTACAAACTCTTTCTATTCAAGCACCAAAAGGTAACTTGAAATTGAATCCAGAATAGTTAGCCAAGAAAAATTATTCCCCGAGGGACCGCCATAGAATTACTTCACGAGGAAAGCCGAGGTCGTGATCAATAAAATCGCAGCAAGCACTCCCATCAAAGCAATAGTTAAAATTTTGCCTGTATCTAGATAAACAGAAACCTTTAACAACTCTTGTCTTCCTTCTCTCTTCTTTTCAGAAACTGTTTTTGGCTTCTGCATTAACTGGCCTGCACTTCTTCTGACATTTTTTTGTCCCACTGCTTTCTTCTCAGCCGCTAGCTTCCGGTCTGCAACTGCTTTCTTCTCAGCCGCTAGCTTCCGGTCTGCAACTGCCTTCTTCTCCGCCGCTGCTTTCTGATCAGCCGCAGCTTTCTTATCTGCCGCAGCCTTCTTCTCAGCCGCAGCCTTCTTCTCAGCCGCTGCTTTCTTCTCAGTCGCAGCCTTCTTATCCGCCGCAGCTTTCTTCTCAGCCGCTAGCTTCCGGTCTGCAACTGCCTTCTTCTCCGCCGCTGCTTTCTGATCAGCCGCAGCTTTCTTATCTGCCGCAGCCTTCTTATCTGCCGCTGCCTTCTTCTCCGCCGCTGCTTTCTTCTCAGTCGCAGCCTTCTTATCCGCCGCAGCTTTCTTCTCCGCCGCAGACTTCTTCTCAGCCGCAGCCTTCTTCTCAGCCGCTGCTTTCTTCTCAGTCGCAGCCTTCTTATCCGCCGCTGCTTTCTTCTCCGCCGCAGCCTTCTTATCTGCCGCAGCCTTCTTATCTGCCGCTGCCTTCTTCTCCGCCGCTGCTTTCTTCTCAGTCGCAGCCTTCTTCTCCGCCGCAGCCTTCTTCTCCGCCGCTGCTTTCTTCTCAGTCGCAGCCTTCTTCTCCGCCGCAGCCTTCTTCTCAGCCGCTGCCTTCTTCTCAGCCGCAGCCTTCTTCTCAGTCGCAGCCTTCTTCTCAGCCGCTAGCTTCCGGTCTGCCGCTGCCTTCTTATCTGCCGCAGCCTTCTTATCCGCCGCAGCCTTCTTATCTGCCGCTGCCTTCTTATCTGCCGCAGCCTTCTTATCTGCCGCTGCCTTCTTCTCAGCCGCAGCCTTCTTCTCAGCCGCAGCCTTCTTCTCAGTCGCAGCCTTCTTCTCAGCCGCTAGCTTCCGGTCTGCCGCAGCCTTCTTATCTGCCGCGGCTTTCTTATCAGCCGCTAGCTTCCGGTCTGCCGCTGCTTTCTTCTCTGCCACTTTTTGAACAACCAATATCAATTTATTCAAGCACCCTTGATATCGATGTATGTCAGAACAGAGAGTTTTTGAAAAGCTTGGTCAAAGGTTTTCAAAATAGTTTTTGCTAAACAACCTTTCTGATCCACGAAATTGAGTGATACCTAACCACATGCATATGAACCACGTAACAAGATCTAAACGTTGGGATTGAAAAATCGGATTTCAGATGAGATAGAGAGCAGCTTTTTCTCTGTTCGACAGTCGCATTGATACGCTTGCACTAATTGATGGGATGCAAATGTTCAAGGTCCGTTCATATTCGCAAACTACCTCGACAAGCTGAATACAAGGGGTGAATGCTTCACAAGCAAAAATTACCCGAACTCCCCATCCCTATTCAAAACAAAAAGTCGGTTCCACTAATAAAAAAGGCCAACAAGCAAAAATGCTTGTTGGCCAATATTGTATGGACCGTAAATCCGCTTCTAATTAAAGGGTTGCTGGAGAGAAGTAAACCTCTAGCTTTCGCCTTCTGGAATCAAACGGAAACCTTTGCGGCCCATTTTGATTTCAAAATTATCTCCAGGCTTAAGGTCCAGAAGAGCTGTGTAGGCCTTACCAATCAAGAGGTTGCCATTGCCTTGAACAGTAGCAACGTAGCTCAGTTTTCTTCCACCTTTGCCAATTCCAGCAGAGCTTTCAGCGGCAAGATTTACTCCTTTCGCTTCAAGCAGTGCCTCATAAAAAGCTGTGAAGTTAAGGCGTTCCCCGCCTCCCTTCTTTGTGGATACATATCCACATGCCTTGACAAGATCAGACTTGGAGACATCGCCTAAGTCTTTGACCTTGGCTAATAGTTCCTTACCAGTGAGCATGGTAAATAATTTATCGACATTTCAGATTAACTTATATATTAGAAGCCGTCCACATATCCGGCTAAATGTGTATGGATCTTTAAATAGTCAGCTAGAAGAACTCTCCGTGAGGAGGGAAAGGAATAACCCTTCTTTTTCCGTGTTCAATGCCCCTCTACAAGCTAATTAAGCGAGGATGATCAGAGTTCAACGCCCCTGAAAAGACATCCAAGGACTTAAAAAGATGAAGCAAAGCAGAAAGGAGGATTCGTCCCATATTTTCCTTTTGGGCTGCTAGGACAAAGTTAAAATTGAGTCTGAGTAGCAAATTGGCTTAAGAAAATTTGCCAAATACTTCTTGGAAGCACTTCCTCCAAAAGCTATAAGCCTCGGAAGACAAATCAATCTGCAAATGGGTATTAGGAAGCTCCAGTCAAAGGCTGAGTTTCTCCTAAGGAATACCGCCTGCATGCAGCCTTGAATCTCTCTAGCCAAAGCCTCCCAATAGAAAGCTGTACTTATTTAGGTGCTCTGTGCTGATGTCTCAGCCCTCAAGAATCATTCGACTCGCTGGGGCTGCATCTATTGACTCTTTAGTGGCATAAATGGGTTCAACCTTTCAAAGGCATCTAATGTCGTCAACTAAATATCCAATCCGAGCATCAAAGCGACTCTGAATCCTTCAGGGATATACGAGTACAAACTCGTATATCAATATTTGGGCTCCAGGTTTATCCCCAAGGTTTTAGCCCATTTAATGGATTCACCAATAAAAGCTCAATCACAAATCCAGTAAGTGCCGTAGGGAACACCCAAACTGCCAAAAACCTTATGCCAAAGAATCTCATAGGACTAGTCCCTTCAAAAGCCCTATGTACTGCAGTCCATATAGTTTCTGGACCAACAACCAAAAACGTCACACTCTTCTTATCAACAAAAGAAACCTGACTTCTTGCATAGAAGAAGGTTCTGGCAAGAACAACAATTGGGAACCACCAAATAACAAACAGCAATAAATTGAACACCTTCAAAAACCTCTGATTTGGGCATTTAACAGAAGCCTCGACGATCAAACCATAGACAGTGGAAATAGTGATTGAAGGAAGATTCAAAGGAATCGAATCTGCTTCTAAGCTTTTTAATACAGGTCCCAGCGCCTGATCAGGCTGTATATCACCAGAAAGGGTTTTACCCCCTACAGAAGCTTTGCCCATCTAATTCCAAGCAATATATTGGGACATCTTATTGGAAAACTTTTTAGAGACTAAGGCTATTTACCTACATCCTAACGAACTAATTGTTACTGCAGTCTTGAAAACTTCTTCCAAAAAGATGTAACCTTTCTCACATATATGCAGCCTTTTAATATACATTAATAAAAAGGCTCCAATCAGTAAACCCTGCGTCGATCTAGTTAAGCAAAAACGGTTTCACTTTTAGGGTGGTCAAACTTATAGCTCACCGTTGTTTTTTGTGATTACTCACCTCTAGGGTGAAAAGACTCCAAGCTAAGCAGCTTCTAGGCCATGCCAATAGATTAATGGTAAAAATTTTCTCAGTAGCTGACCTTGGAGATCAAAACATCTCTTTTAGGCTCAAAAATAAAGAAGTTCTCAGAACTTTCTAATACCCACAGTTGACCTAAATTTTTTTTAAAATATTCATAATTCTAAATTCCCTAGCGAATGCTGCCACCATTTAGCCTATATTCAGGCGCATATATAGGACTATTTTTAATTTCTATCGGAGTCCTCAATGCAATGAGGCTTCAAGCGAAATAAAAGATACTTGGCCTCAAAACTAATTTCAATCAAGCCAGAGCAACGCTAAGGTTGGCAAGAAATATACTTGTTGTTACTGAGCTAGGGGCTAAAAATCTCACTCTAGCTATCACAGACTCAAATGATGCCAAGCTTGCATTATTTACATTTTTAATTAAATGCATTCAACAATTATGGTTATTCAAATATTGATTATTTTAAACCAAATAAGTATAGTTAGTCTAATTCCATGCAAGATGGAACATCTAATACGACTTGCCAATCTGCATAACCAGTTTAGCTAAAACTATTGTCCAAAGTCTACAAGGTTTCTAGCAACATAAGATTTAAATTCTCAGGGAATTGACTTGCTCTAAAAAACTCTGCTACAACCAATTAATAGAAGTAGAGTCATCTTGATCAGTATTTATCCAATGACCGAAGACAAACAGACCGAAAGCCTTTTAAAAAAAGTGGTGAATGGGGAGTAATCATTGGATCAATTTGGATTGGCCTGAACATTTTCATTCCGCTAGCAATATTACGTATTCCAGCAGTTCAAAAATACTTAGTGGCAGTTGAAGGCAAGTTACCTTTTGATATGCCCGGGATTGGGTAAATCAGTTTAAAGCGTACTTTCTTGCCGCAACTAGCTTTAGCAAGTTTACCAACAGATATCAGTGGTTCATCAACAATCGGAACTATATTAGACATTGTTTTACGATTGGACCTAACAAAAGATCTACAATCTATCCCTAAGGAAGCTCCTAACCAGAAACTGTCTGATCTGTTTACCTAATTAAACCTATTTTGTTAAACAGCCTAAATCTGCCTAAGCTGATTAAATGGACAATAAAAAATTAGCTGTCAAAGAGAGGCTGCAATTACTTGTTGACTCACTAGACGGAGCTGAAAAAACTAATGAGAGGCTCTCTAATTGTAAGAGCTCTGAGGAAATGTTAGAGATCCTTCTTGAAGCCTCATCCGATCTTGCACTAGAGCTTACTCGTGAGGACTTGAGCCAAAATCCACCAATTCGTGATTGGATTTGGTGGAAAAACAAAGAAGCTTTGGTGAATTTGGGAGATAACAATCTCCGATACCAAAAAGATAGTTCCGGCAAAACTCGCTGGGATCCATGGACCATTAAATTTTTTAAGTTTTTAAGAATATGGCGCTGATTCAAAAAGCACCCTAATAGGCGAAAAAAATATTAGCTTAAAGTTATTTTGATACTTTAATTGAATTACATGTATTCAAATAAGCTAATAACAATTACTTGGAAGAACTAATAACTATTACCAAGGAAGAATATTTCCATTAGCATGCCAAAATGTACCTGAATTAGTAAGGTTCAAAGAGTCAATTCGAGCAATCAAGCCTTTAACAGATTCCTCAGGGCTAATCCCGCTCGAAGTAAATCCAGTCATCCGCGTAGCCACCAATCCAGGGTGCAAAATAGCCACAGAGATTTCATTAGTTTTTAAGTCAATTGACAAAGACTTTCCAGCCATACATAGAGCCACCTTAGACATTCTATATCCATAGGAACCCCCTGATGTGTTGTCATCTATAGAGCCCATACGGCTTGTCATAAGAGCTATTTTCGAACCTTTTCGCATTTGGCCAAGAAACGCTTGCGTAAAGCATAAAGGACTTAATGCATTAACCTGAAATTGTCTAATAACACTTTCTGGATCAAGCCCTAATAGAGAATTGTATTCTGCTATTCCAGCATTTTGTATCAGCACGTCTATATTGGTTCCCTCTAACTTCTGCTTGAGGTTTAGCACCGATTCTCCTGAACTGACATCAACGTTGGTCTCAACCTTTACCCCAAGAGCGTCTAGCTCAGAAGAGGATGTACGACATGTAGCGATAACATCATCGCCTCTTTGCTTCAATTGTTTACAATACTCAAGTCCGATTCCACGGTTGGACCCTGTGACCAAAACAGTAGCCATTACATTCTCAAAATACTAAATACTTTAAATCAATTAGACTTAATTATAGTGAACAATCCATTTTTATGTCACGGCCCCTATGAAGCATAAGGAGATAAGTTCATAATCGCATAGAGTTTAAGGTCTCTAAAGCTTTTTGAATAGAAAGTCCCGCCATAGCATGAGCCGCAATCCATGCTTGATCGGCCGAAATATTTTCTAGTAGTTCAATTAATTCTTTGGCAGTGTCCTTGTCACCGCCAACTTTCTCAGGGTTTTCCTTAAGCAACTTTATGTTCTTTTGAATTGCAATCTGACCATTGCGTCTAACCATTTGATTATGAAGCTTAGAACGCCAGCTGGTATGGAAGGTTTTTCCATCTATAGACTCATACATAAAGTTCAGTTTAATTTTTTCTTATGTTTAACACAGCTGTCAATGGTCCACAGGGGACTCAATACCTACCTTGAGCCTATTGTTCAATTACTTAATGCATCTATAATGCAAAACATCTACGGAGAAGAGTTAGATAAAGCCTGGCTCACCTTACCAAAAGGAGGCTAAAATTGATCTGGAAGTTTAGAATCAATAGCACTTTCTAAAATACACCATACAATTAGCAGGATTTTAGTCACAAAACATGGGAATTTTTTCTTTATTATTTAGTATTTTGATAACAGTTACGCCTTCATCAACCTTTATTTGCGATGGCGAAGTGCTCGGCGCTACTATCAGAAATAATTTGAATGGTGACTTCATGATTGTAACTGATTTAGAGAAAGTTGATGAAGGGGCCTTTGTAGTTCTTGACTGGAAGAATATTAAGTTGATGCTGCCAATTTCATTCCAACGTGGAGAAATCAGCTTTACAGATAAAAAATGGCTGTGGAGCTATCAAGACAATGAACTAGGTTTACATGAACAAAATCCAAGGTTTGCTCAACGAATACCTAATGGAGAAATTATCGAACATAATTGTAAGTTACCCATTGATGAATTAAATGAAGGTGTATCCTAACAATCTACGTTATATAGATTAAATAATGCTTGTAGTATTTGCCGGTATAGGTGCAGCTTTTGCATGGACATTTGCCTGTTTCCTATGGCGGGAGCAGAGCAAGACCATTCCAGCGATACAACTTAATTTAATAAAAAATCTTATCGCCCTATTAATCTTCTCTCCTATCGTTTTTACATTTCACTGGCCCTCATATCCAAGAGAAATCATAATCCTTTTTGCGAGTGGCCTACTTGGCATTGCGATAGGTGATAGCCTTTATATCAACGCTCTTAAAAGATTAGGGACTAGAAGAACTTTATCGATTGAAGCATTGTCTCCAATCTTAGCTACTATTTTAGGAACTTTTCTAATCAATGAAACCCTTCCAACAAAAGCCTGGGTGGGTAGCACCATAGTAACAGTATCTTTAGTTGGAATTATAAGGCAAAAAACAAATACAATAAAAACAGAACCACATTCCTTTAATGCCACAAGTATTGGATTGATATTTGGCTTGTTGTCAGTCTTATTTGCTGTCATGGCTGGAATATTGTCAAGGGTAGTATTAACTACCTCTGATTTATCGCCGTTACAAACAACAGAAATAAGACTCTTAGGAGCAATAGTATTTTTACTGCCAATTGCAAGACATAACTTAAAGCGTATCTTCTTTAAAATCTCTACAGAAAATAAATTGAAGTTGGTATTTGCAACATTACTAGGAACCAATTTAGGTATTCTCTTGCAGCAAATAGTTTTTCAGGCACTCCCTATAGGGCTAGGCTGGACCATATTAAGTATTTCACCAATAGTCTCACTAATTTTCTCCAAAGCAGAAGAGGATAATATAAATTTTACTAGCATAATTCTTGCAATTACAACATTTTCAGGTGTGGCAATTGCACTATTTTAGCAAGCGTTCCTCATTAAAATGTATATGCAACCTTACGGGCTTAGGTGGATTAATGGTCAATCTGCTCATGTAACTTGCAAAGTTGGTCTATTGATGGTCTGCGGGTAAAAGAAAGACGTCGTCGAGACCAGAATCGATAGGCCGCATCCACAAAAGTTCCTATTAATGGCCAAGTAGTTGGCTCATAGACCCAACCTAGGCCAACCAATCTATATGCCTCTCGAAACACTCGAACATCCTTTAAGACCTCGCCAGAAGAGCTTATTGCATGAATTCTACCCATTGCTTCTCGATAACTAATTCCCTTAAATAGTTTCGGGTTGTAATCAGGGGAATCAATATCTACAAATGAAATGCATTTCAAACTATCTCTCGCGCGAAGGAAAGAAACCTCTCGTTGGCAAAGAGGACAACCTCCATCAAAAAGCAAAGTTAGCTTTATTGCTTGAGTCAAAATGATTCTTTTCAGCTAACTCTAACGTAATGAGTATATTCAAACTTTTTCAAAATCACTATCCATCCCAAAAGGCCACAATGGTCGTGAAATAAATAACTGCCAATAAATACCGACAAAGTATAAGAATATAATCTACTCTTTAATCTAAATAGAAAACTGCCGAATAGGAATTCCTACGAGGCAGTTTTCTATTTAGATTAAATTAGTTTTTAAGATGTTTAATTCTCAGAAAGTAAATGTTACTCCTGTTCCAACATGATGTTGCCAGCCCTCTCCCCAGTCAGAACCATCCTTATCACTACGGGTAGGTTGCCAATGAATAAATACGTATGAGTTTTCTCCTACAGGACGACCAATCTCTATTTCACCAGCGAAATCTGTACGTTCGCTTGTACTTGCCTCAGATGATGGGACAAAGAAACGAGGGCCACCTTCTATTTTGAGAGCAATTAAATCGTAATTAAATTCGACTCCTACTCTAGGGTCTGTGTAATTGCCTTGCCATTCCCCAACTGAATTCCAACCTTGACGGTGCTCCACACTTACATAAGCTCCATCAGTGAGATCTTTAAAGTTATCTCCGAGTGCAAAATTAACATCCCCTTCACCCAAAGCATATAGTACTTTTGCGCCAATTGAATTTTTGGTTCCTTTCTTTTCTTCTCCCTGATTTTTTGTAACTATGTAAGGCTTGGTATCTACTGCCACACTAAGTCGATCATTGGGAGCATATGTAGCTTTTAAGTAACCACGGAAATCTTCTCGTTTGTAATCAGTGTCGTGCTCAGCATGCTCTTCTTCATGATCGTCATGATCGTCATGATCGTCATGATCAGAATGTACGGCACCATAAAAATGTTCTGCTTCACCCCATACACCGACAGGTCCAAAAGCACCTTCAATAGAGAATTTCCCACCGTTCTTCAACCCCCATTCCATCAAACCTCCAAAGAGTCCATCAAGTCCATAATGTTCTGGTTTTCCTTCAATATTGTTTTCAAAACCACCATGAGCTTCGAAGGTTATTTGAGGCGTCAACCTAAATTCACCTGCTTCTAAAGGCTCAGTTCCTCCTCCCCCGTGGGCATGCCCCATACGAGGTAAGAATGAAGCATCAACGCTCGTCAATGCAACGCCTAAGAGCAATGAAGCTTTCAAAGGATTTAGTCTTTTAATGAAATTGGTAGACATCAAATTGATTAGGTAGTTGATTTAGAAAATGAAGTGATAGGGCAATTAACGAATGTCCGCCCATTTTTGAGCAATCTGATCTGCTGTTTTTTGATCACAAGTGCTTCCCTGACCTTTTGTAATTACACAAATATTCGAGGTTGCAGTCTCAATTGTTGAAAGGCCACCAGGTGCAAGTCCATCAGGATATAGAGGAGTATTCATTACCGGAATACCGGCAGCACGACTTATGCGCCTAAGTGTCTTGTTTACTGGAAGAGATTCGGTGAACAACACCCGGCTACCAGACTTTTGCACCTCAGACACAATCTTTCCAAGGCTGGAAGGACGGAGGCTTCCACCCGTAGCGAAGGAGTCAATAACAGGAAGTTCACGTAGTTTGAATCTTTTAGTCAAATGACTAAAAGCACGATGTTGAGTCACGAGTATTCGATTTTTAGTAGGTATCGATCCAACTTGAGCGGAAGTCCAGTTACTTAAGTCCTTTAAAACAGCCTTGGCGCTTTTAGTACGTGATTTTAGTGCCGAAACCTCAGATTGAGGCAACAACTTTTTGAGGCTTTGTTCAATAATCGTCGACATTGCAGAGATATTGTTTGGATCATGCCAAACATGTGGATCTTTGCCCTTATATCTAGGCATCGCTTTCTCTGCGACTGCTATTACAGAAGCTTTTGTAGATAGTTTTAGGGCAGAAGGGGTTAAATAAAAACCATTGTGAAAAACAATATCTGCCTTTGCTATAGCTTGTAAGTCTTTGGGCTTCAGACGATAAAAGTGTGGATCTCCAGTTGGTGGAATCACACAGTAAACATCAGCAGATTTGGCAGCAATAGTCCGCACAACATCACAAAGGACACCATCAAAAGCAACTACACCGGGTTTAACCTCAGAAGCTTTTGCAAGACTTGAGCCAAAGAAAAGACTACAAACGACCGAACAACCAGCGAGAACGGATCTAACTCTCACGCAATAATGAAAAGAAGGTCACCGGATCATAAGCATTTAGACCCAACTCGAGAGAAAACTGTCTTCAAATGAAAACGATTTTCATTTTAAGCATGAGCTAGCATGAGAAGGTGAGATTTTCACGCTATTCACGCTATTCACGCATTCTTGATTGACTAATCTCTTTGCAAAAGGCCTGTCATTTTCCTATGGCAAAGAATCTGTTCTAAAGGACATTTCTCTAGAGCTAAAAACAGGAACTCTTACAGCTCTTGTTGGTCCAAATGGAGCAGGAAAATCAACCTTGCTGCGCCTATTGCAAGGTCAAGTCATGCCGCATGAAGGGAAAATCTTTTTAGATGAGCATCCTTTAGGAGCAAACCGAAATCAAGTTGCATTAATGCCTCAAAGGAGCTCTATCAATTGGAATTTCCCTATCACTACTGAAGGATTGGTAGCACTGGGTCAAGTGAATACTGACAATCAATCATGTTGCAAGACAGAAGCATCACTTCAACGGGTTGGTCTTGCTGCTTTAGCCAAGAAACGACTTGATTCACTTTCTGGAGGGCAGCAACAAAGAGCCTTACTTGCAAAAACGCTGGCACAAAATGCATCTGTTTTTCTTTTGGATGAACCCTGTGCGGCACTTGACCCTCCATCCAGGGAGCAGTTTCTAAGCATTATTCGTCAGCTTGCCGAAGCGGGGTTAACGATATTTGTCAGTAGCCATGACTGGGGTCAAGCTTTAAATGCATACGACAAAGTAATCACACTTGATCGAACTGTTTTGGCCTTTGGAACTCCAGAAGAAGTGAGAAGCAAGCTTCAGTCAATTAGCAGTATGGGTAACCACTGTTATGGCTAATCAATACTCAGGTTTTAGCTACTTTCTGACGCTGGTGACAACTCTTACAAAGGCCAAAGAATTCAAGGGTGTGAAACAACAACTCAAAGTCTTTTGTTTGTGCCTTAGGCAATTCAATATTTTTAATTGGGCAGGACTTCAAAACAAGAGTTTGACCACAGTCAACACAAGTCAAATGATGATGATCCCTATTCACAGGGCTATAAAGTGCTTCACCTGTTGGAAGGTTTCGACATCGCACCAATCCTTTTTGCTGAAGAACTCGAAGATGTCGATAAACAGTAGTCAAACCAATATTGTAAGAAGCATCGATCAATTTGCGATGAATTTGTTGGCCGCTGATCTCATCGGAACAATTATTCAACTGCTCCAATATATTTTGTTGACGGGACGTCAAACCAGTGCTTTGTTCGACCATTCTCTGAGGTGTGACTCTCATACCTTTGCCAAGATTAATCTTTTAGTGCATTGTTAGAAGCATTTTTTACCAATTGGTGGGCTTTACCATTCCTGATGGCACTTTTAGTCGGAATGCTTTGTCCTGCAACTGGTGCTGTCTTGATCACGCATCATCGTCTTCTCCAAGCAAATTTAATTTCGCATGCAGTAGTTCCAGGGATAGTCTTAGCTCTGGCTATAGGAGTTGATCCTTCATTAGGCGGGGTGCTTAGTGGATTAGTCGGGGCTCTTGTTGCAGAAAGACTTACCTCAAAAAGTAAAGGAAACAATGAAGGGGTCATTAATACTGTTCTCGCAGGCACACTTGGCTTAGGAGTTTTATTGATTCCTCTTTTAGAGATAAGAGTTGATCTGGAATCTATTTTATTTGGCGACCTCCTTGCAGTGGGCACAGATGATCTAATTAGAACCTTAGTCGCTGCAATTGCATTACTCCTACTATTAAGAACTTCATATCAGAAATTGGTATATCTTGGCCTAGACGCTGAAGGTGCCGCTGCTAGTGGGTTAAATATTTCTACATTGCGTTTAGCGCTTGGCCTTGTAACTGCTCTCGTTGTGGTGAGTTCTATGGCAGCTGTAGGTGTCATTTTGGTTATAGGTTTGCTCTCAGCACCAGCTATTTTTGGATTAAATCATGCCACTAGTTTGCATTCTGCAATGGTGCGTTCTGCTCAGTATGGAACTCTATTGACATTTATAGGCTTTTTGCTTTCGATTGGTTTCAACCTTTCACCTGGCCCTCTAATAGGAGTTCTTTGCTTACTTTCATTAGCTTTTTTAAGAGAAAAATCAAAGTAAATATCATACTTTTTCTAAGAAAGTACGAGGCCATATTCCGCTATAGGCGGATTTCTTTAACCCCCATACCGGGATCCGAAACTCCTCATGCAGCTTCAGGACCCCATCCAACCTCCTTCTCTAATCGCCGTTGCCACAGTAGACATCTACTAGTGAGGTGTTCTCCGTGTGGAATTAATCGTTGTTGGACGTGACAAGCAAGGAGAGTTCTGCAGTTTTTGTCACAGCAATAGTTCAAGTGTTGGCAGGTTATGCAAGCGCAAGCTGAACGTGACTTCTTGAGGACTCCGTGTTCAAGGCAGTCCCATTCCTCTTCTTGATTGAACCGTTTGACTGGTAACGCTTTTTGGCCTGTCCCTTACGCATTGTCCTATTCCGATAGGAGCAGGTTGAACCATCCAGTCTTCAGCCTTGAAAACTGAATAAGGAGAAGCAAACGGGCTTAGGGGTGTCAACTTATGGGAGTCGCTACCTCAAGGGACAAAGACTTATCTGACTGAGGAGGTGGGCTTGAGCCACAAGCAAATAAAGCCAGTCATTGCAATGAGTCTTACTACTCCTGGTGATATTGCAGAGTTTTGTAGAAATTTCAAACCCTTCTTTTTGAGGGTGGCAGCCTTTTTAAATATTTGCCCAAAAGCTCCTCACTGCGTCCATTTAGCTGCCCAGTTCCATACGAATCTGCTGTATCAATAAAGGTCAGTCCCTCATCAACTGCATCATTGAATGTTTGCTCTAAGAGATCATCGTCTTTTTCAGACTGGTATCCCCAAAGAGCTTTGTTCCCCTAAGACCAAGTTCCAAAGCCAATTTCTGCTAATTCAAGCGATAGGTCAATGCTGACATAACCCTGAATAAATCGAAAGCAGATAGCAAAAGGTCATTTGCTTTTTGCTATCTGAAATCGCAGCATTGCTTCTAAATACTGAAGTCTCATCTCAATCCCCTCAAATTCCCTGCTCAGTTCTTCCGTTTCGTATCAAAACAGCTAAGCAACTTTTCGCAAAAAAGGTGCCAAAAACAGTTATGAAGGGGAAAGTCTTCTGGAGCTTATAAAATGGGATTAGCACACTGCCCTTTATGTGTTGCACTCGCTTTTTTATCGATGCTGTTAGTTCTTACACGAGGTTTTTTGAGCTGGTTCCTGGTCAAAAACACTTTCAAACTAAACGCTGTCTAGGAAATTAATAACAATACTGAAATCAAACATCAAAAAACCTGAGGTTTAATGAAAGGTCTCCTTAACCAGAACAACAGATTTCCAGATAAATAAAAGTTTTTCAAAGTGCTTCAATGAACTTTCTTAAAAAATTAAATCTAATGCAAAGTGAATTACTAAAGGATAAAAAACCAAATTGGAACTGTAAATAAAGCAATCAAAGTACTAAAAGCCACTAAAGAAGCCGCAATTTCTTGTTCTTGTCCACTTGCTTCAGCCAATAAAAAAACTGAAATAGCAGTAGGTGTAGCAGCCTGCAATACAAGTGCCTTACACATCAACGTAGGCAAGCTAAAGACCATGGAAAGAGCTAACATTAAGGCAGGAAAAATTACTAGCTTTAGCAGTAAACTAGGTTTAACTAATGTACGAAAATTTATACAAGATAGATTCCCTATAAAGTCCAGTTGGCCCAAACGCATACCAACAATCATCAAAGCTAAAGTAATCACAACTTGCGATGGAAAACTAAGGGCTGCAGTAATCTGATGGCTCCAAGGAGTTAACTGAATCAACACTGCACCAATTAATCCCTTACTAGCGGGGCTACTAGTCAAAAGAGCTAAAAGATATTTCCAAGCAGAAATTCCTTTCAATTCGGATGAGGATTTTGTGAAGAGTATTGGGCCTAAGCTCCATACAATTAACGTTGCGCCAAGGTCATAACCAATACTGAAATTTAATGCTTCACTTGGCAAAAGAGCCACTGAAACAGGTATGCCGAAATAACCCGTATTTCCAAAAGCACTTCCTAACAATAAGCTTCTAGTACCAATATGGCTTCTAAGATTGGGGGAAATTCTAATTACTGCTATAAGCGATCCAATCGCAAGACAAGCCATCGCCAAAGCCTGAAAAAGCATCCAATCAAATCCACTCTTCAGGAGAAGCCCCATCAAGCTAATAGGTATTCCAAAATTAATAAGTAATGGTGCTATGTGAGATGAAAGGCCTGGCTTAAAGCGCGCGGTCAAATAGCCAGCTGCAAGTAATGGCAACAATTGACTAAATAGTTGAAGTATCAGCATTTAACAAGTTCAGCTAAAGCTGATCGTTTTTGTCAAACAACCACCATGTCATCGAATTCTTCAAGAGGCTGCTAAACGAGAAAGATAAGCATCTCTACTACCTGCATTAATCCAACCTGTGGCTATCGTTTTAGTCCCTTGATCATTTACTCGCCCACGATGAATATGAGATGGACCAGCAGGAAAAATAACTAATTTACCTCTTTCTGCAGATTCATGATGTTCCTGCCAATAAAACTCTGTCCCAGCTGAATCAATATCATTGCAATAAAGAATCCAGGCAAGCACTCTATTTACAGGTTCTGTTGCCTCATCACTTATAGTCCAATCACAATGCCACCGTTTGAAACCTTCTCCATGTCCATAATGCTGAATATTAAAAATCGGCATTACAAACATAGACTGCTCTGGAGAACACTCTCTAAATAAAGGACGGTCTTTGAGATATTTGTTGAGTGCACTGGTAACACCTCGAACAATTACATCTGCAAGAGCAAATGCCTCAGGGTCTGAGCGATCAATAGCAACCAAACTGATGTCAGTAGAAACCTTCGCCGGTTTCGCCTCTACCAAAGATGAATCATTACCGAATACGACTCCACTACGATGAAGATCAGGACGCCTATCGAAAAATGAAATAACCCCATCCGCAACAGAATCAAGTCCAGGGTTGCGATAACAAGCAATCAAGTTCAAAGGTACACCTTTCAATAATGGGAAAAGAAATAAACCCTTTCTAACACTGTTAGTCCTTAACTCATTAAATAGTGAGCCAAGCCAAGAGAAATATATAGGTCAATACCTATTCCCCAGGGGAAGCTTGTATCAATTAGCCAAAGAAGAATTCAATCTCACGCGGATTTAAACCTTCCCAACCAGCATCTATAAGACGCTTATTTAATATTTCTCGATCGAAATGCTTGGCTCCAGAACGAACAATTCGATTCCGCATGGATTTTTTGACCCCACTTCTTTTTCTTGCCCCTTCTTTAGCCATCACTTCTCTATAAAGCTTGAGCATCTCTAAAGGTATTGGGCTGCCGTCAAGATCTAATCCTGCCTCAATAGCTTTATCAATTGCATCAGGTCCAGAAAGATCCATTTTCCAAAAAGCTTGGATAGTAATCATATGGCTATCAACTGCTAAAAAGAGATTGAACTGTAGAAATCATTTGACAATCTCAATCACCTCCCCATGTCCTGCAAGCACAATCAATGAGCTAGGGATAAAGCATTGGCCAACCTGGACATGTGAACCAAGTAAATTTCTCTGGACTTATAGCGAAAAAGAAACATGTTTAATTTTGGAAGGGAATGTCACCGTTACTCCCCATGGGGGAAAGCCTGTAAATTTTGGTGCCGGAGATCTAGTTGTTTTTCCGCAAGGCATGTCTTGCAGCTGGGAGGTACATGAAGCAGTTCGCAAGCACTATCAATTTGGCAACTAGAAAATTACTGGCATCCCATCAAGGACACTCACAAGTTTTATAGGACTGGCCCTTCACTAACTATGGTTTTCCCTATCTAGAAAAACCAATTCCCTACAAATCTCTATAAGGCAAACAACTCTGAGCTACCAATAGGAGCCATCAAACTAGAGAAGTTAATCCTTGATCACTTCAATTATCAAAAACCCTGCAATGTGAATTAGTTGGATGCTTCTGACATTCCTCATCCCAAAAAACCAACCTTGAGTCTTCCGCTTTTTCTTCTGTAGAGACACCACACTCTTTTAGTGCCACTTCAGTTTCGTCAATAAAACACGTTGGGCTATATTCAATTGTTTTGCTTAGTGCACCCCTCAGGGCACTAAATGGTGAAGTGAGTTTCATTCGAAACCTCCTTTGAATGCAACTGAGAATTCATGCAATAACTCCTGCATGCCTATAAGCGCAAAGCTGCCAAGAGCTAGACCTACGCAGATTGGGAGAATCAACTCAAACAGAGTCAATCCTTCTTGATGGTTCATCGTTGGCCTCTTCAAAAAGGTTTGATTAGGGCTTCCGACCAAAAGCCCTAGAGCCAATCAGAGCATTTACCTTGTATAGCGGCCCATCGAGGCTCTAATTACGTTTTAACTGGTAATGGTAAAAATGTCTATGGTGTAATTACTAAAGTATTTACGCTTAGAGTCTTTATTAAAAGCTCATATTTGTTCATTTATAGATTTCGAGTGTATTAGTTGCCAAGAAAGCTTGAAAAAATTATGCAATATGACCTCCCTTGATTATCAGAAGACTAATCCTTTAAACCACAGGCCAGGTCACATGAAGTCAGCTGTGGATTAGCAAGACGGTCAAGAATCCTTGCCATGTCAATTTGAGAGAGCTCTCCATCAGCATTCCACTTCAATGTGGTTTTCCGTTGAGCCGTAAACTTGTTCTTTTCTCCAAGAAGTAAATTTTTCTTGCCCTCTAAAATATCTAAATATGCTTTAGCAGCATGTAAATCACTTGAGTAAACACAAGAGGTTCGTGAGCACGAACGAAAAACACGTCCAGTATCACCTCTAAAGCAAGTAATTGATCCGCCTTTAGAACTTATAAAAAAAGGGGTTTGCCCATTCATTGTGATTCCTCTTTAAGGTGAACCTCAATGCATTGGGTTATACATTGCATACCTTCATCCCCTATAGAGCATGCAGTAATACATTCAAAGTACTCATCAATTGCATCATGGTTAACATCAATTTCTTGAATAGAGATGGAGTTCCTTTCGGGCATAATTTGCACCTCTCTTAGAATCGAAAATAAATTAACATGAAATATCATATTCTTTCAGTTAAATCACAAAATATAAACTACCTAAGTGATTACTACTAGAAAAATTGGATCGTAATGTTCTCTACAAAAAAAACTTATAACCAGCAAAATTATTAGCTAATGTGCTTAATGCCCAACGAAATAAGCCTTACTAATCTCCCAAAAAAGTCCAGTTATTCTAAATCTCCGAAAAAGCTTCTAGCTTTTTCACAAAAAAGAACAGCTCAAGCAACAACTAATCACGCACTTAGAGAAGGGAAGCAAGAAGTTGCGGACGAGCGCCTCAAGAATACGGCACATATTCTTCTCTATTAAACCTTTGCCAAAACCAGCAGAAACTAGGCCACTATTGGAATCAATCCTGCTCAGTAGGGCTGTCTTTCGAGAGAATCGGGAGGGGGAGACGGGTTCCAATTATGTAGCAACCGCTACATAATTGGAACCCGTCTTAATGCCTATCCTTTTGGAGAACTTGCCTCCTCTTCCACTTCTTGCCAGACCATTAAAGAGATCTCATTAATTTAAAGTTGCGAATATTGCCAGTCACAATTTGATCGCCTTGGAGTTAAAAGTGTTGTTCCTGGTCACTCTCAACTCAATCAACAACTAAACTAAATACATGAGGTTCCAATGGAGATCAGCCATTGGAGGTAACGGGGAAAAGTGGTGAGAATCCACTACTGTCCCGCAGCTGTGAAGTATCGACATTCTCGATACAAGTCAGAATGCCCGCCTTTTATCAATTACTCGACGAGGATCGATCTATGAAGTTTCCGTTCACCATGCCCAGGCAATTTCTTGGGAGTTTGGCACCATTGTTCCTCTTATTCTCTCTTTTTTCAAATCCAGTTTTAGCTCATCATCCTTTTGGTATGGGTGAGAGTGCTGAGCTCTCAACTTGGCAAGCTTTGCTTAGCGGTCTTGGGCATCCATTACTTGGGCCAGATCATCTACTTTTCATGCTAGGGATCGCTCTCGTAGGTATAAAAAAAACCAAGAAATGGGTTATCCCTCTTTTGATAACTGGTTTAGCAGGCAGTACATTCGTACAAATTCAACCCTTGCCGGAACTTTTAGCCCCTTGGGCAGAAGCACTTGTCTCTTTATCTTTAGGAATAGAAGGCTTAATTATTCTGAATTTCCTTAATCCAAAATGGCTCTTACCATTATTTGCTTTCCACGGCTACCTGCTAGGGAACACTATTGTTGGCGCTGAGCCTTCACCTCTAATAGGTTATTTTGTGGGTCTTCTTCTTGCACAAGGCTCACTACTGCTGCTAGTTACAACAACATCTCTAAGCCTAATCAAGAGGGTTAATGTAAACACAAGGAATATATTTGCTGGTATTTGGATAGGGATAGGTCTTGCATTCTCGTGGGTTGCTCTCATCCCATAAAATTGACGAGCAAAAAGATCAAAAAAGGAATTTACGATATACATGTTTTTCAATAAGGTTGCGGAGTAAATTCAGCACTTAAGTTCCAACAAGCGATTCATCGAAAAGAAAAAGTAAAGCCAGCCGAAAAAGAATCCTAAAACCTCTTTATTAATAGAACGCTTTATATAGCAGATTTACCAATAGCTTTCAATAAAAAACAAAGTTTTCTTGTCCTGCCTTTTAATCAATAGTTCAAGCAATATATAGAAGTTTCTTGAATGGGAAAATGCTAGTTTTTTGTTGATGGAAAAAATTGCGCAAAGCTTGATCTAAATTAAAGTAGCTCTACTGAAAGCTAATAAGATATAAAAAATCAAGTCTTCAAGTTCTACTTATATGCTTAATCTATATAAAGACCCAGAGTAATAAGGGGCCTACTGCGAAGAATCTTTTAATAATTCTTTCCAACAGTAGATTGTTGTCTTACTAACTCAAAAAATTCCTGTTTAAGATTGGGGTCATGGCGGAAATCCCCTCTCACCACTGAATTAATCATGCTGGTATCTGGCTCTTTAACTCCACGCCATTTCATACAATAATGTTGTGCCTTGATGATTATCCCCAAGCCCTTAGGGTTGCATAGACTCTCAATCTCATCAGCAAGTATCATTACTGCTTCTTCCTGAATATGAGGCCTAGAGAAAACCCAGTCTGCCACTCTTGCAAACTTAGACAAGCCTATTACTTTGTCTCCAGGCTTAATGCCTATCCAACAATCACCAAGGATGGGAACTAAATGGTGCGAGCAAGCAGAGCGAACAGTTATTGGTCCAACAGTGTAAATCTCGTCTAGGTTTTTATCATTTGGGAAACTAGTAACTTTTGGCTGTTTATGATATCTACCCTTAAAGACCTCATTGATATACATCCTAGAAACTCTTTCTGCCGTTTCTTGGGTATTATGATCATTGTCAATATCAATTAAAAGCGTTTTTAACAAGTCCCTAACCCGTGTAGCAACCTCCTTTTCAAGAGTTTCTAATTCACCTGGGAAGATGAAGTCAGAAATATTGTCATTAGCATGAAATCTTGCATTTTCGGCTTGAATTCTTGAGCGAATTATTTCAGAAACTAACTTGCATGAAATCTTATCTTCGCCGCCTTCGTTAATACTTTTAGTTGGGTTTGTGCTAGTCATAATAAACTTTAGATCAGTCAGAAAGAAATAGCTATTAAGTAATCAGATGATAAAAGCCTTGCCACAATAGCACATTGAGTGCCGGGTCTTCTACATAAAACCAGTCAGAGACAAGGGTGTCATATTTATCACATTCCAATAAAGCTTGGGAAACCAAAGCAGGAGTAAAAGTCATTTGATTGGCGAAGGAGAGGAATATAAGAATTTTTTAGCTGTTCGAGAGCAAGATCAAAGACGACGCCACCAAGGCAATCCGGCCTCCTACCCATCCCTCTCCTACGAAAAGCTTAGCAAAATGCTCCAAAGCAGTGCACTAATCACCCATGAATAACAACAGACACAAAATAATTATATTCCTAAGAGCCAATTAACTGGTCTAGGAGTAAAGTATTTTCGATGATTTATATTGCTATTAAAGGCAAAACTGCACATAGGAGAATTAGGTACAGGCCCAAAACTTGTTCTTGTGCCCATAGCCGAAAGACCAATCAAAACTTTAATCTACATTCATTGATCTTTTTACACTATTTCTCCATCATCTAACCATTAAAGTAATTCTAACAACCTTATCAGTACAGGGCAAATAGGTGATACTGGTCATATTGAAAAGGCTGGTGTTGTCGAAAAAAGCAAATGCAATGTGCTATTGCCCCCTACATTCTGTTAATAAACAAAGCCACAGCAGCCATATCTCTGCTAACTGATGCATTGTTTTGAATTCAGACTTTCAAGGTTTATTCGGAGCTTTTCTCTCTAACTAAATGATGAATACCTTCTTAAGACCATGGCACCTTAGATTGAACACACTTCTATGCATGACTGTCCTTAACCTATGCGATATAAACAAATAAGAGGAACGGATAAAAAACTGATCAAATTAAATCCCACCTTTTCCCATAAGGTGCAACTTGGCTCTTCATATCAATGACTCGTGTGATTCGTGAGTGGTTTCAGGCTTTAGGGCTGCCCCGACTCGCCTTCTCGACAGTTCTATTTCTACTGTCGATTTTGGCTGGTCCAAGCTTTTTCAAAAACCCTGCCAATGTCGATTCATTCGAAAGTCATCTGCTAGACAGCTTGCAGCAGCACATTCCGGACGGGTTGGGATCTCTGCTACTTAGCGTTTACCAATTAAGTGGTATGCACGTAACTGCAGTGTTAGTGCTGGCAGTGTTATGTTTTTTAGCCTTGAAACGGTTCTGGCGAGATCTAATTTGCCTGATGTTGGGAACAGCTGGCATTTTGGTAATTATCGATGGAATTTTGAAGCCCTGGTTTGATCGCGATCGTCCTGACGAGAAACTTCTAGCCCTAGGTGGCCCCAGCTTCCCCAGTGGGCATGCAGCAGGCTCGGTAGTCTTTTATTTCATGAGTTGCACCCTTCTGGCCGGCCACTACCCGCAACTACGCCGACCGTTATTTATGATCTCGAGCCTCTGGGTTGCTTTAGTCTGGTTGAGCACAATCTATGTAAGAGCCCATTGGCCAAGCGACATTTTGGCGGGTGCGGTGGTCGGTTATTTATGGCTCAGTTTCTGCCTAGCAGGTTTCTACGTATGGGAACGTTATCCCCCCAAAAAATGAAAATGTAGGCCTAATGCGATGAAGAATTATTCGTGGCATCTAGGCAATTTTTCTTTTTTAATCAATTCCACTTAACTTTGATTTTTATTGAGTCATTTAAATTCCTCAAAACAGGGCAATCATTGGTGGCCTTTTTAAGTACCTTTAATTGATAAGCCTTCAAATTAAAAGGCATTTGAATTTGAAGAGACAAAAATTCAATTTTTCGAGGGCCCTTAAGTGTTATCTTCTTATCAATTGCAACTGTTATCTCCTCTAATCTCCACCCTTTTTCTTTAACAGTAATTCCCATCATTGTCAGGGAACAAGTCCCTACAGCGGCAGCCAATAAATCAGTAGGAGCAAAATCCTCTCCTTTACCTGCATGATCAACAGGTGCATCGGTTCTAATCTTTTTACCAGAAAGCTCGTGTTGAGCCTCTACATGCAGGTTTCACAAATAGCGACACAGGATCATCTTGTCTACACTTCGTAGATCTTGCAGGGAGATTTCGTGGGATTAAGCTTACATTCCTCTTCCCAAGAGTCATCTTGCCTTTTATTCGGTAACTTGTAAGAGACGTGATGCATACAATTAATATCTCTAAGTGAATTGGGAATAGTCCTGACAGGTGGTCTTAACTTCATGCTCCTCCTCCGCAACTAATTCAATTTGAACTTATTTCCGTGGATTTTATATAGGGTTATTACGCAAGCATTTTGCCTTATTCGGTTATTACTAACTAAAGTGATACTAACCGAATAAGGTGATATTTACCGTATACATTACTTCGGTTTACTGCATTACTGCTTCTAAAGGCTTAGAGCAAAATAAGAATGTTCCCGCACAGAACATCATGTACACATCATTATTCAGCACTGTCCTTGCTGACTCATTATTTCCGCCGATGAGGACTGTTTATGTTGTCTCTGAAAGTCAACTAGAGCAGATCAAGCGTAAGCAGCGACAAGAGGAGCTCGAGAATCTTGAAGCTTCGCGCAAGAGGTTGGAAGAGACCTATCAATCACGTATCAAAATCATTGATGAACGTGAGCATGAGCTTCAAGAAGAGCTTAAAGGGCTAGCACAAGCAGAAAAAAAAACTGAACTCTCTGCTGAAAAAGCTCAAACGTCTACTGATAAAGCCTAAGGCTTTCACTGGCTGAGTGATGCAGAGTCTCCCAAGCAATCTTTAGGGGCCAGAAAAGGCCCCTTTTTTTATGTGTTAACAAAGTAGCATCATGTTAGAAGGCAAGATAAATCCAATGAACAAGAATCAAATGGTTAAAATATTAAACAAAACACCTTGCAAGCCCCATTAATCAATGGGGCTTGCAAGGAACTAATTGATTTATTCAACAAAAAGTAGTCAGTTATCCTGTTAAACTATTTGGAAGGAAAAGTCTAGTGTAGACCTAAACCATTTCAATCTCTCATCAAACTTTTAAAACGCCATTAATTGAGCATCATGCAGACGCTTGGCCTTCGCCTTTCTTGAAGCAGAATTTGCATTTAGGGTCGACTGATCATGATATTGACTCCCATGGGAAGTTGCAATCAACTGAGCCTTGTGAAGGCGGTCAGCCCTTTTAATGTGTGAGCGAATTAATGGAAGAGTGTTCATGAGGTTCCTCCGAAATGGCAGCCCCGTTCCCTGCTGCCAAAACATGCATCCCACTCAAGGGACGAACGTATCAAAACGGTAGCAACAGATACCAAATATTGGCTCTAATAAAAAATTCCTAATTAAAATCAACATGTCGACCTGCGCCTGTCTGGATTGTTGCGCTTGCCACCAGAACCATTAATAGCACTGTCTTCGAATGGCCGAGCCACCAAGATCAACTGCGAGAGGTAGACGCAATAAGCCACTTACTAATTAAAGGCTCAAGGCTTTTGTTGCTGACAACTCAAAGAATCAACAAAAACCTGTTTCAACTTCTTCAGCTATTCATCAATGAGGCAACAAACCAAACATTGCCAATACACAGAACAGTCCTCCCACTCGAGGACAAAACTTAATCCCCCCCTACAGTGATTAGTCTACAGATCGAAGATTTGATGATATCAAAAAGTCTAAATAATTAACACCCAGTCCTAAGTTAATAGGGTTACCAATATCATTTAACAAGACAAATAGAAACGCTGTCTATATCAAGAATTCAATTATGAGCATCCAGGAAATACATTAATAGGGAGATCTCTATTAAATTTATTTTTTACAGAGCCCATTAAATCCAGTATTCAAAGCAGTCTAAAAGGCTTTTTACTAACCAATTGCGCTCTTCCGCTAACCGCACCGTCACACTCCGTAATATTTCTGTTATAGTTCTTTACGTATCGCATCTAAGCGGTCTTTGACTCTCTCCTTAGCCAATGAAAAACTCTGAACAACTTGACGCTATTGCCAACCCTCGTCTCGCCGAGCGTATTAATGGCTGGGCCGCAATGATGGGATTTTGGGCTTTAGTCGGTGCATACGTATCAACAGGACAAATTGTTCCTGGCCTTGTTTAACTTAATCACTAGATTTTTAAAAACCAATGAACGAAAATGCTGAAATCCAAAATGGCAGGTGGGCAATGATCGGTATGTTTGCCGCTCTTGGAACTTATGCATTCACAGGTCAGATCATTCCAGGGATTTTTTAAGCCATGGAATTAAACCCTTTCAAACCTTTCAAACAATTTCTTAAAGGGATCTATAGGAGATCCCGCTAAATCTTTACAATCAAGGTCATCACAATGGGACTCGGAAAATTATTTCTCACCTCCATATCTACTGGAATTATCACCCAGGATGAACTGGTATGGGTAACAAGAAACCAATTAAATTTCTCTAGGTGTGAACAAGCCAAGGCTATAAAGCTTGGTCAACTAATAGATTCAGGCGAGCTTCAACTTGGATGCAGGATTTAAGAATGAATTATCGCGTCCAATTCTTTTAGCCCTCATTATTAATCATCTATTAAAGATTTGAAATGGCTAAACAAATTTCCATTGTCCTAAACTCTCCATTCCGTGAGTTGGCTGAATTTTCTTTCTTCTGTTTCATCGGATTAGCTGCTGGCTCGGTTGGTTTATTGTGAACTTTTTCTCAATAATCTTTTTGACTACTGGCGCTGCTTTGTTTTACATCGGGGCTTTTTTTTGGAGAGATCTTTCCAGGAAAAAGTCCAGTAATTAGCTATCATTATTTTAGCCATCAAAACTTTGCTAAATTTTTATTTACTACAATGTCCTTAGGCGAACTCCAACTATCTGTAGATAGTTTTCCAGCATGGAAAGCAATACTGTGGTGCTTTTACCCAATGAGTATTCTCCTTATACTAGAATTTCTATCAAGAAAAATTGATGATGACGATGATCAAGATGGCGGGAAGATGATTCCAGTAATGCAAGGAGCTCAATAAAAAGAATTTAATAAGTTACTTTTGCTTCCTCCTATTGAACGCTAATTACAACCTTTCTTTCTTTTGGGCCATCTAGTTCTACAAGGATGACATCTTGATAAGGGCCTAGTTGTAGCTTCCCATCCTTAAAAGGCACGCTCACATCATTGCCAAGCAATAAAGCTTGCATATGTGAATGGGCATTCTTAGGTTCATCTTCCGGGATATTAACCCGTAGGTGTAAATCATCATGTTTATAGCCCTGCAATGGAGGCGCCATTTCCTTCAACCATTTCTCCAAGTCCAAAATCAATCTCTCTTCCATCTCATTGACAATTAAAGCAGTAGTCGTATGCATGCCAGAAGCACATACAACACCTTCTAATTGAGTCCCACACTCAATAATGCTCTGAATTTGATTGGTGATTGCATGACAAGAGAATGATGAGCTCGTCTGAATTGAAATCGTTTCTGTAAACATAAAGTGTCTTGTCGCGATTAAATGGAAATAATCGAATCAGGAGATGCCTAATACCGAAAGCCTATTTAAACTCTATCCAAACAATACGTTTTTGCAAAACCTTTTTATATAAGTTAAATTAACTACTCACAATCAGATGTGAGTCTAGTGTTGCCAGCCACTCTGGTCTAGTACCAGGGATTTAACTCAAACGTATTCCAGCTCCTATTTACTCCTATTAAGATAAAGGAGTGTGGGGGCTGATTATTATTTTGGAAGATCAATACCTTGAATAGGCGCAAGAAAATTGACTATTGCGGGGATCAAGAAAAGAACTGTTATTAATCTGACTGCATGCAAAGCTGCTACAGCTGCACCAACCCCAAACTCGGCTCCTACTAGACTCATTCCTATAGTCCCTCCAGGTGCTGCTCCTAATAGGGCTACGATCTTGTCTACTCCAAAAAATCTATTAATCAATAATCCAACAAAAATTCCTGTAATCAAAAGGCTGAAGGTGATAACTAATGCTGGCTTCCAAAGCAATTGCAATTCCTCAATTGTCTCTGGATTAATTCCAGTCCCAATCACTGTCCCTATCCCTATCCCAAGCACTGTTTTTGTACCCAAAGGCCAAATCGCAACATCAAACTGACCACTAATGCTTAATAAGCCTGCACCTAACATGGCCCCTAAAAGAGGAGCCGCAGGTATACCACTGATCAGCATTAGGGAACCCAAGGCTGCTCCACCAAGCAGGTATACCAATAAAGTCACCAAAGAAGTCATTGAAAGGGTTTAAGCGACATATCCAAGTCTCTCTCTTGACGGGTTGAATAATCAAGATCGCAAATTGAGGATTCGTTCCATAAAGCCACTCCAAATAAGTGAGGCAATAGGAGGTGGGAGCAGTATTTGCTCAAAGTCAACTCAAGAAAGTTGCAAAACGACTTTGGGGAAAATAGTCTGATTATTAATCACCCATTCCACTAGATGACTAACACCCCAGACATAAGAAGCTTTGATTGGATAAAGATTCTCAATGGAGTTGCTCTATTGTTATGCGCATTGTGTCTCGCCTTTATTGCTGTCAATTTGCGCCCAATGGCTCAATGGGCTAATAATCAGAATATCTGCGTTGAACAAGAAATAACCAAATCTAAAGCTCCTATTTCCTGGGGTGTTAGAAAGTGCAATGGACGTTCAAAGGTATATCAAGTGAAATAAAAGGTTGAAAATGCCTAATCAACTTAGATCAAAGACTTACAAAAATCACCGTACAAAAGAATGGGAATTTTAAGCAACTATGCAGACAAGTTGGATAACTGGTCAAAGACATACAACTACCACTTTCTTTATTGATAAAGAACAATGCCCAATAAGACCTCGAAATGGATTACCTCCCTCCGAGAAGAAATTCGACAAGAATGTGGCGAGGGATGGATGGTTCGCGGCATAGGGAAAGGTCTGGTTCAAAAGGTTCAGCTAACAGTTCGTTTTAAGGATGGGAATCGAACCAGCATTGTTCTTGGGCCAAAGGCAAAGAGCGACCCAGATTTTATTCCCTGGATCAGCACAAGTGCTGCTTGGATATTGAAAACCTCCACAGAGATTTCGCTCATAATGAAATCGCGAGAGAAGGGTTTGGCTGAAGCATATGAGCAAGTGAAGCAAAAAAAGGGGTTTGGTTTAAATGAGACCAATGACTGGGAACAACTAGCTAGAAAATTCAAGTCACGTAAAATAAGTAATAGCAAGAAAGGAACACGCGTTTGGAACCGAAACTACCGAACTCCTATTAACCGCACATTGCTTATTCTCGCCAGCGAACCTTCTTTATCCAGTGGCTACAAGGTTTTAGAAGCTCTTATTGAACGTCATGGGGGAGAACCTGGGTCAGCAAGTCGACGACTCCGAATCCAATACGCAGCAGAATTTCTACGCTTTGCTTTTAAAAATGGGGCCAATAGAAGCTGGCTACCACCAGAGGATCTCAATATATTCATTGGAGAAAAGGCAAGCCCAAAGGGCTTAAATGCTCAGATCGCAAATACACCCTCTACTAAATAAGATCTACCTTTCGTGAAAACCACTTAATCAGTGGACCCTAGACAGGAATAATCACTTATATAATTCTAAGTTCTCAAAATGAAGGCACAGAGGAAGGCGAAAACGCAAACCTGAGCTAGTCGATCTAGGTACCTAGTCAGTTGAGGGTTAACAGAGTTGCGCTGAAAAGCTAATATTGATACAACAAAAAGGAGAGAGATGAACCCTGAAAGGACTCAGTTAAATATCAATATTAATCCAGAGTTGCTTATAAGGCTTAAGTCTCAAGCAATTAAGGAAGGGAAAACATTAACAGCATTTGTAACTGAAAAGCTATCCTCTATCCAAACTTTGGATGAGAACAATCCACTTGAAGAAAGGCTACTAAGAATAGAAAGACATCTTAAAATAGATACCGATGCATCAAATCAAGAGGAAAGCATAGGAAAGATTTTCACTGATCACGGAGCAGAAAAGTATGGTCAAGTTGCGAAGAAATTATTTGATCTGCACCTTAGCAAGAAGGGGATTTCTATAGAAGATGGCTTGAATGAGTTAGCTTATTATCTGGAGAAACTCCCTTATAGCTCTCCTGAACTAGTATTCCAAATCCTATTAGGCAATCATAAATTAACAGGTTTAGAAATGACAAAAGCATATAGACATGGCTCGTGTGCAATGAGGACTGCTTTAGTGCAATGGTCCAATGATCCTTTAGAAGAGTTAAACAAGGCTTTCCTAAACGCAGTGATTACAAAAAGTCTGACCTAAGGGGTGCCAAAATTGACCTCACTGCTCTTATGAATCTCTCTATTGCTTCGTAGCAGTAATACTCGTGAATCGAAAGCCTAAATTCCTTCATCACCATGTCTACCTAAAAAGGTTTAAGCCGAAGAGTTAAGTGTTTTGAGCACAATGGATTTAACTATCAATTCTAATTTTGTTATTCCATCTAGTGAACTGAAATGGCACTTTTCTAGATCTTCAGGCCCTGGAGGGCAAAGCGTCAATAAAACTGAGAGCAGAGTTGAGCTTATGTTCGATATAAATCGTTCCTCTGTAATTGGCCCTTTTCACAAACAGAGATTGCTTGAACGGCTTAAGAAGCGATGTATAAATGGCTGCCTAAACATCGTGGTATCAGAAGAACGCTCGCAATATCAGAACCGGCAATTAGCATTGAGTCGTTTGGCAGACCTTTTGCAAGAGGGTTTAAAGCCATCTCCAAAAGCCAGAAAAGGAACTAAGCCAACTCGTGCATCACAAAAACGTCGAATTAACACCAAGAAGCATCGAGGTGCCCTGAAGCAAAAGCGACAAAGCAAACCTTCATCAGATGACTGAATGATCAATCCGACGCAGATGACGATGGTGTCGATCGGGAGAACTAATCAGATGAACGTGAAAGAGTCTTTTGATTTGCGGGCATATGAAGCTGTTTCACACATACCATTTGGTCAAGTTGCTACCTATGGTCAAATAGCTGAATTAATTGGTCCATATGGGTGTGCACGGCAAATTAGATGGTCCTCAAAGAGATTGCGCTTGCCTTCAAAAGTCCCTTGGCATCGAGTCATAAATGCCAAAGGGGAAATGTCAATGAGTATTGGTCGAGAGGAAACTGACTGGGTCCAACTAGGTTTATTGAAAAGCGAAGGTATTTTTATAGATCATGAATTAACAATTCAACTACGCAAGTATTTGTGGAAACCAGATTTATTGAAAAATTCGGAATAGAAAGGCGATATGGCAATTCAAGAGAGCAATGAAAAAAGGAAAGAACGCTTCAAGGCGATGTCTAGTGCTCAGAGGAAAGCATTAATAAGAGCAAAGATGAAAGTCGAAGGATTAGAAGAGGGGAGTGGAGTCCCAGGGAAAACCTTGTCTTCATATGACCGGAATGAGATCTGGGGTCTAATACAAGTAACTAGCTGTTTCCCCGAAATGCAAGCCAGGCCAAGGACAATGAAACCAAAGACTCCTAGTAAAAAGAAATCGTTGATTGGTTGGCTACTGATTGCAATAACTCTGAGCGGTGGAATGGCCTTCTATTACAGGCAATATCCATCACCAGAGACAAGGAGAGAGCTATCAGTAGATGGAATGTTTGCTGATTAAATCAAGCAGACTCGAGATCTAGTCATAATCTTTTCCCTCTCAGCTAACTAGTAGCACTTTGACCCTTTAAGCCCTTTGTCTCTATGGACTAAAGAAGATGCATTGAAGTAATGGTTTCACAGTAAGCCGCTTCAGTTCATTCGCCACCAGCCATGGCTAACAGCTTTGATAGCAATCAATCTCAAAGAATCGCTAAAAGCCATACAAGCAAAAAATAGCAGGCCATTTCGGCTCTCTGGATCCTGCTCTCAAAACAAATAGTAGGCAAAGTGCATCATCCACGAATAATTTTATTTTTAAAAGAAGGGTGTTCTACCTCCTTTGGGAGAAGACCCTTTTGTTTAACAAAGCTTTTGATCAGCTTGAATAAAACACAACGTTCTATCACAAACCAAAAAATAATTCGGAATTTTCGGTTTTCTGGTCTCAACGGAAAGGCTCTTGCCATACAGATGAGTGATATTCCAAGCATAAAAGCTATTGCGGAAGTCATTCCTAAGCATTGTTTCGCACGTAAGACATCAACTTCCTTGGCCTACCTTTTTCAATCAGTCGCTATCCAGGCATTAATTGTCGCGATAGGACTAGCAATTCCTTTCACTCAAGCGATGATTCCGGTTTGGATTCTTTATGCCTTTATTTCAGGGACTACAGCCATGGGCTTCTGGGTGATCGCTCACGAATGTGGGCATGGAGCCTTCTCAGATAACAAAACACTGCAAACAGTTGTTGGTTATCTATTGCACTCGTTCTTGCTCGTTCCATATTTTTCTTGGCAAAGGTCACATTCCATTCATCATCGTTTTACTAATCACATAAGTGATGGCGAGACTCACGTGCCAATAGTGGTAGGTGGCAATGGAATTAACGAAAAAATCGGAGGAGAAAAAGAATTAGCTCTCGCAACTGCTCTAGGCAAAAATAGATACGGGCTAATGCAACTTATATTGCACCTTATTTTTGGTTGGCCTGCATATTTGTTGGCTGGCAGCACAGGGGGACCTAAATACGGGACTTCGAACCACTTTTGGCCAAGAGAACCCTTCTCTAAAACACTTTGGTCTTCCAATTGGGTAAAGAAGGTTTGGATCTCAGATCTTGGGGTAGTTGTGGTATTAGCGGGACTTTTCATATCAGGACTTAAGTATGGAATAGCACCTTTAATAGCAATGTATATAGGTCCATTATTAGTAGTCAACTGCTGGCTAGTGATATACACCTGGCTTCACCATACGGATACAGATGTTCCCCACCTTTCTGACTCAGGCTTCTCTTTTATAAGAGGTGCCTTCCTTTCAATTGATCGGCCTTATGGGAAAATTCTTAATTTTCTACATCATCAAATTGGATCAACTCACGTAGTTCACCACATTTTTCCAACAATTCCTCATTACCATGCCAGAGAGGCAACTATTGCAATTAAAAAATCTTTCCCTAAGACCTATCTTTTCAATCCAGTCCCAATCCATAAGGCGCTCTGGAATATTGCTTGTAATTGCATTGCTGTTGAGCCAGAGAGACACAATGGTCGATATATATGGCAGAACTCTTACATAAAACAGGAATAACTTCCTACTTTATGTTTGGCACAGTCAACGGCATTCGACTAGACCAAAACTTGGCTGGTCAAAATCCCAATCCAACTGCAAAAGGTGCTTATCCAATTGCTACGTTGACCTGGGTCTTAACCTATGAGACAGGTAATGGCTCTAAGACGGAAGCCATTAAAGAAGCTTTAAACTACCTATTAAGCGATAAGGCTCAAAACAAAGCCCCTTCACTTGGCTTTGTTCCTCTGAAGGGTGACATCCTTAATAAGGCACGCGCTGCCGTAAATAGGATTGGAAACTGAGCTTTAGGGTCAATTTAATAGGAGCTTTGATCAACTCCAAAATTTCTAAGAGGGGTATTTTTTAACCCCTCTTTTTATTGGCTATATAAAGATTTGGAATCATTTAATTATGGACTTATAGCGAACTTCCTTTAAGGGATACAGGGTTAATTAATGATGGTAAACGTAAGCTACTTAACCATGAGAAGAGCACGAGTACACTGGAGCACCATAAACAAAGTTGCATCCCTATAGTTGCATTCTCTCCAAGCATAAATAAAGCTCCTGAAAGTAATGTTCCTAGAAGCCTGCCGGCTGCATTCGCCATGTAATAGAAACCAACATTCAGGCTCACGCTATCTGCATCGGTATAAGCCAACACCATGTAGGAATGGATAGATGAGTTCATTGCAAAAACCACTCCAAAAGCAATTAAGCCAGCGGTAATAGCAATGCCTGGATCACTCTGCCTCCACAACGCAATAGCGATGAGTCCAGGAATTGCAGTAAGAACAGCACTCCAAAACTTAACTGTGGAAACTCCTGGGCTAGATTTTTTGCCCCAGACATTCCTTAAAGTAGGCGCTAACGCCTGCACAAAGCCGTAACCAATCACCCATAGTCCTAGAAAAGCTCCAATCTCTGAAAAGTTCCAGTTAAGAGATGTCTCTAGAAAAACAGGTAATGCAACGACAAACCACACATCTCTAGCTCCAAAGAGAAAAAAACGTGCCATAGAAAGTGCGTTGATCCCTTTGGATTTTGAAAATAGATCTTTAAACATCGGCTTCTTCTTCATACGCCCCATATCACCAGGCAAGACCAGAGTCAAAACAAAAGACAGAGCCAGGCCAAATGCCATTAGCTCAACGGCCTTATTGAAACCAAAACCAATCAGCAAAACTCCACCCAGAAAAAATCCCACACCCTTGAGAGCATTTTTGGAACCTGTTAGAACCGCAACCCATTTAAATAATTGCTTTTTACCTTTCTGTTCTTCTTCCGGCGTTTCAGAAACAACTGTTTTGATTGCACTCTTTGCACTCATTTTGTTGAGGTCTTTGGCGATGCCACTGATTGCTTGCGCAACCATGACATAACTAACGCTTAACAACTTTGGCCAACTAGCAGCAACAGGAACCAACATCAGTAGAGCACCTATCTGCAGAAGAGTTCCTGCCCATAGGGTTAGTCGTAAGCCATAGCGAGCACCAATCCAGCCGCCATACAAATTGGTAATGATGCCAAAGAACTCATAAAAGAGAAAAAGAAAAGCAATTTCTAAAGCTGTATATCCAAGCTGATGGAAATGAAAGACCACCAACATACGCAGAGCGCCATCAGTAAGAGTGAACGCCCAATAGTTGGCTGTGACGATCCCGTATTGCTGCAGAGACGACAATTTCATTTGGTTATCTTTTAACCTTTGCTATCTAGATTCACGACATAAGAAGTTAGGTCTGCCATACGACAGCTGTAACCCCATTCATTGTCATACCAGGCAAAAACTTTTAATTGATTCCCATCTATAACCATTGTGGACAAAGCATCAATAATTGAACTGCGTGAATCATTAACGTAGTCAATGGAGACTAAGGGCCTTTCTTCATAGCCAAGAATGCCTTTCAAATCTCCTTCGGAGGCACTTTTAAAAGCTTGGTTCGCTTCTTCTACGGAGATTTTGCGATTTAATTCAAAGACAGCATCCGTGAGAGAAGCATTAAGGAGTGGAACACGAACAGCATGTCCGTTTAATTTGCCTTGAAGCTCGGGGAAAATCATTCCTATAGCTTTAGCCGAACCAGTTGTAGTGGGGATGAGGCTTTGAATACTGCTGCGGGCTCGCCTTAAGTCGCTTTTAAAAGAGTCAATTGGAACCTGTGTATTGGTGATGTCATGAAGAGTGGTAATGGCTCCATGCATGATTCCAAAGTTTTCATTGACGACTTTTACGATTGGCGCCAAGCAGTTAGTTGTGCAAGAAGCAGCTGTGACAACACGATGAATGTTTGGGTCATACAGATTGTGGTTAATTCCATAGACGATGTTGAGTGCTTCTTCTCCTGCAACTTGTCCTGTTACTGGACAAGCAACGATGACCTTACTTAGCCCGAGTTTGTCGAAATACGGGCTAAGGGCTTCTGGAGTTTTGTTCTTACCCGAGCAATCCAAGACAATATCTACCCCTGCATCTCTCCATGGGCAAAGGGTGAAATCACTTTCCTGGGCGTAGCTCAAAACATGTTCATCAATCAGTATTTGAGACAAGTCAAATCGAATCGAATGAGTCCAACGCCCATGAACAGAATCAAACTCAAGCAAATGCGCAGCAACTTTTGCATCACCAGCAGGATCATTAATCTGAACTAACTCAATATTTGGTCGGCCCCATAAAGCACGAAAAACAAGACGACCTATGCGCCCAAATCCATTGATTCCAATTCGCATGCAAGACAATTGCAGAAAAACCGAAGAGTCCCAAGAAGCAACTCATCAACTTATTTTGATACATCAAATCCACTTGATGAAAGCGAATTCTCAAATTCTTATAAAATGAAATCGATATTTCTTTGGCTGCTTCGTTAATGGGTTCAGTCGTAGCCCAATCACAGGCGAGAGACCTGCTTAAAGCTTTGGCAGATCCTCTGAGATTGCAAATCATTGAATCCTTGTCTAGCGGAGAAAAATGTGTCTGCGATCTCATTCAAGAGATAGGTCTTGCTCAATCCAAGATTTCCTTTCACCTTAAGGTCCTTAAAGAATCTGGCCTTATCACTGATAGGCAAAGTGGGCGCTGGGTTTACTACAAACTCGATATAGGCGCATTAAATGAATTACAACTTTGGCTAAAACAACTCACACAAGACTGTCAGCAATCATCAGCTAGCTGTGAAAACAATGCGTAATGCTGAGGCACAATGAAGGCAGGCTTAAGAACTGCTCGTTTTCCAAAAGTTCACACAAGGTTCACACACTGCAATTCGCCCAAATCCCTTGCTATGACTGAGATAAACCACTGGCTAATGAAAAGCGGCATTTGAGTCACTGAAAGCGATTACAAGAAATCTGAAAAATCCATTCACACAAAATTCACACCAGGCAATTCCTCGTCAATCCCATCGATAATATTTGTTGATCAGCTTCAGACTATCTGTAATAAAGGCGTATTCAGGCACATCGGTTGTTGTGAAAGGATTTGGTCCTTTGTTGATCAGGAACACAGCGCCCTTCTTACCGTCTTTGCTAATGATAGAAAGTGAGAGATAGCCAATATTGGATCCACTATGAAAAAGGTACTCACCCTTTGCATTTTCTTGTGCATCCTTATCACCAATAAAAAATCCCAGGCTGCGCGTTGGTGTTGAACTTGGAATTATCAAGGCTTCAGCCTGTTTTTGATTAATCAGATCATTTTCTCCTCTCAGTGCACTAGCAAAGGCCAAATTAAAACGGGCTAGATCAATTGCTGTTGTCCAGAGCAGACCTGTAGAGAGGATGGGATTGCGCATAGGCGCGTGTTGATGAACAGTGCCATCAGAATCGTATGGAATTGCGATAGTGGAAGTGTCTTCTAGGAAGAACGTGTCATCAAAAGTGCTAACACCCATATTGGAAGGCGCTAGCACTAACTCCTTCATTAATAATTTGAAGCTGTTATCTCCAATGGCCTCAAGAGCTGGCTGTAGCACCGAGTAACAGCCATTGCAGTAGGCATAACTTTCGCCTGGCACGTTTGTTACCTGAACTGGCAAATTAGTTGCAGGTGGTTTTCCCTCTAAAAACTGCTGCATCGTTGGCAATGTTTCTCTGGGGCCACAACAACCAGTGGGATAAGGCGAGGTAAGAGCTGCAGTGTGATTAAGGAGCATCCTGAATGTCACTGGTACCCGTTTTGTGAAGCTGTTGTCTGGAATCTTCCAGTTTGTGAGGTAACGGTTCACCGGTTCATCCAAGGCAATCCCTTTTTCGGCAAGCAGTTTCACTACAGCCAAAGAAGTTAGTGTTTTGGTAATCGAATTGGCAGTAAATAATGTGGAAGCGGTTACCTTTCGTTGAGTAGTTTTGTCTGCTATTCCGAAGCCCCTCGCCCAAACAATCCTGCCGTCATCAATCACCGAAATTGAAGCCCCGGGAATATCCATTTGTTGTCGAAGTGACTCAATTGAAGATTGGAGACTACGGCTGAATAGTTTTGGTTTAAAGGATGACGTCGCTGTAATTAATTGAGCAATAACGAATAGAAGGAGAAATGAACTAGCTGCCATCAAAACTCTGAGAGTGAATTTATTTACGGCCCATTTATTTCGATTGATCATCAAGCTAAACCAGATAAATCTAGAAGGTCGGAATACTGTTCTTGCTGGAAAAGGCTAGAACCTTGTTGACTGCCAAGCATTACTTGCGACGTCTCTAAGCTCATCTTTGTGATTTGATCTGCAGCTAAATCAGATCCTTGACCACTGACTTGCCAATTATCTTGCGGATAAAAATAAGTCACATCTTCTCTTTGTTTTGTCTCGCCAAAGTTGAGATCATTGCTACCAGCTCCATAACTAAAACCTGAATCCTTCAGCAAAGCATTAGAAGAGAACAGTGCCTGAGAGCTAGTTAACCCAGTTATTGCAGTGAAAATCTCTTTATGCTCGGGCGATTCAGAAATATCGAACACGACCTGTTCTCTCGTCTTTTCTCCAGAACTAAGCGCCCTTTCATAGTGCGCTAAACCTTCTGCATCAGCATCACGATCCAACGCGTTGCTATACAGCGTGGTAATAAACGTCTGATCACTCATAGTCTCTCCATAGAGACTCTTGAACTCTTCTGATTGAAGAAATTCTGTCGCTATTTCTCTATAGGTTTTAACGGCCTCTCTATTGACTTCAATCGATCCCTTTAAGCCATTGACATCTGCTAGGCGATCAAAAACTGTGTTGTACAAACGGAACATCTGACCGGAGACATCATTCATTCCGGTGACTTGATCAAAGGTGTCTTTAACATCCTCAGACAGATTGAATGCTTGATCATCGAAATTAACAGTAGTCATCTCGCCAAGAGAAACGATCTCTCCACCAGCATCGCTTTGAATTCCATATTGATTATTTCCCTGATTAAAAAACTTGTAGTCAAAACTATTGCCAACAAAATCTTGATGATCAGAGGCTTCATTCCCAACAATGCTTTTGCTATAGAGCTCTACATCATTACCATCACCACCTTCATAAGTGATGAATAACTCAAGGCTACCGCCGTCATCTGCATCTGCTTTGAACGTTCCAACCGAATCACCTTCCTTTAGGTCGTCGTATCGACCAATCAGATCTCCTCCAACTTTTGCAATCACAAAACTATCGCCTGTAGAAAGTTGGAATCCATCAATCAATGAAACCTCTAGTGCTCCAGCTAAAACAAGATCACCAGTAATTTCTAGCCAGTCGTGATCTGCACCTGTACGCACACCATTACCATCATGCAAGCCAGCTAATTCAATTTTTTTAATGCTGTCATCAAGGTGATAAAAGTTGCCTGTAAATAAATGACCACCGGCTGAGTTGCCTGGTGAAATCGTTCCGTTATTCGTGATATCACCAATGATTTCTCCTGAACCGGTAATCGTTCCGTAGTTGAGCAACGTGCCTTCGTTTTTCAGCGTGCCTTGGTTAATCAATATGCCGTCGTTATTCAGCGCGCCGTAGTTATTCAGTGTGCCATCGTTGGTCAGTTTGGTCAGCGTGCCCCAAGTGTTATCCAGCGTAGCGTCGTTATTCAGCGTGCCGTAGTTATTCAGTGTGCCATCGTTGGTCAGTATGGTGTCTTGCCTACCTACGTTGGTCGAATCAAGAATGCCGTAGTTATTCAGCGTGCCGCCAGCCTTGTTATACAGATTGCCTTTGTTATTCAGCGTGCCGCCAGCCTTGTTAGTCAGTGTGCCGTCGTTCCTAAGCGTGCCGTCGTTATCCAGCGTACCGCCTTCTTCATTAGTCAGTGTGACGTCGCTCCTAAGCGTGCCGTCGTTATCCAGCGTACCTTCGTTAAACAGCTGGTAGCGGTTATTCAGCGTAGCGTCGTTATTCAGCGTGCCGGCGTTGGTGAGCTTGTCGTAGTTATCCAGCGTAGCGTCGTTATTCAGCGTGCCGTAGTTATTCAGCGTAGCGTCGTTATCCAGCGTGCGTTTGTTATTCAGCGTGCCCCCAGCCTCGTTAGTCAGTGTGCCGGAGTTGGTGAGCGTGCCCCAAGTGTTGTTCAGCGTAGCGTGGTTATTCAGCGTGCCGTAGTTATTCAGTGTGCCATCGTTGGTCAGTATGGTGTCTTGCCTACCTACGTTGGTCAAATCAAGAATGCCGTAGTTATTCAGCGTGCCGACAGACTTGTTGTACAGATTGCCAGTGTTATACAGCGTGCCGCCTTCTTCATTAGTCAGTGTGCCGTAGTTACTAAGCTCGTCGTCGTTATCCAGCGTGCCGCCAGACTTGTTATACAGATTGCCTATGTTATCCAGCGTCAGGTAGTTAGTCAGACTGCCGTCATTATTCAGCGTGCCGCCAGCCTGGTTACGCAGATAGCCTTTGTTATTCAGCGTCAGGTAGTTAGTCAGCGTAGCGCCGTTATACAGCATGCCGGCGTTATTCAGCGTAGCGTCGTTATCCAGCGTGCCGTTATTGGTCAACGTGGTGTCTGCTACGTTTTCAATCGTGCCGTAGTTATTCAGTGTGCCGTCGTTGGTCAGTATGGTGGGGTCACTCCAATCTTGCCTACCTGCGTTGGTCGAAACAAGATTGCCGTAGTTATTCAGCGTGCCGGCGTTAATCACCGTAATTCTGTATGAAAGCTTGCCGTCTTTCTCGTTAGTCAGCGTGCCACCTTTCTCATTGTTCAGCTTCGTGCCGTTAAAGAAACTATCTTTGTTAACTAGCGTGCCGCCCGCCTTGTTATTCAGCGTGCCGTAGTTAGCCACCCTGCGTTTGTTGGTAAAAATACCTTTGTTATTCAGGGTGAGGTTTTGGTCAAATTCTGTTTCGTTGATGAGCGTGCCGCCAGCATTGTTATTCAACGTGCCGTTTTGGAACACGAGGCTGCTTTTCCTGAACTTCAGCGTGCCGCTGTTGTTCAGCGTACCCTCGTTACTCAGCGTGACTAAATAGTAATAATTCAAAGAAGGCCCCTCGAAAGTCATCGTGCCTTCGTTAGTCATCGTGCCGTTGTTGTCTAGGTTGTAATACATCTCTTTCGGCGCACTTTCCTGACTGAAATTCTGCCTGCCGCCAGCCTTGTTAGTCAGTGTGCCGCCAGCGTTGTTAGTCAGCGTGCCAGAGATTTCTAGTCTGCCGTAATTGATAAATTCCTGATCGTTATAATCACCATCGTTTGTCTTATAAGTTGTGCCTTTAGGATTAGTTGTAGGAGAAATTTGATTTCCCATGAGTTATGAAATCTTCAAGGTGTTAAAGGCGACAAACATTTGATTTTTCGAATCTTAATTCCGTAATTCTGATCACAACGTTGTCTTGCTGCAACTAATACCAATACCCTTCAAAGCTTTTCTGAGGCAGAATATAGGCAGGCTTAAGCTCTCTGCGTCACAGATTACTCTAACCTTTACTCTAACCAGCTAAAACCCTTGCAATGACTAACGATATGACAGCATGTAACTGGTGGCTAATGAAAGCGCCATTTGAGTAGTGGAGAGGGATTTCAAGGAATTTGAAAAATCCATACACACTAAATACACACCACTCTTTTCATGACTGATGGTGTTCTATCAATGCCTCAGGTAGCGAGCCAAGCCAAGAGCAATACATAGACCTATTCCAACGTTCCAAGTCAATGCTTGGTTTCTTAAAAGCCAGCGCAACATGCTCTAGTAAAGCCAACTAGACAATCTAGATGAAAGATGATTTAATATTTGCTTAAGATTTACTCGTTGCGCGTAAAGCGTGAGATGGGGGCTAAAAGCTATGTGGACAAAAAAGGAGTCAAATTAGTGTATGCCACAAACAATTTATCTACAAAAAAAAGGGGCAATTGATCAATTTGCGATTGATACAAATGGAGGCTTAGTAATCAGTCAAAGCTTCTCACATAATGGGGGCGCATATAGAGGAGATACACTTAGCTCATACGACTCAAGTGGAAAACTAAATTGGGAATTACCTTTTGGAGCGAATTACCCTAGAACAAGCTATAGAGATCCAACTACAGTAATAGAAGATATAGAAATAGACCAAAATAATGATATTTATATAGGGGGAATGTTTAGAAGGAATGCAATGGGATTATGGGCTGATGATAATGATGCGTTTATTGCAAAAGTTTCATCTAAAGGTCAATTAAAGTGGGTGAAACAAATTGATAGCGGAGATTTTGATGGTGATTGGGTTGACATTGAAATAGATAAGAATGGGAATATCTTCGCAGCCTTCCATATTAGAGGAGGAAAATTTGAAGATCTTAAGCAAAATATTTATCATGGGAACCCTCATCCTAAGGACTATGACAGTCAAATATTACTAGTTAAGTATAATTCAAACGGTGATCGGGGGTGGGTTAATTTAATACATTCCGGATGGCATACAGATTTATATGATATGACTATATCTAAGGAAGGTGACTTAGTTATTCAAGGCAATGTGCAGCCTGAAATCGAGCAAGAAAATGGTACCTGGGGGCTCCAGACAATAAACGGAAAACCAGAAAAGTTCTTTGACTTTGAACTATATATAAATAACAAAAAAACTAACACACAAAGAATAAGAAAATGGGCGAAGGAAGATTATGAATCTAATTTGACAAAATTAAATCTTGTTATTTCAAAAGATGGTCTATTTAAAGAAGGTCATTTTACAGATTATGCAGGTACTCCATGGCCTTGGGGACAAGAGTCTATATACAATAAAAATTGGCGTTCTGCTCATTCATTTAATGATAAGGAATCAGGTAAATACTATACTTTTAACGGAAAAATATATGGCAACTACAGATACCCTTCATTTGGAACTGTAAATGGATTTTCAGATCCTGGAGGAGATCTGTATATCCAAGCAGCGAAATACCCCGATCCTATAAATAATGAAGTAAGTCTAAGTGATTTGAGCTGGCTTACAAAAAATATTAAATTAGATGAACCAGTAGTTCTTGAGAAAAAGGACAAATATTCTACTAATTACAAATATGAGATTCGCATAGAAGATGATATAAATGGTGACATGGCATATCTTTATTATCCCATAGATATTAGCAGTTTTGATGATGGACCTACTTCCTTAAAGCCAACAATAGACTATGTGAGATTTGGTTATATTGACAAAATTGAAGAAAAGACTTCGTCTAGTAAATATAACTTTCAGGAATCAGATAAAGTTAGTAGTATAGTTGATAATTGGTTCTCAACTTCAACAGCTATTACCTCTCAAAGCAAAGATATTTCTGATTCCCAATTAGCTATTACTACCAATACTTGGGATCAAACAATCAATATCAATCGTGTCTCCCGAGCTGCGTCTTCTGGTGGTTTAATTCAAGCCAAACAAATTACTTTTAATCAGCCGGTGAAATCGGGTTCCGTTATTGATGGTGGTAATGGTGTTGATACTGTTCGCGGTTTAGCAGGTTGGGATGTTTTAGATAGTGGAGCTGGAGATGATTTAGTTCATGGTGGCAATGGACGCGACATCATTACCGGTGGTTCAGGTGCCGATGAACTGCATGGTGACTTTGGTTGGAATACCTATCGCTCCGAGAAAGATGGCGCCAAAGATCTCATCGTGATCAAATCCGATCAACATCTCTCCAATTGGATTTATGGCAAAGCTGGCAATAACCCCAATGGTGAGAAAGTTGACATCATGGAAGGCTTAGATGCCTTTGATGAAATCAAAATTGTTGGAGTCTTTACTCCTGATCTGAGCTTTGCTCAAGCCACAGCAAAAGGAGTTAGTGGTGTGGGCATCTACGCCAAAGGTGCTTTGGAAGGGCTCTATACCGGTGGGGATTTATCCATTGCTCAAATACAAGGGATGACGACCGGTGATCCCACCGCCAAATGGAGCTACAGAACCAACGCCACGACCCCTGATCTACTCGCTTAAAAGCCTTTTTAAGGCACAATTAAGACAGGCTTAAGAACTGCTCGTTTTCCAAAAGTTCACACAAGGTTCACACACTGCAATTCGCCCAAATCCCTTGCTATGACTGAGATAAACTACTGGCTAATGAAAAGCGGCATTTGAGTGGTAGCAACTACTCTCAGCGAATCGTCAAGATTTACTCAAACTTTACTCAAACTCCTATTCACTTCAATTAAGAGGCGCATTCTCTGGGAACAAAGAAATGCAGTCCAACAAAAAGCAAAAATATATACTTAAGAGTTTCAGCGCTGCTATCCTAATAAGGATTGCTATTAGAAAGAATTTTGCCAAAAGGGAAAAAATCTTCTAGGGATCCAAGAGGAATTGACTCCTCAACACTTGAAAAGATTCAGGTTTTTTGTAATGTTTATAATTCCCCAGAAGATAAAGTAATTGAATTAATTAAGTTTGCACTTTCTCCACCTCCTTTAACTCTTGTAGAGATGCCATTAAAAGATATAAAAACTGCTGTTGCCATTGCATGGAATAAAACCAACTATACTCAGCTCAAAGAAGATCAGGAGTGGAAGATATACCATAAAAATACAGGTCTTAGCGCTGCCAAAAGGCTTACTTGGGAGCACTATTTCAGAGAATGGGTTGAACTTCCAGGAGAAGAAAAAAACCTTACTTCCGGCTATGGAGTTATCAATGGCATTGATATCTTTAAGAACTTTAGACCTTGGGAAGTTTTCAATGTCGACAAAAATACAGGTACTAAACAAGACATTCAAAGCGCATTTAAGAAATTATCTTTCAAATATCATCCAGATACAGGCTACAACGGTGGTGATAGAAATATCTTTGAGAAGTTAAAAGAAATGAGAGATTCTTTACTGGTAATCTTTAATTAAATGAATAAAGTTTCTAATCAGCCTAAATCAACTCTGATATCTGCCGAGAAATTAGCAGATATATTAAGAGTGAGTGTCAAAGATATTTATAGATTTTGTGATTTCTTTGATGAAGATCCTGATGACGATTGGACACTGAATGTGGAAGAACATTTTATCTATATAAATAAAAAGCATGGTGCAAGAAAGTTCACAAAGGCAGGCGCACTTGAATTAGCTAAGTATGTCGAAGAAACTGTTGACAAGGAGAGGCCATGGAGGAAGCTGATAAAAACTTTTTTTGATCGAAGACACAAAAAATATGTCAGGTCATGTGTAATGGAAAGAGTGGCTGATATTGGTGGCCTTAAAAAAGGAGTGACCATACAAAGTGGGAAAGCATTTGTTAATACTCAGCAAACTCGCTATATCCTTCGTTTAGCAAATAGGCAGGATCTATTAAAAGCTGCATTGGAACATGAGCAAAGAGGGGAAGAACATGGAAGACCTCCAATGAAACATGATGATCATTTTATTGATTTACCTGATGAAACTGGTCTTAGTTATTCCGCTAATGGGATAAAGCGCTTATCCATGGCTTTACAAAGTATTTGCAAAAGCAGATCAACAAAGTCATGGAATTCAGCAGTCTCTGAATCTATTCTTCAAACACTAAAAGAAGTATCAAAACCACTAATAGCTGACAATAAGAAGCTTTCAGAGGTAACTAAATTAGCCAAAAAGAAAGCGAAACAATATTGCGAGGTAACCAAAAGAAAAAAAAGCAATACAAACCTAGACTTTTCCCTAACTGCGCATCATTTGTATGACAAAAGTAATTATGAATTTTTTCAATATGAAATTAATAATGTAATTGCGATTGACTCTAAGCTCCACAACGCCTTTCACTCATGGATGGGAGGGTTTAACAAGTCATGTACAGCCGAAGACTTTTTAAATTGGCTAAAAGTTCAATCAGATGAAATCTTTGAGGGTTGCGATGACGAAGTGACTCAAGAAGCTGCCGCAATAGCCAACATTAAAAGGCGAATCCAACTACTAAGACCGGTTCTTGATGCAAGAGAAGAAGTCTCTGAAGTCAGTGAATAGCTATGGAGATCATTTGCTTTTTCTTACTTGGAATCGCAGCATTGCTTCTAAATGCTGGACTCTCTTCTCAAGCTCTTCCACTCTTTTGGTTAATTCTTCCATTGGTCATAAAAATCAGCTTCGACGCTATTCAAAGACGCGCTGCTAAAAACAGCTAGAAAGAGGTTGAGCTCGAGATAATTAATTGGAAATCTCCCTAACATCACCCTGCCCTGAAAGCACTATCAACGAACTAGGAATAAAGCAATGGCCGATATGGACTTGTGATCCCAGTGAGTTCCCTTGGACATATAGCGACAAAGAAACTTGTTTAATTCTCGAAGGAGATGTGAGCGTTACTCCTGATGGAGGGCAGCCAGTCAGGTTTGGAGTCGGTGATCTAGTTGTCTTCCCTCAAGGGATGTCTTGTACATGGGAAGTGCATAAGGCAGTCCGAAAGCACTATCGTTTTGGTAACTAGACAATCTATGAGCCCCTGAGATCGAGGGTTTATTCAAACCTTATTCAAACCGCCCATTTTCGCCCAAATCCCTTGCTATGACTGAGATAAATTATTGGCTAATGAAAAGCGGCATTTGAGTGAGGGAAAGCGATTACAAGGAATTTGAAAAATCCGTTCACACAAAGTTCACACCATTTTTATTTACTGCATTTAAAAGACGCCTAGTACATAGATAACGACATGCTGCATGTGCTGAGATTTAGGGTTGATTATTTAAACCATTAGGAAGAGAGCCAATGGCTGAATCAGCTTTTTTGAGGGGTTTAGAGGTGTTATTGGAAGATCCAGAAAAGCGAATTCGCTCCAGCCTATTTATCTAGTCCAAATTGTGAATGGCAAGGCAAGAGCTTCTAAATGACTGCTAGGTTGACTAGATAACCTAGGAAGGGGAAGCCTGCCCTTGTCCTTGTAGGAGAATCAAAAGGAGGCAAACTTTGGCAATAGAAGATTATAGACGGTACAAACTCCCTGTGGAGGTTGGTGTTGTACCTAGTACAATTCCAGATATTGATGTAGACACTAGCAAGTCTAAATATTATCAAAGTTATATTTTTCACAAAGGAACAATCAGAACAAAAGGGAGGACAAGTTCTTACTATCAATATATATATGGTAATTTCGATTACAGCTCGACTAGTAGATATAAAAGATCGAAAATAACCTCTATTTACACGAGTTATGGGACATTAGGGAGTAGCAACAGCAGGAATTCAAATGTTACTGTATCTGACGTTTTAAAAAGTCCATACGATTTCCAAAAGATCTTACTAAGAAATTCTGACACAATTTATGGGACAGCCTACGACGACACAATTGCAAGTCATGGTGGAAATGACATTATTTTGGGAGAAGGCGGCAACGACACTATTTATGCAGGCTCAGGAAACGACACGATTAGGGGAGGTTCAGGTAATGACATTATTTATGGAGACGGCGGCAACGACACTATTTATGCAGACTCAGGAAACGACAGGATTATGGGAGGTTCAGGTAATGACTATATTGGAGGGATGGATGGAATTGATACCGCCATTTATGATTATAAAGTAGAGAGTCTAAAGTTTACAGGTTTCGAAGGTATTTTAAAAGGTCTTTACATTGTAAAAAACACTATAACTGGTGACGAAGATAGACTTAGCTCAATAGAAAAGATATACGCAAAAAACAACAGAGGTTATTATCAGACATGGAATATAGAAGAACTATTAAACTCGTCAGGTGGAGCATCTGAACATAAAACATACACCTTAAATATTTACAATAATTTAAATGGAAAATTATCTGAATCTGATAGCTTCAAGGAAGGAGATAGTTTCACCTTTAAGGTTAAGGTGACCGGTGAAAAAGAAGGGAAAAGGCTATATTGGAGATTTTCACCAGGCTATGTTTTGAATACATTGAGCGATGTAAATCGAGATGACTTTACCTCCGGCAGGTTAACAGGTTCAGCAATACTTAATAACAATGGAGAGCTTAGCGTGAATGATAAGTTCGAGATAGATCAATTAAATGATTATGAGCATATGGAAGTGAAAATATATTCTGATTCCAATAGATCAAATTTGGTTGCAAGTTCTGGCCGTATAATAATTAAAAACACGACTCCTTCTACTACTAAATTCGACTTTTCTCAAAACAAGAGTACAAAAGATATTGTTGACAACTGGTTTAGTAACTCTACCGCTATATCTAGTCAAATCAAAGATATTTCTGATTCCCAATTAGATATCACAACGAATACCTGGGATCAAACAATCAATATCAATCGTGTCTCTAGAGCATCATCTGCTGGTGGTTTAATTCAAGCCAAACAAACTACTTTTAATCAACCCGTCAAATCAGGTTCCGTCATAGAAGGTGGCACGGGAGCTGACACCGTTCGAGGTTTAGCCGGTTGGGATGTTCTTGATAGTGGTGCTGGAGATGATTTAGTTCATGGTGGCAATGGACGCGACATCATTACAGGAGGTTCAGGTGCCGATGAACTCCATGGTGACTTTGGCTGGAACACCTATCGGTCCGAGAAAGATGGTGCCAAAGACCTCATTGTGATCAAATCCGATCAACATCTCTCCAATTGGATTTACGGCAAAGCTGGCAATAACCCCAATGGCGAAAAAGTCGACATCATCGAGGGTTTAGATGTCACTGATGAAATCAAGATCGTTGGTGTCTTTACTCCTGATCTGACCTTTTCTCAAGCCACAGCCAAAGGGGTTTCTGGAATAGGCATCTATGCCAAAGGTGCTTTGGAAGGGCTCTATACCGGTGGGGATTTATCCATTGCTCAAATACAAGGGATGACGACCGGTGATCCCACCGCGAAATGGAGCTACAGAACCAACGCCACAACCCCTGATCTACTCGCTTAAAAGCCTTTTTAAGGCACAATTAAGACAGGCTTAAGAACTGCTCGTTTTCCAAAAGTTCACACAAGGTTCACACACTGCAATTCGCCCAAATCCCTTGCTATGACTGACATAAACTACTGGCTAATGAAAAGCGAGCCAGATGTATATGGGATAAACACCTTGCACATGGAAAAAGAAACTCTTTGGGACGGAATCAGGAATTACCAGGCAAGAAACTTCATGCGTTCAATGGAAATAGGAGATAAAGCATTCTTCTATCACTCAAATTGCAAGCCTCCTGAAATTGTCGGACTAATGGAAGTTATTCAAAAAAGCCAAACAGACCCTACTCAATTTGATAAACAGTCAAAATACTATGATCCAAAATCATCACCCGAAAATCCAAGATGGGACTGTGTTAAGTTAAGATATTTATGTCATGCTCAAATCCGAATAAGCTTGAACGAGCTTAAAGAAATCTACAGCCCAGAGCAATTAGGAATATTAAAAAAAGGCAACCGATTGTCAATTATCCCAGTACCCAAAGTTACAGCATTAGATTTAATTCATAGACTCAAGATAAAGATCTAAAGCTTATTTGTTAAACTCAACAAGCTAAAAGCTTTCTGTCAAGGCATTAGAGCAAAACATATTGCCCACATAAAGGCGAGTGATTTGCCTTGATTCCACCCCTTTCTGAACCAGGAATCCAGCCAGTGCTGCTTGCACTAAACGATATTGATCCCAATTCGGATAACGCTCTATAAATTCCACCATGGCAGCTTGAAGGGCCGCTGGTAACTCTGCTTGAAAACTAATCAAACCATCCGATGCTTCTTCATCAAATTCTGGAATGATCTCGGAAATCTGCTCTTCCAAGGAAGTACCAGGCATCACATTCAAATCATTTGCAGGCATCTAATCTCCTTTGAATGACCACTAGTTTTGATTGAAATAGCCAGTCGTCAAGTTTCTGAAAAAGTACCGGTCTCAAACCATCTCGACTCAAGATTCAAAGCAACACTCATCTTTTGGCGAATAGTTCGACGCAGGTCTTCTTGTGGGTCGTTTCCGAAGCCCTCGTCAAGTAGCAAAAAGCCAAAGGACTCCGTTTTCCACATCCTCAAACAATTAAAGGAATTCCGCAGGTGGGCTTGTGGAAAAACTGTGAAATAACAGTGCAAAATTTATGGAGAGATCATTCCCTAGAAAGCGATTAAAAAAGCTTATGTCTGACTGGAATCCCAGATCTTTCTCATTGCATCTGTAACAGCTTTGGAGGCTGGCGATGGCCAATAGATTTCCACCCCTCGCCGAGAAGGCTCACCCTTTCCATCCAATACAAGCTGAAGACTCCAAGATTTGCGATCTCCCTCCAAACACCCCCACCAAACATTCCGCTCAAGCTCTACCGAAAGAGATTCCTCTTCCATTAATTGATTTAAAAGGCCCTGGTACTCCTTAAGAAGATTGCGAATAAGACTCTCGAGCGAATTCCATTCATGATGGGTGAGCTCTATTGCAAAGCGATCAGCCCCTAGCAGGACTGGGAAATAAGCTCGGGAAGAATCTCTAGCTACTCGCCAACCAAGTCCTTCATATTGAATCACTAATCCTTGACCTAGCCAGGCAATAGATCAGGCTGATCCTGCTCATCACTTAGTTCCACGATGGCCCTTTGAACGGGCTTCACACTTGACTCCTCTAAAAGTCCATCAAAGTCATCAAACCTTCGTTGCTTAGCTCTGAAAGCGATTCGAACTGTTGTCAAATACCTATTAGTGGATTGACGGATGAGACTCTCTCCTCTCTTAGCGAGATCTTTCGAATCCAAGCCTGAAGAAATCACAGAGTCCGAATTAAAGGTTCTATTGATACTAATCGACTGTGAGCAAAAACTTCTAAGAAGTCAAATCTTTGCGCAAAGAGAGGTTCAGCTCAAAAAACTGTTGTAACGAGCCTGGGGAGCGCAAGGCAATTCTTCTACCAAGCCTCAATTCTGCAAACGGATGTCTCAAATAAACTATCAATGCAGCAATCTGCCTCATGTGCTGATAATCCTTACAATCTATTCTGATCACACCCCAGCTAAGCGAAATCCTGCACTGATTTAATGGCTGAAGTTTCGCTTTTATATCTGGCTCTTCCCTGTAGAAGGAAAACACCAAAGTTTGGAACCTATCCATCATCAGTCCTCTTACTCACTAATTGCCTGAGTACACACCCACAAAATGGAAAAATTACTCTCAGGACCAAATCAAAAGGTTCAGAGTCCAGATCAATTTGGGACATTGGCAATAGACCTCGGTAACACAACTACAGTTGTAGCCTTTCAAGGGGAAAAGGATCTTTCTCCTAAGTTAATTAATCTTCCGCACATTTGCCGCAAAGCTGGGGAAGTCCCAAGTCTTGTCTATTCAAAAGGTACAGAGCTTTCTCAAAAGCTTTTTGGGCAACAGGTTATTGACTACGGATTATCAAATGAGAGTAGTACTAAGCTTTCAAGTAATTTCAAACGCTTTATAGGTTCTACAGATTCAAATTCTTCGGCAAATGATAAATCTGATCTAATTCCTAACGCAGCAGGGGAATTGCTTCTTAAAAAGATATGGGAACTACTTCCCCAAGAGTTAAGAATTAAACGTTTAGTTCTAACCGCACCCGTAGAAAGTTATCAAGCCTATCGAACTTGGCTAATTAATGTTTGCAGCTCATTAAAAGTAGACGAAATAGCATTAGTTGATGAGCCCACTGCTGCCGCTATGGGGGCAGGTCTGCCCCCAGGCTCAAAACTACTTGTACTAGATATTGGCGGGAGCACAATCGACCTTTCTATGGTTGCCTTAGAAGGTGGAGAAGGTCGTGCCGCTCCTGTTGCGCAATTACTTAGATTTGCTGGACATGACCTTGAGGGAATCAGCAAGCAGACTCTTCGATGCGCAAAAGTACTGGGCAAAGCAGGACTAACTCTTGGGGGAAGGGATATTGATCACTGGATAGCTAGTTATTTATTTCCCAAAGAGCCTCTTACTGAATCTCTTCTAAATGCAGCTGAAGCACTTAAATGCCGCCTAAGTGATCAAACACTAAAAGATTCAGAAACAATTTTAGAAGTTGCTGCTGAAACAACAAATACATCAAAGAAATCTTTGCGACTTTCTAGAAATGAGCTCGAAAGACTTCTTATCGAGCGCGGTTTGTTGGAATGTCTTGAGGGCCTACTAAAGCAAACTCTGGCTAGTGGCAGAGCTAATGGTTGTGACCTCAAAGATTTACACGCAATAGTGACAGTTGGAGGAGGAACTCAGATCCCTCTAATAAAAAATTGGCTTAAAACACAAGTTAAACCAACCAAACTAATTACCCCTCCACCAATAGAAGCTGTTGCAATAGGGGCCTTAAAACTTACTCCTGGGGTAACTATTCGAGATGTACTCAAAAGAGGAGTATCTCTAAGGTGTTGGGAAAAGAGGACAAATCAACATATCTGGCACCCTATTTTTCTACCTGGTCAACCATGGCCAACCTCAGACCCTCTAGAAATGATTCTTTCAGCCAGTAGTATTAATCAAACCAAGATCGAACTTCTGCTCGGAGAACCTCAAGAGAAAGGAGCCCACGAGGTCATTTATATAGATGGGATGCCGACTTTAAAATCAACAAACAATACCTTAACGACTAAGGAGTGGGAGACGGTATCGGCCTCAATACCCTTAAATCCTCCTGGACAACCAGGTGAAGATTGTATCCGTTTAAAATTCAATATCGACTCTGAATCAATGCTACAAGTTGACGGCGAAGACTTGCGAACTGGCAATGCACTTAAAAGACAGCATTTAGGTTTAGTTAAATAATTAATAGTAGGTTAGATTAATTATCCTTGAAGAAGAAAAACCCCTTCTTCATCATCAATTTTACTTAGGCGCAGTTCAATATTTTCAGTGCGGCGCGTAGGGACTTGCCTACCACAAAAATCTGGTTGAATTGGGACTTCCCGATGTCCTCTATCAACCATGACTAAAAGCAAAACTTTTTGAGGCCTTCCCCAAGCTTGTAGTGCTTCAAGTGCAGCTCTCACAGTGCGTCCAGTAAAAATCACATCATCTACCAAGACGACCTGACGCCCTTCAACACTGGTAGGGAGTTCTGTCGGCTCAACCATTCTTGTACCTACACGAATCAAATCATCTCGATGAAAAGTGGGATCTAGAATTCCCTGAGCAATAGCTTTCCCCGACAAAGATTCCAGTTCCTTGGCGAGGACACGCGAAAGATGAACTCCCCTAGTCGGTATACCCAACAGAACTAAGTCACCAATATCTTTAACCGATTCCATAACTTGAGAAGCCAATCGCGTAATTGTCAGCCCAAGCTCTTGTTCGGAAAGTATCTCGACCCTTTGATCATTATTCATTGTTGGGTTGAGTCATTTCGCGTGCTGTCAAAGGAAAGTTTATTTCGATCCACCCTTTATTGAAACTAAAGGGATTGGCAAAAACTGACAGAACTCAGCACAATTGCAGCCCAACCTCCTAAAACCAGTAATTTAATAAACAAGAATCCTCTACACAGGAGGAATCATCGGGTTAAGAATGCCGAAAAGTATTTCCGGAGATTTCAATCCTTCCTGCCAGATCGCTCCTGTAGTCCTGGCAATACTTGATGGATGGGGGCACCGTGAGCAAAGTGAGAATAATGCGATTCGAAGTACCGAAACACCTGTCATCGATGCGCTTTGGCATGCCTATCCACATACACTCATCCAAGCCAGTGGAGCTGATGTTGGCCTACCAGACAACCAAATGGGCAACTCGGAAGTAGGCCATCTAACAATTGGTGCAGGCCGAATAATCCAACAAGAGTTAGTCCGAATAAGCGAAGCAGTCAATCAAAACAAACTTGGGGATACCAATGTCCTAAAAAACCTTGCAGGATCTTTAAAAGCATCTGAGAAAACCCTTCATTTAATTGGGCTCTGTTCAGATGGTGGGGTGCATAGCCATCTAGAACATTTATATGGGTTACTTGATTGGGCAAAATCAGCTGGCCTGAAAAAAATAGCTATCCATGCAATTACGGATGGGAGAGACACCCCTACTCAAAGTGCAACTACTTACCTGAAAGGAATACAACAAAAATTAGAAGAAATCGGAATTGGCAAACTTGCAAGCATTGCAGGCAGATATTGGGCGATGGATCGAGACAATCGATGGGAGAGAACGGCTAAATCATTCGATCTATTAACCAATCCAAATCTACCTATCAGTAATTGCACCTCAACTGAGGTCTTGCAAAAAAGTTATGGGAATGGAACTACAGACGAGTTTCTAGAGCCAACAAGACTTTCTTCTAGCTACATCAAAGAAGGTGATGGACTAATAATGTTTAACTTTCGCCCAGACAGAGCAAGACAATTAATCCAAGCTCTAACAATTAAAGACTTCAATAAGTTCGCCCGCCCATACAAGCCAAATATCAATGTTGTGACATTTACTCAGTACGAAGCAGAACTTCCTGTATCAGTTGTCTTTCCGCCAGAATCACTTGACAACCTCTTGGGACAAGTTGTTTCAGAACACGGGCTACGTCAATTCCGCACAGCTGAAACAGAGAAATATCCTCATGTCACCTACTTCTTAAATGGAGGGATAGAAAAGCCCCTAAAAGGGGAAGATCGTCACCTTGTTCCATCTCCAAGAGTTGCTACCTATGACCTAGCCCCTTCCATGTCGGCAGATGCACTTACGAATGGCTGCATCGAAGCTATTGAAAGCGGTTCCTATTCCTTAATTGTCATCAACTACGCAAATCCTGACATGGTTGGTCATACAGGGGTGATGGAAGCTGCACAGGAGGCCATCAGGAAAGTAGACGACTGCATAGGGCGCCTCTTAGATGCCACTGGCCGAATGAGCGGAACTTTGATCATTACCGCTGATCATGGCAATGCTGAACTAATGAAAGGTCCTGATGGCCAACCCTGGACAGCCCATACCACCAATCCTGTTCCTGTAATTCTTGTTGAAGGAGAAAAAAGAAAGCTAATTGGCCATGGGAATCAAATCCGCTTGAGAGAGGGTGGAGGACTAGCCGATATAGCTCCTACAGTTCTGCAGCTTCTAGAGCTCCCAAAACCAGAGGCAATGACAGGTTCTTCATTAATAGAAAATATCGAATTACCTAGAATCCCTCCAAGGTTGCCTCAACCCGTATAAAAGAGAATTCTCTTTCCCAAAACAGGGATTCCCAAAAAATTTTCTAGACTGAAAAAATGCTTATTTCAATTCTTTCCTGGGTCTGGGTAGCTTCAGGCCTACTCCTAATACTTTTAGTTCTTTTGCATAGCCCAAAAGGCGATGGTATGGGAGGCTTGGCAGCAAGTGGTAGTTCAATGTTTACAAGTGCAAGCAGCGCAGAAGCAACTCTTAGTAAAACGACTTGGGCTTGTCTAACTATCTTCTTGAGCCTTGCAATTATTCTTAGTGCAGGATGGCTTAAATAGATCCAAAATTAGAATATAAGCAAAAAAAATACATCAAAAATAATCTGGATCAGTACTTAAGTTAGAACAAAAAAGAAGGGACCTTTCGGTCCCTTCTTTTTTGTTCTAACCAAATGCAATTAATAATCGAAATCACCGCCCATGCCAGCTCCTGCTCCTGCAGGTGCTGCTTCTTTCTTTTCTGGCAAATCAGCAACAATACACTCGGTCGTAAGGACCATTCCAGCTATAGAAGCAGCATTTTGCAAGCCAGAACGTGTAACTTTCGCAGGGTCAACTATGCCTGCTGCAAGCATGTCAACGTATTCACCTGTAGCTGCATTATAACCATCGCTAATAGGCTTACTCTTAACATTTTCAGCAACTACAGCACCATTAGCGCCTGCATTCTCAGCAATCCTCATCAAAGGAGAGGTAAGGGCAGCTTCAACAATATTTGCACCTATCAGCTCTTCTCCAGCGAGATTGGCTGAAGCCCAGTCCTGCAATGCAGGTGCAAGATGAGCCAAAGTGGTACCTCCTCCAGGGACTATTCCCTCTTCAACAGCTGCCTTGGTAGCGTTAATAGCATCCTCGAGACGAAGTTTTTTATCTTTCATCTCTGTTTCAGTTGCGGCACCAACTTTTACTACTGCCACTCCGCCAGCGAGTTTGGCAAGACGCTCTTGAAGCTTTTCCTTGTCATAAGTGGAGTCAGTTTCATCCATCTGCTTCTTAATCTGCTCGCATCTAGCTTTTACAGCCTCTTCATTACCTTCTGCGACGATTGTGCTGTTGTCCTTGTTGATAGTGACTCTACGAGCTGTACCTAGCATTTCCAAGGTTGCATTTTCTATCTTCAGGCCAGCATCCTCAGTAATCAACTGACCATTAGTAAGAACTGCCATGTCCTCAAGCATGGCTTTGCGCCTATCGCCAAAACCTGGTGCCTTGACAGCTGCAACATTTAAGACGCCTCTAAGACGATTCACTACCAATGTGGCTAAAGCTTCCTTCTCTATATCCTCTGCAATTATCAAAAGTGGTTTACCTGTACGAGCAATCTGCTCAAGCACAGGAACCAAGTCCTGAACTAAAGCAATTTTTTTATCAGTTAAAAGAATGTAAGGCTCATCGAGAACTGCTTCCATTCTCTCGGTATCAGTAGCGAAGTAAGGAGATATATACCCCTTGTCAAAGCGCATGCCCTCAGTGACTTCTAGCTCAGTTGTCATGGATTTGCCTTCTTCAAGGGAAATCACCCCTTCCTTTCCAACCTTGTCCATGGCATTGGCAATCATGCGACCCACTTCTTCATCATTACCAGCAGCAATAGTTCCGCATTGGGCAATTGCATTGCTATCGCTGATGGGCTTCGAATGATCTTGGATTTGCTGAACCAAAAATTCAGTAGCCTTATCTATTCCCTTTTTAAGGGTTATTGCATTAGCTCCGGCAGCTACATTTCTTAAACCAGCTTTGACCATCGCATGTGCCAAAACTGTAGCTGTAGTTGTACCATCTCCAGCCGCATCATTTGTTTTGGAAGCTGCCTGCCGGATCAATGCAACACCGGTATTTTCAATGTGATCCTCTAACTCAATTTCCTTAGCAATGGTTACACCATCATTGATAATTTGAGGGGCCCCAAACTTTTTCTCTAAAACAACATTTCGTCCTTTAGGACCAAGTGTCACGGCCACTGATTCGGCCAGAATGTCAATACCACGTTCGAGTGCTCGACGGGCTTGCTCGTTGTAAATAATGCGCTTAGCCATGGGAAGCGTTTTCCTGAAAAGGGATGGTTTTTAATTCAATTGAAGGGCAGAGTTAACTGAAAAACTTCAGTTAACAACTGCAAGGATGTCCTTCTCGGACAAAAGAACGTATTCATCACTACCGAGCTTGATGTCGGTACCTGCATACTTGCTGTAGAGGACCTTGTCTCCTACTCCAACTTCAGGTGACTGACGAGATCCGTCTTCATTGCGCTTACCAGGACCAACCTGGGCGACCTCTCCGACCTGTGGCTTTTCCTTAGCGGTATCTGGCAAAAGAATGCCACCGGCGGTTTTCTCCTCCGATTCGGAGACTTTAATAAAAACGCGGTCTCCGAGAGGCTTAACAGTGGAGACGCTGAGAGAAACAGCTGCCATGGATTAATGCAGGAGGATCAACAACAGGGCGTAAAACGCCACAACGAGAGCTGAGCTAGCAGTCAGCCCCGACGAGTGCGAGCCTATTCGGAGACACCACTGCTCCGCCACATTTCAACTGTGCGGTTGACCGAACCCAAGCTTATGGTTCGGGCACAGTGGTAATCTTGCGCCGCTAAGGAAGGGCAATAGTTCATAGCCCGCCCCCTAAATTCACCAAATTTTCTTATGGCTGCTGCTGCTACTACCTCATCCGGCACCATGGGCGTCGTTCGCCAGGTCATAGGTCCGGTATTGGATGTGGAATTCCCTGCCGGCAAGCTGCCCAAAATACTTAATGCTCTCCGCATAGAAGGCAAAAATCCTGCAGGGCAAGATGTTGCTCTGACAGCAGAAGTACAACAGCTCCTAGGAGATCACAGAGTGCGTGCTGTTGCCATGAGTGGCACTGATGGTCTTGTCCGGGGGATGGAGGCACTTGATACAGGGGCACCCATCTCGGTTCCAGTAGGTGAAGCAACACTTGGCAGAATTTTTAATGTCTTAGGTGAACCCGTAGACGAACAAGGTCCTGTTACAAGTTCCGCAACAGCCCCAATACATCGCCCCGCCCCAAAACTTACAGATTTAGAAACAAAGCCAAAGGTTTTCGAAACTGGGATCAAAGTTATTGACTTGCTTGCTCCATATCGCCAAGGAGGAAAAGTTGGTCTATTTGGTGGTGCTGGTGTTGGTAAAACAGTTTTAATTCAGGAGTTAATCAATAACATCGCCAAAGAGCATGGCGGTGTATCAGTTTTCGGCGGTGTCGGAGAGCGCACTCGTGAAGGGAACGACCTCTACGAAGAATTCAAAGAATCAGGCGTTATCAATGCCGACGACCTTACAAAATCAAAAGTTGCATTGTGCTTCGGCCAGATGAATGAGCCTCCTGGAGCAAGGATGAGGGTAGGCCTTTCAGCTTTAACAATGGCTGAACACTTCCGGGATGTAAATAAGCAAGACGTACTTCTTTTTGTAGACAACATCTTCAGATTTGTGCAGGCTGGTTCAGAAGTTTCGGCACTTTTAGGCAGAATGCCTTCAGCAGTTGGGTATCAACCAACATTAGGTACGGACGTTGGAGAACTCCAAGAAAGGATCACTTCTACGCTTGAGGGCTCTATTACATCTATTCAGGCTGTATATGTCCCCGCAGACGATCTGACTGATCCTGCCCCTGCTACAACTTTCGCCCACCTTGATGCAACAACGGTTTTAGCACGTGCATTAGCAGCCAAAGGCATTTATCCAGCAGTTGACCCGTTGGACTCCACTAGTACCATGCTGCAACCTTCAGTTGTTGGCGACGAACACTATCAAACTGCTAGAAGCGTTCAATCCACTCTCCAGCGATATAAAGAACTTCAAGACATCATTGCAATTCTTGGTTTGGATGAACTCTCTGAAGAAGATCGTAGAACTGTTGACCGTGCAAGAAAGATCGAAAAATTCCTATCCCAGCCATTCTTTGTAGCTGAAATATTTACCGGTATGTCCGGTAAATATGTGAAGTTAGAAGACACTATCGCTGGCTTCAACATGATTCTTTCTGGAGAACTCGACCACCTTCCAGAACAAGCCTTCTATTTGGTTGGCAACATCGATGAAGTCAAGGCGAAAGCAGAAAAAATTTCCGCAGAAGCAAAGGGATAATCAAATCTCTTGATTCCTCCAAGGCTTCCAAAATCCCTAACCAATCAGTCACCTTCAACGCTATTAACTAATGTCCCTCACACTTAGGGTGCTGGCGCCCGACAAAAGCGTTTTCGATGGTCCAGCAGACGAGATAATTCTTCCAAGTACTACTGGTTTACTTGGAGTATTACCTGGACATATATCTATGGTTACAGCCCTAGATATAGGCGTTATGAGAGTTCTAACAAACGGCAACTGGAATTCGATTGCCTTAATGGGTGGATTCGCAGAAGTCGAAGCTGATGATGTAACTGTGCTAGTGAATGGAGCAGAGTTAGGAGAAAGTATTAACTCATCCTCTGCAGAAGCAGAACTTGAAAAAGCCAAAACAAACTTAAGTCAATTTGAAGGCCAAGAACCTTCCACTGAAAAGCTAAAGGCTCAACAAGTGCTTAGTCGTGCTCGTGCGCGAGTCCAAGCAAGCAAATCCTTAAATCCCTAAATAGATAAGATTTCTTCTAAGTTAAGTCCAATTCCAATGCAAAGGAGCATTGAATGGGACTTAAACTTTTTCTTGACAGTGCTGACAGAACAGCCTGGGCTGAATGTTTACCATTAGGACTTTTTTCAGGAATCACTACTAACCCTTCTCTACTTAAAGCATCTAAAGAGTCATCAGAAATAATTAATTTCCGGAGATTTGTAAAAGAAGCAGAACAACTTGGGATAAAAGAACTTCATATTCAAGCCTGGGGTGAAACAGCCACCAAAATCATCGACTGTGGTTTTGCATTGGCTCAACTTGCTACCCCCTCAATTAAAGTATTTATAAAAATTCCTATAACAAAAAATGGTACAAAAGCCGCAAAAATATTAATAGCATCAAATATTGCAGTGACCTTAACTGCCTGCTTTGAAGCAGAGCAAGCACTAATAGCATCTGCATTAGGAGCAAGCTATATAGCTGCTTACTTAGGCCGAATTAATGATCATGGAAAAGACGGCGAAAAAGAACTCATATCAATGCAAAAAATTTTAAAAGAATCCGAAAGCAATTGTCAGCTACTTGTAGCCAGCATTAGAAACAAGTCAGAAATAACCAGACTTTCTCATCAAGGAATAAATAATTTCACTATAAGAAAAGAAATTGCACAAGACTTATTTAATGTAAAAGCGACTATCGAAGCGGCAGATTTATTTGAGAAAGATGCGTTATAGAACATTCAACAGCTCGCCAATATATAGAAAGCTAGGTGGCGGCTGTATCTAAGCAGTCCCGCAGAAAGTCACGTCTGGAAATTTAAGCTTTGCCTCTTCAAGCCCTTTCCCTTTGCCCTCCTCTTGCCAATAATTAATCACTTCAGTGGCTTTATTCAAAACCTCAACTCTTTCATTATCAGTTATCCAGCTTTTACCCTCTAGCTCTCCTTTTAGAGTTTCCCATGCATCTTCTCGAGGCCAAAAGAAGTAAGCCGTTAAAGGGCTAGGACCACCACCAACAATTTGGTCTACTGCTAAGGCAACATTGTCAGGCAACCAAAGAATTTTTAGCAAAAAACGACCCTCATCAGCTTTTGGGGTATGTCCTGAAGGGACTCCATCAGCATCAATAGTCGCGGTAGCCAGAGCGGCTGTCCCACCATGTATGACAGGACGACCAGCTTTTGCAGCTGAACCATCCTCAGCACTATCTTTAGGCTGAGATACGGCCTCTGAATTATTAACAGGAGTACTTGCTGCGACCTCCTGGTCAGCGGCAGCGCCTTCGGATACCGTCATTTCAGCGATCTAAGAGTTTGAATAAACAACTAACCTAACAGCCCTACAAACTTGCAATTAATTAAAGCTTGAAAGGTTTGCTTCTATTCGACATTGACGGGGTCATTCGAGACGTCTCTAAAAGCTACCGTTTGGCCATTCAAAGAACCGTTAATCATTTCTGCGGCTGGGAGCCGGCCCTCAAGGAGATTGACAGCCTCAAGGCCGAAGGGAGCTGGAATAACGATTGGGATTGCAGCCTTGAGCTTATAAAAAGATTCCAAGATGCCCAGAACTTGTCATTAAATCCACCTTCTCGAAGTCACTTGATTGAGATCTTTAGTGGATTTTATTTTGGAGGGGATCCTTTCACAGCCGACCGAACTGAATGGAAAGGATTTATCCGAAACGAACCTTTACTAGTTGAAAAAGATTTTTTTGAAGCCTTAAGCCTCAAGCAAATTACGTGGGGGTTTGTTAGTGGGGCCGAACCCGAATCAGCAAGGTTTGTTCTTGAGGACCGGATTGGTCTCAAGAACCCCCCCCTAATTGCGATGGGAGACGCTCCTGACAAACCAAACCCTCAAGGTTTTTTGCAATTAGCCAACAGTCTTGGCAAAGGGCAGCTTGGCGCGAACTTCCCACCCATTGGATATCTAGGAGACACAGTCGCAGATGTTCTAACAATTAAAGAAGCAAGGAAAAAATTGCCGGGGCAAACATTTATCAGTTTAGCTATAGCGCCTCCACATCTTCAGGGAGTCCAACACCAAAATACCCGCAAAGAATATGAAAATAAACTTATCAAATCAGGTGCTGAAAGGATACTCTGCAAAACAACTGATGCTATACATTTCCCCTTCATCTAATAATCTGATCAAAGAAAAATCATAGGCCAATAACCTATTTAAGCTTCTAAATCGTCAATCGACTTTAGGGCATCTCCAGACAAAACTTCAGGCTCATTTCCTGTTACCAAAACATCATCTTCAATTCGAATACCAATACCCTTCCAATGGTCCTTTATTTCAGGTTGCCCTTCAGGAACAGCAAGGCGATCACTTACGTATATCCCAGGCTCAACTGTAAGGACCATTCCTTCTTCCAACTCCACGGGATATTCACCCAGCCTGTAAGCACCGACATCATGTACATCTAATCCCAGCCAATGACCTGTTCGATGCATATAAAGATGACGATAACTACCTTCTGCAATGACTGATTCAGTGCTTCCGACCAAGAGTCCCAGTTCTATTAACCCCTCCACCAAAATACGCAGCGCTGTTAAGTGCACTCCTTCAGCATCATGACCAACAACAACATCCTCTACGGCAGCTCTTTGAGCAGCGAGGACAACTTCATAAAGGTCCCTCTGCTGAGGAGTAAAGCGACCATTAACAGGGAAAGTACGGGTGATATCACCGTTGTAGTAATCAACTAAAGAGCATCCTGCATCAATTAACAGCAGATCCCCAGACCTAAGTGTGCAATTGTTTGCTGTGTAATGGAGTACGCAAGCATTATCACCGCCAGCAACAATCGATCCATAAGCAGGTCCTCTTGCTCCCTGCTCCAAAAAATAATTCTCCAGAACTGCCTGAACTTGTCGCTCATTAATTTCTGGTCTAACAAACCTACGGGCTATTTCATGTGCTTCAGCCGAGATTCTTGCAGCCTCCCTCATGCGCTCCAACTCCTCAGGCTCCTTTCTAAGCCTCATTTCATGAAGGATTGAACAGGGTGCAAATAAACCGAATGCCGCTTGACCACTTTTAGAGGAATGATCGAGTTGTTTACACCAAGCCCGCAAAACTAAAGTTTCAATCTTGGGATGTTTACCAACTCTGAAAGCTATCCCTTTAGCCCCTAAAAGGTAATCGACTAAGTAGTCTTCTAAATCACTTAATGGATGAGCAATGTCAACCCCAAAATGTTCTATGGCGCCATTCGTACCCCAACGCGAACCATGCCAAACTTCATTTTCAGGTTCCTTAGGCCGAACAAAAAGTACAAACTGCTCTCCTTTGTCTCTATGAGGCAAAAAAAGAGCAACTGCATCAGGCTCATCAAAGCCTGTTAAATACCAAAAATCACTATTTTGCCTAAATGGATACTCACAGTCAGCATGGTGAACAACCATCGATGCAGCTGGAATAACTGCCGCTTTCCCTTCTAATTTCGCAAGAAATCTTTCGCGCCTTTTTGAAAAGTCAATCAAATTAATCACAGCGAAGACTCAGAATTCATGCCAAACCAAAAGGGAGTGGGCCTTAAACTTACTGGGTAAACAGACCTTCGATGAGCAAATAGGGTGACTATTGAAGCTAATAGGAAAAGCACTTGGCTGATTCAACCACTAGATGTATAAACGAAAAACTGAATCACTACCCAAAGCGATTACCAACTCTTCGATTGGTTGGGCTGTATGAAACAACCTCTCCCCCCCCTTCAACAATCCATAGACTTAAGTAGTACTTAAGCTGCAGCCACTTCATTTCTTGCAAATAAAGCAATCATGGATTCTTCCATGCCGTCCAAAATCCCTCTAACAACATCTCAAGCATGAGTTCAGACCTTCTGCTATTAGTACTTCTTGTAGTGGCTGTAATTGCAGGTTCTGCCTTTTGTTCTGGGGTTGAAGCAGCTCTTCTTACAGTCAATCCTGTAAGGATTCATGAATTAGCCGCTAGAACAAAACCAGTTGCCAATGCAAAGCGTCTTGCGAAACTGCAACGGAGACTTGGAAGAACTCTTTCGGTATTAGTGGTCGCAAATAACTGCTTCAACATATTCGGGAGCATGATGCTTGGGGGTTATGCCGCCTGGGTTTTTAAACAAAGAGCGATTAGCGGAGCCGCATTACCGCTCTTTTCATTTGGTCTCACAGTGCTAGTAATACTCCTTGGTGAAATCCTTCCAAAATCTCTTGGCAGCAGAAAAGCACTGGAAGTATCTCTTACATGTGCGCCAGTTTTAGATCTACTTAGTTTAATAATGAGACCTTTAGTCAGCTTACTGGAAAAGTTACTGCCAACAATTACCGCCGAAACTGAAATCAGTAGTGATGAAGAAGATATCCGCCAAATGGCAAAAATAGGCTCACAACAAGGGCAAATAGAAGCAGACGAAGCCGCAATGATAACCAAAGTCTTCCAACTAAATGATCTCACTGCTAGAGATCTAATGACACCTAGAGTTGCAGCACCAACTTTGAATGGTTATGCAACTCTTGAAAGTCTTAGGCAAAAACTACTCACTAAAAACTCTCAATGGTGGGTTGTATTAGGAGCTGAAGTAGACAATGTTCTTGGAATAGCGAGTAGAGAGCGATTACTCACAGCTCTTCTTCAAGGGCGAGGGCACTTGACCCCTGCCGAACTAAGCGAGCCAGTGGAATTTGTTCCTGAAATGATTCGAGCAGATACCTTACTTACGGGCTTCCAAGGGAATAGACGTAGTATGCGAGTAGTTGTAGATGAATTTGGTGGCTTCGTAGGGTTAATTGGTGCAGAAGCAGTTTTGGCTGTTCTAGCAGGATGGTGGCGGAAATCTACCCAATGAAAGAGACCCCAACCACTCCGGAGCGCTGCCGGTTATTGCTAAGTAAATGGCGCAGAGAATTGCATATCAGTAATAGAGAAAAGATCCAACTTGCGGGGGAATTGATTTCTTTAGACCGCCAACTAAAGCGATTAACAAATAAAAGCATACGCATCGGAGTCTTTGGAAGAGTCGGCGTAGGAAAATCAAGCCTACTGAATGCTCTGCTTGAAAAAACATGTTTCGACACTGATGTTGGCCACGGCTGTACAAGAAATATTCAAACTACTTACTGGGATCAACCTATAAAAAAACTTCAATATGTTCAGCTAGTTGATACACCTGGAATAGATGAAATCTCAGCCGAAAGCAGATGCCGTTTGGCCGCAAAATTAGTGCTTCAAATCGACCTAATCTTATTTGTTATAGATAGTGACCTCAATAGAGTTGAGTTCGAAGCTCTAGATACGCTCCTTAAAAGTGGCAAACCAATTTTATTAGTTTTAAACCGATCTGATCAATGGTCACCTACAGAACAAGAAGAGCTGACGAAGAGCATTCGCAGACGCCTCCCAAGACGAATCTCTGAACTACAACTTCAAGTAGTGGCTGCTGCTCCAAGACAGGTGAAACTGCAAAATGACGGCAAAGCAAGAAGCTATCCAGTTGCTCCAAGAATTGAATCCTTGCGTAAAAGCCTGGTCAAACTGCTCACAAAGCACGGAGAGCTAATACTTGCTTTAAATACTCTCCGTCAAGCCGATAATTTCTCCCAATCTCTTAAACAAAATCGCTTAAAAAGAAGCAAATTAGAAGCTCAAAGCATTATTGGTCGCTTTGCAGCAGTAAAAGCTTCCGGGGTTGCTGCTAATCCACTCCTACTCCTTGACCTAGCTGGTGGAATGGCCTGTGACACTGCCTTGGTCATTCAACTATGCAATTTGTACGGTTTGCAAATAGGTGGCCCGGCAGCGAGGCAGATACTGGCGAGACTTTCAACTCATAACTTCCTGTTAGGAGGAGCACAAATCGGAATCCAACTTGTACTAGGTGGGATACGGCAAGTACTTTTCATTTCAGCTCCAATATCTGGCGGTTTAACCCTTGCTTCAGCCGCTCCAGTTGCCTTTGCTCAGGCTGCCTTGGCTGTTTATACAACAAAAATGACAGGCCGACTCACAGCGCAAGAGCTGCTCCGAGGGAAACACCAACGAGAGGTTCAACCTGGCGACATGCTGAGACGTCTCGCAAAAAGTGATCCTCAAGTTAGACAATGGCTAAGTAATTGGCCGAAGCCAATTCTCAACGCGCCAGGCCAACCAAATACTCTTCTCCCATGACAAGTAAACTACAAATAATAGCCTTATTTGGAACTAGCGCTGATCCTCCCACAGTTGGTCATCAGCTTTTACTGGAAGGGTTATTAACTATTTTCCCAAAAGTTGTCACTTGGGCTAGTGACAACCCTATGAAAACACATGGAACCTCTCTAGAAAAAAGACAATCACTTTTAAATGCGCTAGTCAAATCAATCAACAATCCTAATTTGGAGTTAGTACAGGCAATTAGCAGTCCATGGACCATTTCTACTTTAAAAAAAGCTTCCAGCCTCTGGCCATCAGCAGAGCTGGTTTTTGTAATAGGGAGCGATCTGGCTTCTCAAATCCCTCAATGGACAAACGCTAAGGCCATTATGCAAAAAACTCGTTTAGCCATTGCACCCAGAGATGGCTGGCCTCTTAAATCAGAACAAATACAAGAGCTCGAAGCTCTAGGAGGGAAAATTGATTTACTTCCGTTAGTTATTCCCGCCACATCAAGTTCCACGATACGAGCAAATCTTGAAAGAACTCATATTCCAACATCTGTCTTGAGATTACTTCTCAAACATCACTTATACGGATTTACCTCAAAGGCCTAATGAAATTCGCTTTGGCACAACTAAACCCTCTTGTGGGAGACATCTCCGGAAATGGGAAGCGAATCAGTGTTGCGTGCAAAGAAGCAACACTCTTAGACGCAGAGCTATTACTAACACCAGAGTTGTCTCTATGGGGCTATCCACCCAGAGACCTTTTATTGAATACATCTTTACTTAATAAACAAGATCAAGTTTTAAATGATCTCTCCAAGTTAATCGCCATTGAATGTCCCAAACTATCTGTATTAGTAGGCATTGCGGAGCAAGCGCCTGATCAACAATTGCCAAGACTCTTTAATTCCTTCGCCCTGATCAATAAAGAAGGTTGGAAAGTAGTCAGTCGTAAACAACTACTACCCTCATACGACGTTTTTGATGAAAAGCGTTACTTCCGTCCTTCTCAAAAACCAGGAGTCCTGCAACTAAAAAGTGCAGAGAGAGTATGGCGCCTTGGAATAACCATCTGCGAAGATATATGGGTAGAAGAACAACTTCAGGGGCAAAAGGTTATAGGACCTGACCCCGTTGAAAGTTTGATTGAACATAAAATCGATTTGCTAATCAATCTTTCTGCTTCACCCTTCAGCAAATCGAAGGATTTTTTACGCCAAAAATTGGCCAATCGAGCGGCGAAGCGACTCAAGTGTCCAGTCATTTATTTAAACCAAGTTGGAGCAAATGACGAACTTATTTTTGACGGCGCAAGTTTTGTTGTCAATGAAGACAATAAACTCCTTTTGAAACTGCCAAGTTATAAAGAGTCACTTGCTATCTGGGACACAAAGGAACCAAATACTCTCTCCTTACAACTCCAAAAAGACCCTCTTCAAGAAGTATTTGAAGCTCTCGTCCTAGGAGTCAAGGACTATGCGAGAAAATGTTGCTTTAATACCGCATTGATAGGCCTTAGTGGAGGTATCGACTCAGCACTAGTAGCTGTAATTGCGACAGCAGCATTAGGTGCTGACAAAGTTACGGGTATTTTAATGCCATCTCCATGGAGTTCAAAAGGCTCAATTAATGATGCATTGAATTTGGCAGAGATTCTGGGCCTCAAATCACACACAATCCCCATAGAAGAGCTCATGAAAAGCTTTAATTTGAGTCTTCTGGACACCCTAGGCAAATTTCCAGAAGGGATAACTGCAGAAAATCTTCAATCGCGTATTAGAGGAACTTTGTTAATGGCCATAGCAAATCAAGGAGGTCATCTACTACTCTCCACAGGAAATAAATCTGAGCTAGCAGTTGGCTACTGCACACTTTATGGGGATATGAATGGCGGGCTTTCAGTTATTGGAGACGTATATAAAACAACTGTGTTTTCTCTATGCGAGTGGCTGGATAGTTCTGCTTCAATGACTTGCCGCAAAAACCTTGGTCTTCCTCTGCAAGGTGATCTAATTGGAGAAGTAATCCGAACAAAAGCTCCCAGCGCAGAATTGCGTCCAGGCCAACTTGACTGTGATTCTCTTCCTGAATACTCCTTATTAGATCCTCTTTTAAAAGCTCTTATAGAAGATCGTGTTAGTACTGAAATCCTTATCAACAAAGGATATAGCCCTGATTTAATCAATCATATAAAACAGCTACTAAAGAAAGGAGAATTCAAAAGAAAACAATCACCACCTTTACTAAAAGTTAGCTTCCAAGCATTTGGGACCGGCTGGCGTATTCCAATAGCCTCTGCATGACAATACAAATACTGGCAATCACAGCAAGATTTGGCCAGTCTTAGATAAACAACAATTATCCATGCCGTCCTCCGCTCTATCGGCCCCAATGGCGAGCATAGGGGTACCAACCGAAATCAAAGCCGATGAGCTCAGAGTTGCCCTCACTCCAGATGCAGTAAGAGAATTAATAACTCAAGGTTTAGAAGTGCGGGTTCAATCTGGTGCAGGGCAAGGTGCAGGCATTAATGACGAAGCCTATGCAAAAGCCGGGGCAAATATAGTCAATCGAGAGGAGGCTTGGGCTGCTCATCTAGTAGTAAAAGTGAAAGAGCCCCAGGCAGAGGAATTTTGTTTCTTGCGAAAGGATATGGTCCTTTTCACCTATTTACATTTAGCTGCCTACCCAGACGTAGGGGAAGCATTAATTGCCTCAGGTACAACAGCTGTAGGTTATGAAACAGTTCAAATGGAAGATGGGAGCCTGCCACTACTCGCACCAATGAGTGAAATTGCAGGCCGACTAGCTGCTCAAGTAGGTGCAAATCTCCTTGAACGCCCTCATGGAGGGAGTGGGGTTCTAATTGGAGGGTGTACAGGAGTTAGACCAGCGCGTGTGATTGTTTTAGGAGCTGGAACAGTTGGATGGAATGCAGCAAGACTTGCAGCCGGTATGGATGCAGAAGTGATGCTTCTAGATCGTTCCCCAGAAAGGCTAAGAAAATTGGAGTCTCATCGAAACGGTCGACTAATTAGCGTCGTGAGTAGTCGTGGACTTGTTGAAAGGCTAGTTCCTACAGCAGATCTTCTAATTGGGGCAGTCCTCACACCAGGAGGGAGAGCACCCACACTGGTCGATGAAGAGTTGGTGACGCAAATGAAGCCTCGCTCAGTAATAGTTGATGTAGCAATTGATCAAGGAGGATGTGTGGCTACAAGCGTTGAGACCACACACACACATCCCACAGTCACTATTCACGATGTTCAACACTATGCTGTTGGCAACATGCCTGGAGCGGTACCTTTTACATCTACTGAAGCATTGGTTAGTGTCACACTACCTTATATCCTTGGAATTGCAGGTAGAGGACTAGAAGAAGCGGTCACTGAAAGGCCTGAATTACTTTCTGGTCTCAATATAGTAAATGGAGCAGTATGTCATCCTGGTGTAGCTAAGGCTTTAGACATACCTCCGCGCCATCCAATGGCATGTTTGCGCTAGAACTACAACTTGATTTGAAGCCCTATTGCTCCACCAATGAGTCCAAAGGCCTCTGTAAAGCATCACAAGAAATTCCTTCTCGTAAAGCTAAAACAAGTCCAGCGGCTTCCGAATAATTTTTCGCAGAAAAAACCTCCAAACGATTTTCCCTACAAATCTTGTCTGTAAGCCCTAAGGACTTCTTATCAACAGTCAATTGACAACTGTTTTGGACAGTAATCAAGGGGGTCCCACGTTCTAGAGAAGACAGCACTGCTGAACCACCAAGAGCTGACTCCGGAGCGACTACCGCTCCAATCTGCTCTGCCCTAAGGATATCTTTATCCAAGGAAAGTAGCTTCTCAGTCTCACCTGAAATAGGCTCAATATTTGGCGCTCTACTCAACCCCACCAATACAGAAGCTAGGAAGCTATATCCCAATTCCTCAGCTACAGAAACAGGTGCAACATCACTATTTAATGGAAGGGTCGCAAGTGCAGGAGCATGAGCACAAGGAATACAGAGTTCCTCAACTAAAAGGTGACTAATAACGGCCTCCGCACCAGCCAAGGGGTCAACGCCTCGGCCATTGCGATAAGTAGCCAAGTCCAAGCTCTCGTGATCATCAGGAAAACGTGTGACAATTGCGATCGCAGTTGCGCCCTGATCCTTCAACAATTTACCGGCTTTGAGCAGCAATTGAGGTGCTCCTAATTCTCCCCAACTTGCACCACTCTTTCCATTTCGAATATGAATTTCCAAAGGAGCCTCAGTAATAACTACAGGCCCAACATTTAGTCCAAGTGTCGCGCGACATCCATCGGCCACCTGCAATTGACGCAATCTCAACTCCGACTCAATCCCAGCATCAATAAGTAGGCCAATCTTTTGAGATCTCACTGGCCGCAGAGCAATTTCAGCTGCTGCAAAACGATCAAGGGCATAGCCCTCTACATAATGCATGCGCCTATCACTCCAATAGAGAGTTGCACCATTCAATACATTTGGATGAGTGATCAAGCAACCACTAGCCGCTGCCAATAATCGAGCTGATGGTATTGCATCACCCGCAAAACCACCTATTGAGCAACCAATACCTGACGGCACAAGCATCAGGGTAGGCATAACTGCTAAGTCAGTAGCAGCAGGAGGGAGAGGAATAAAAGGGCCACCAAAAGTCATCAATATGAAATTTTTATCACTGCCTCAATGTTGACCTTCCTGTTCCTAAAAGGCTCAGCGCTACCTTCAACAGAAGTAATTGCCCAACGCAATGGCTTTCCATATTTGTTTATTTCCGCAATAAGATACATGCGCAGATCCTGCAATGGCATATGTTCTGGCCATTGAAAGCTTAAATGAAAGAACTTCAATCTCAAGGAGAATCTTTTCCTCCAAACAACTCAACAATATAGTCAGTATGAAAGATTGGTATTAAATAATCTATATTTTCTAAGATTATGCGCAAGAACCACCAACAACCTCAAGAATCTCCTGAGTAATAGCAGCTTGGCGAGCTTTGTTGTAATCAAGGGTCAAAGTCTTAGCCAACTCCTTAGCATTATCACTAGCATTATTCATTGCTGTCATCCTGCTAGCCAACTCTGATGCGGCAGACTCTTGCAAAGCTCTAAGAAGCTGGTTTTGCAAGTAAAGAGGAAGCAATGCGTTTAGCAACTGCTCTGGACTTTGCTCAAAAACTATGTCAGAAGGCAAAGGAGGCTGTTCATTTGATGGTGCAGTTCCTTTCTCAATAGTCAGTCGACTATCTTTTGTTGTTAACCTAAAAATTTCATCATCTGGCTCTGCTATTCCCTGAGGATCAAGAGGCAACAAGGTCTGAACAACAGGCACACAACTCACCAAATTAATAAACTTTGTATAGATAACTTCAATACGGTCTGTGCTCTGCGAAAGAAACTCTGCAAGAACTTCGTTGGTTATTGATTCAGCATCTTGCGAGGTGGGCACTTGCTCTAGATCTGTAAAAGTTGCTCGTATCGAATATTGGCTGGCACGATTTTGGAAATAAGTTATAGCCTTACGGCCTATTAAAACAAGGTCAGGTTTATAACCTTGACCTTTCAATTCAGCATAACGTTGTTCAGTACGTTTAATAATGTTTGAGTTATAGCCACCACATAAGCCTCTATCTCCAGTAACAGCAAGCAAAGTGATGCTATTTAAATCACGAGTTTTCAATAACGGTGCATCCGCAATATCAAACTGCATACGTGACTGGATATTCTCCAAAACGCGCGCTAGGCGATCTGCAAAAGGCCGGCTTCTCAAGACTTGTTCCTGAGCCCGTCGAACCTTTGCAGCTGCAACTAGGCGCATTGCCTCAGTAATCTTCCTAGTGTTTTTAACAGAAACAATTCTGTCACGGATGTCTTTAAGGTTTGCCATTAGTAATTTTCTCCTGGATTAATAGTTCAGGATCAAGCCGTAGCCAACATTGATGATTTCACCTCTTCAATTGCCGCCTTAAGTGTGGATTCTGATTCCTCACTTAGGGCCTTCTCACTGAGAATCTTTGAGATGAAGTCTGAACTATTTGTTTTCAAATAATCTCTAAGTTCTCTTGCAAACTGAGTAACTTTTTCCTCTGGAACTTCGTCAATAAGGCCCTTCACTCCTGCATACACAATCGCAACCTGCTCAGCCAAATTCAAAGGGTCAAATTGTGGCTGTTTAAGCAATTCTCTCAGTCTCTTCCCTCGACCAAGTTGTTTTTGAGTTGCCTCGTCAAGATCAGATGCAAACTGAGAGAATGCCGCCAATTCGTCAAATTGGGCTAGTTCAAGCTTCAGAGTGCCAGCGATCTTCTTAATGGCTTTAGTTTGAGCTGCACCGCCAACTCGACTAACAGAAATACCAACGTTAATAGCAGGTCTTAAGCCAGAGTTAAAAAGGTCCGAGCTAAGGAAAATTTGACCATCAGTAATCGAAATTACATTAGTAGGAATATATGCTGAAACGTCTCCAGCCTGAGTTTCGATTATAGGCAATGCAGTCATAGAGCCCTTGCCCATTGCATCAGAGAGTTTCGCCGCTCTTTCTAATAAACGACTATGCAAATAGAAAACATCACCTGGATATGCCTCACGACCCGGGGGACGGCGAAGCAAAAGAGACATCTGTCTATAAGCCTGAGCTTGTTTAGTTAAATCATCATAAATAACTAATGTTGCTTTTCCCTTATACATAAAGTACTCAGCAATGGCTGCTCCTGTATAAGGTGCCAAATATTGAAGGGCTGCAGGGTCAGAGGCACTTGCATTAACAACAACTGTGTAATCAAGCGCTCCTTTCTCTCTTAAAACTTCTACAACATTTGCTACTGAAGCAGACTTCTGCCCAACAGCAACATAAACACAAACAACATCCTGACCTTTTTGGTTGATAATTGTGTCAAGAGCAATTGCAGTTTTACCTGTTTGGCGATCGCCAATAATTAACTCACGCTGTCCCCTGCCAATAGGGATCATTGCATCAATAGAAGTAATGCCGGTTTGCATAGGCTCATGAACCGACTTTCTTTTAATGATTCCAGGAGCGACTGACTCAATAAGCCTTGTCTCAGTTGATGGAATATCTCCATTCCCATCTACAGGTTGCCCTAAAGGATTAACTACCCTCCCTAAAGTTGCATCACCAACTGGGACTGAGGCGATTTTGCCAGTTGCCTTAACTGTGCTTCCCTCTTGTATGCCAAGGCCTTCTCCCATTAACACCGCGCCTACGTTGTCATCCTCCAGATTTAAAGCAATACCCTCTGTACCGTCCTCAAACTCAACCAGTTCACCTGCCATGGCCTTTTCAAGGCCATAAATACGTGCAATACCGTCACCAACCTGAAGGACAGTACCAACATTGCTCACTGAAACTGATTTGTCATAATCAGCGATCTGCTGCTTGAGAATTGAGCTGATCTCGTCGGGGCGTATGGAAACCATGAGTAGCTAGCGAGGAAATTGAGAGGGTTTAGGAGAGAGGATGAGGCAGTTAGGTCTTTGAGGGATTAGCTCACCTTGGCAAGCGCAAGACCAAGTCGTCGAACTTGCCCTGCAAGGCTTGCATCGATAACTTTTGATCCAACACTGACAACGAAACCACCAATTAAATCAGGGTCAACATTTAAGTTGATCTCCAACTTGTCAGTACCTGCAACCAACTGGACTTTCTTTAACAGTTCAGTTTTTTGCTCGTCAGTAATTTCAGAAGCTGTAGTAACAGTTGCAAGAGCAATGTTTCGCTGTTGGCGATACAACTCGAGCAAACGTTGTAAAACAGAATCTAAAAGACCAATCCGCTGACGATCAGCAAGTAACTTAAGAAGATTCAAAAAAGAAGGGGTGACCTGGTCAGCAAATAGCTTTTCAATAGCAGCTTTCTTAGCTTCTACTTCCAATACAGGGGAAGCCATTGCTTCGCTTAATTCTGGGGAGTTTTCCCAAAGATCCAGGATTGCTTTTGCCTGATCAACAACTTGATCGACTTCATCTCTGCTAGAAGCAATCTGCAAGAAGGCTTCAGCATAAGGAGTTGTAATTGTATTAAGTAGTGGCATCAGACCGCCCCCATATTCTTAATTGATTGACTGACCAATTTATCTTTTGTCTTCTTATCTAATTTACCCGGAAGAGTAGCCAAAGCTTTCTCAATAGCAAGACGCGCTGCTTCTCGCCTTAATTGTGCGCTAACACGTGCTGCCTCTGCATCTAAATCAGAAGCGGCACCTTGCTTAATACGAGCCATCTCCTCCACAGTACGTTTTTCACTCTCAAGTCGAATTGCCTCAGCACGCGCTTTGCAATCCTTCCTTATCTGCATTGCCTTATCTTCAGCGGCGGCAAGATCCTTTTGAGCTTTCGCTAGAGATGTTGTTGCTGTAGCAAGGCGCTCTTCTGCATCTTCAAGGTCTACCAAAATAGCCTTCCTGCGTCTTTCCAACATTCCTCCTAAGAAATTAGGAAGGAACTTGTATAGGCCAAAAATTACAACTGCCAAATTGAGGATGTTGGTCTCAAAAAGGTTGAGATTCAGTCCAAATCCTTCTGCAGCAAAAAAAGAATAGAAAGTCATTTGGCTGCCAATAGACGATCAACAATCAGCTTCCCTAGCTGATCTGCATCAGCTTTCAACTGATTTAGAGCAGATTCTCTTTGAGAATCAATTTCACGGCGGGCCTTTTCTCTAGAAGCATTAGCTTCTGCAGTAGCCAAAGCCAATGCCTCCCTATAAAGCTTGTCGGAATCCTTCTCGGCATCACCAATCAGCTTTTGCGCAGCCTGTCTGGCTTGCTTTAGTTGATCTTTGAGTTCAGCCTCGAGTCGTTCAACTTGAGCAAGCTTTTGCTTTGCCTCAGCTCGACTGGTCGTGACATAACCCTCCCTTTCCTCCACGACCCTGCCAACGGGCTTGAAGAAGAGAGCGTTAAGTATGAATGTGAGGAGAACAACCTGGACTGCCATAAGAGGCAGGGTTGCATCGAAGTCGAAAAGACCTCCCTCAGTGGCACCGAACAAAAATAAGTTGGGCATTTGCGAGGGTTTTATTGGTGAAAACAAGCCTTAAAGCGGCCTAGGCCCCTTGAGGAGGATGAATACTCATCAGGTTTGGAGTTAGCTCTAGTAAAAACATTTACCAGAAAAAACTCCAAAGCCTGATTAGGTATCTCAACCTGCAAAGGGATTAGCAAAGAGCAGTACCAATGCAACCACAAGGCCATAAATGGTGAGTGATTCCATGAATGCGAAGGAAAGCAGCAAAGTGCCGCGGATCTTTCCTTCAGCTTCAGGCTGGCGAGCAATGCCTTCTACTGCACCTTGGGCTGCGCTGCCCTGACCTATGCCTGGGCCAATGGCACCTAGGCCTACAGCCAGACCGGCTGCGACAACTGAGGCGGCGGTGGTAATGGAATCCATGGTTGAACTAAAAGTGTGGAGCGCTTTAAAAGCGCGTATAGGGACCGGGAGTTTATACCTGCGAGTAGGACACCTCTGTATTTAAGAGATGGGCCCGTGAAGAACGGACCTCGCGCAAGGAGTTTGACAGACCGTGGGTTGGTACTGTCTTAATCGGAACTAATCAGTGATGTTCCTCGACAGCCTCACCGATGTAATAAGCGGCAAGAGTGGCGAAAATCAAAGCTTGAATTGCACTAGTAAACAAGCCAAGAAACATGACTGGTACAGGCAATACCAGAGGCACAAGAAAAACCAACACAGCAACTACTAATTCGTCAGCAAGGATGTTTCCAAAAAGACGAAAAGAGAGTGATAGTGGCTTAGTAAAGTCCTCAACAATCTTGAAAGGGAGCATGATCGGAGTTGGGTGAACGTAATACTCGAAGTACCGCAAACCCTTATTGCTCAAACCCGCATAGAAATAAGAGAGAGAAACCAACAGGGCTAATGCAACAGTCGTGTTGATATCAGCTGTTGGAGCTCCTAGCTCGCCACTTGGAAGATGAATCAACCTCCAAGGGACCAAAGCACCTCCCCAATTACTTACAAAAATGAACAAAAATAATGTGCCGATGAAAGGCATCCAATCCCTGTAGACCTTTTCGCCTATTTGAGTCCTAGCCAAATCACGTATGTAATCCCACAGGAACTCAAGAAGGTTCTGAACACCTTGAGGGTCTCTCTCCATCTTTCTTGTGCCTACAACCACAAGAGCCAAAAGAGCTCCAATCACAATCCATGAGGTCAAAAAGACCTGTCCATGGAGCCTGAGGCTCCCGATCTCCCAATAAAGGTGTTTACCAACCTCTAATTCGGCAAATGGAAGTAAAAAAGAAATGGAACCCATCAAAGCTTGTTTTGCGGTGTGGCTAGTTAAGAGGGATGGATAGTGAGGTCGGAAATCCGACACTTCATTGCCTTAGGTGTGGCTATTGATCAGTTCTCACGTAGAACTTGAAGAATCATCGCCGGCTTATAAAGCAAAAAGCCCAATAAAGCCGGTAGAAGCTCTAGTTCAGGCAGCCTAGAGGCCGCTATGACGAGTAAAACAGGAACCAACAGCTGCACCTTCCCCACCTTCTCCGAACTCCTTGCAAGTCTCCCAATACTCCGAGCTAAAAGCCGTAGATAAAGGACTCCAAACAATGAACCCACTAACAAACTGCCAGCAGTTCTGAGATCAAAGACAAAGGCTGTAATAGCAACCGCAAAAGATGTGATCACTAATGTCGCCAAGATGAAGCGGAGCTGAAGCTGCCCATATTCATCCAATGAAGCTGTTAAGCCCTTATTGGATGCGTCTGTATTCAGAGTGGTCTCGACGCCATTGATGAGATCCTCAGATTTTTGCAGTGCAACATCACCCCCCTTAGGAGGCTTTGTTCCATTCTGTAGAAGCTGGGATACCAGCAAGGGCGCCTATGCTCTGTTAATAAAGGCCCGCGGAATCTATCACGTGGGTGGATTTGGCAGTAGTGAGATCAATAAGACTTGCTTTTCCTGCAGAGTCCTTGCAGTGCAAGCAATCCGAGAGGATTTCCAACCCAAAGGCAATGCCCCTAGTGGGACGCTGGAAGAAAGAATCTCAATAGCCTTTAGAAGCTCAAACTCATCATCAGTAAGAACCAGCCGATTCAAATTGCAATCGAGCAAGTTCTTATTCGGCCAACCCCAAATACACTTACTAAGTTTTCCATATGAAGATAAAATAGACGAATCATCATTCCAATTTTTTTGGGGCAAAGGCCCTTTCGATAAGAAGAATTCAAAATGATTAATTTCAGGATCCAAATATTCAATAAGTTGCCATTGACTAATTCTTGTAAGAGACCTGGCTCTTTCAAGAAGATTTCCATTTAATAATCTTGAAATATCCCATGTAGCAGGATCCGAGAAACCTAAAAATTTTAGGTTAGCAAAATCAACTAGCTGAAACAATTCAGACAGAACAAAGCTTTTCTCCATTGGGTGTAGGTACATATCTGCAAAATTTGCATCAACCAATTCTAAGTCTTGCCATCTTTGCTCATGACTGCGGCGAAGAAGATTGTTAACCGGCAAGGTAGCAAAAAGCTCTCTCCCAAGCCTTACGCCTTCTCCACCATGATCAGCCCCCAAAAGGCTAAGGGCCCGCTGTATAGATTGGATTTCTTTACGACCGTGTGAAGCATAAAGGAACAAATGAATAATTCCTCCCGGCTTAAGCAGTTTAGCCAATGCCTTAAGGCCTTCTTTTGGGTCCGGCAAATGGTGCAATACACCAACAGAATTAATGTAATCAAACGACTCTTCATGTTCAACTTTAAGAAGACTGCAATTTTTGATTCTTACCCTCGCCTTTGCATCGCCACCAGATCGCTTCAATCGCTTCCTAGCCACGTCAAGGGTCCCAGGAGATATATCAATTGCCAAAATTTCTGAGCCGGGATTTTGGTGAGCCAAATAGTCTGTACTAACGCCACTGCCACAGCCTGCATCAAGTATTCGCAAAGGCTTTAAGGCCCCAACATTGGCAGGGCTTAACCCTGTACAACTTGAGTAAACATCTTCGAACGACCATCTCCAGTTGAAACCTGGGGGAGGGCCATCAACTAAACCATCTGGAGGATAAGGGAATTCATCATAGAAAGCACTAACCATACTATCTATTTTTTTACTTAAATCAAAAGAAGGAATAGTCATATAACCTGAGCCAAGCAAATAACATAGGCCAGCTAAATATACCCCCCTAAAGGCAAATAAAAACCAACTTATATTATAGGGATTTAGCGAGATGTATAGTTAACTATATCTCACTAAATCCCTATAAATCAATAATAAGGCAATGGCAAATTGGCAGATAAATCATATGAAGTGTGACTTACAACAAGCCAAAAAGCATTGCAAAACCTTTTTCTGTTCTTATTAAAGGCTTGGCAAATCACTCAAGAGACGTCTCAATAGACTAACTTCATTAGCCTTGACCATCTTGAGCAGTTCCTCAAAAGTTAGGCGAGTGAACGCACTAAATGATCAAAGAGACGGTCACTTCAATACTTCTGGCCAAAACTCCACCGCGTTTTCTTGGCAAAAATTCTTACCTCTCCCATGGCCAATCTGGCCAGCTGAAGGACGTTTGCTAATTAGCCTCATCGGGTTTTGGAGCATCGCAGGACTCTTTATCCTCGGCTCTGCAAGTTGGTGGGTTGCAACAAGAGAAATGGGAGATGGGGCTTACTACATCAAAAGGCAATTGATATGGATGACCGCTAGCTGGAGCTTACTTTTGTTTGCGATCTCGACAAGTATCCGGCGTTGGCTAAAACTTGCGGGTCCTGGACTCATCTTGGGTTGCTTACTGGTTGCATTCACACTAATCGCAGGGACCACTGTTAATGGTGCTAGTAGATGGTTAATCGTAGGTCCTTTGCAAATTCAACCATCAGAGCTAGTCAAACCATTCGTTATCTTGCAAGCAGCAAACCTTTTTGCACACTGGAAGAGAATTGGTGCTGATCAAAAGTTTTTTTGGCTGGGCACTTTTGTATGCCTATTACTCTTAATACTTAAGCAACCCAACCTAAGTACTGCAGCTTTAACTGGAATCTTGATTTGGCTGATCGGCCTGGCTGCAGGGGTGCGATTAATGCCACTAATTGGAACAGTTCTAGGGGGTGGATTCATTGGAACCTGGAGCATACTTAGCAATGAGTATCAAAAGTTACGTGTCATCTCTTTTCTTGATCCCTGGAAAGATGCGCAAGGGAATGGTTATCAACTTATCCAAAGTCTTCTAGCAATTGGGTCAGGAGGATGGCTTGGTCAAGGATACGGCCTGTCTACCCAAAAGTTGCAATATCTTCCAATTCAAAGTACTGATTTTATTTACGCAGTGTTCGCCGAAGAGTTTGGTTTTGTAGGTTCATTAATGCTTTTAATATTTCTTTTTTTGATAGCATTCCTTGGTATTCGAATTGCCTTTCGGTGCAGGAACAACCAGTCAAAACTAGTAGCAATAGGTTGTAGCACTATGCTAGTAGGGCAAGCAATAATGCACATAGCTGTAGCATCTGGAGCAATGCCTACAACAGGATTGCCTTTGCCAATTGTAAGTTATGGTGGCAACTCACTTATTTCAAGCCTTCTAATTGCTGGCCTACTAGTTCGGTGTTCATTAGAGTCCACTGGACTATTAGGTAACAGACCAATCAAACGAACTCGCGCCTAAATTGTTTAAAGACCTGTATGTTGGCCAAGTGCTAGTAAATCTTAACCATTCCCTCATTGGAACTCGCAATATCTGATCTAGCTCGCATAAGCGAGCAACTATTAACAGATGGCCTTAGCAATCCAGGTCCATTAACCCTCCTAATTGTTTTTTTGGGAGGTCTGTTAACAAGTTTGGGGCCTTGTTCTTTATCTCTTTTACCAATCACAGTCGCTTATTTGGCTGGGTTTGAGAATCAACAAAATGCATTCCAACGGAGCCTCGCCTTCTGCAGCGGAATAGTTGGTGCTTTAGTAATACTAGGAAGTCTCAGCGGTTTCATAGGAAGGCTGTATGGGCAATTACCTTCTTATTTCCCAAATTTAGTTGCTGTTTTAGCAGTAGTAATGGGACTAAATCTTCTTGGGCTAATAAAGATTCCATTACCTATAGGACCTGATCCCTCCTCGTCAGTCTTAAAGAGAATCCCTCCAGCCATAGCACCTGTCGCGGCAGGACTCACCTTCGGGCTCGCATCCTCCCCATGTACGACCCCAGTATTAGCGGTGCTACTCGGATGGATTAGCCAAAGTGAAAACCCAATTCTTGGAATGATAATGCTTGCTTGTTTTGGTATCGGGCAAGTAATTCCTTTGCTATTAGCAGGAACTGCAGCCGCCGTGTTGCCAGGTCTTCTAGCTTTAAAACCTATAGGAAGTTGGATACCACCAATAAGTGGCGCATTATTTTTATCAATAGGGTTATTAAGCCTGCTTTCTCGGTGGATTTGAAGCATGGCATTTTTTAAACGCTTGCTCTCATGGATTTCAGACTTGAGAGTAGCCATTGCTCTCCTATTAGTAATTGCTCTATCTAGTGCCCTAGGAACAGCAATACCTCAAGGCGAGCCAAGCGCTAATTACATAGATATCTATCAAGAAAATCCCTGGCTAGGCATTTTTGATGGTCAAATGATCCTTCGTCTCGAACTGGATCATGTTTATACAAGTAATTGGTTTTTAGCACTGTTAGCCTGGCTTGGAATTGCATTAATGATTTGTAGTTGGAGACGTCAATGGCCAACCTTACAAGCTGCACTTCGTTGGATTGATTACAAAGAGCCTCGACAAATCAGCAAACTAGCAATTGCAGAAACTCTTCCAACCACACAAAACCAAGTTCTCTTAAAGAAACTAACCAAGCTTTTAAAGGAAAGCGGTTGGGATGTCCAAAATCACGAAGGGAGGCTTGCTGCCAGAAAAGGCGTGATTGGCCGCATAGGCCCCCCATTAGTTCATATTGGCCTAGTACTTTTAATGATAGGAGCTGTTTGGGGTGCTTTTGGAGGACAACGAGTCGAAAGATTTCTTGCTCCTGGTCGCTCATTAGAACTAATGAACAAGGAAGGAGTCAGTCAACTTACCCTCAGCCTTACTGACTTCAATATTGAAAGGGACCCAAAAGGTAGGCCTGAACAATTCAGGTCGAAGATAGAACTTTTGGAAACTACTAAAGCCAAGAAAAGTATCAAAGAAGTAAGCGTAAATCATCCTTTAAGGTTCAAAGGAATTACCGTTTATCAAGCCGACTGGTCTTTAGCCGCAATTACCTTACAAATAGGTCGCAGCCCAAAACTTCAACTTCCACTAAACAAACTGCCTGAGCTTGGCGAAAACGTTTGGGGGCTCGTACTGCCAACCCGTACTGATGGAAGCGAGCCTGTTGTTATCAGCCTGACAAATGAAGCAGGCCCTATACAAGTTTTCAATCCGAAAGGTGAACTTCTAGCCAACCTTCGCCCTGGAGGCGAACCCGCTGAAATCAATGGAATACCATTAAAAGTGATTCAAATCTTACCGGCTAGTGGTCTACTTCTAAAGAGAGATCCTGGCGTACCAATTGTTTATTTAGCATTTGCCATCACACTTACTGGTGGTGCTCTAAGCATGGTTGCCACAAGACAACTTTGGGCAATCTGCGATCAAGAGAATTCCTCCTTACATGTGGGAGGACTATGCAATAGGAACCTAAGTGGGCTAGCCGAAGAACTGCCAATCTTACTTTCAACAATCAATGGAAACTAACTATTTCATTTACCATGACTAACTCTTATAACAGTATGGACATTCCCTCTTGGATTAAAATCAACTTCTAATTTCATCCAATTAGGCTCACATGCCTCAACTAAATCATCCAGTATTCTATTAGCAACTTCCTCATGAGATATCTTCTTTTCACGATAGCTATTTATGTAAAATTTGATAGATTTCAACTCCAAAATTTTTAATCCTGGTTCATAAATTAGCCTCAAGACCGCGAAATCTGGATAACCAGAAAACGGACATTTACAGGTGAATTCAGGCAACTCAATAGAAATTTCATAAGGTCTTACTAAGTTTGGATTCTCAAAACAAATCAACTCAGCCTCTGAAATGGCCCTTTCTCCATAGAGAGGTTGCTTGGTATTCATCGAATGAGTGGTCACGAAAACAAAGCCAAGAATCAAAGTCTCTCAAATCACTCAATGGCTTATCAAGGCCAGACCAAGCAAATTCGACAAAAACATCCCGAACAAAAATATCTTTATAAAGTCTTTAGAAGAAAAGCGCAAAAGTGTTCACCATGAACAGCCTAAATCGTATAGAACTATATGGAAGGACAAAACGTTGAGCTAGGTCAAGCGATAATCCTTGGCCATAAAGCAGGAAGTAGCCCCCCGCAAGGCGAAGCAACGCTCCTTCCCTAGAAGCGGTAGTTCCTTTTAGTAAGGAATTTTCCAATCAATCCCTTCGAGGTCAATGGCAATGCTTACCGAGCAACGGGTCTACAGAGGTGTTCAATACAAGAGCACTGAACACGAACAAGCCAGTACCGCGCTTGTTGAACACGTATATAGAGGCAAGCGCTATCAAGCGTCCCTTAAGCACGAAGTGCTTCCTGCCGATACACAAGTAAAACTTCGCTATAGAGGCAAGGTTTATCAACACCGCCAAAGTGTTGACTCATAAAACATAAACAGCCAAATCGGTAACAACAGCAACAACGAAGGTTCGCCTTAGACCCCTTAATAGGGTCACTTGGCGGACTTTTTTATGGATATGTGGCTAATTGGGACCGAGTCAGGGATACAAGTCCGTCCAATCAGCATTCATGGAATGCTTTGGCTGCAAACACATTTCGAAGACGAACACTGGGAAGCTTTAGCTGCTAGTCAAGTAGTTCTTCCAGAGGAGGATGTCTCATCACTATCTAAAGATGCCAAAGATGCAGGTCTATCTTTAAATCACCTTTCAGCTGCAACGGTTCAAAGAAAATTCTGACAAAGTTGCTTATAAATTAATTAAACCCTAGGGAAAAACTAACCATGAAAAAAGTCGAAGCAATTATCCGTCCCTTCAAACTAGAAGATGTGAAGCTCGCATTGGTCAATGCTGGAATAGTAGGCATGACAGTCAGCGAAGTCAGGGGGTTCGGTCGGCAGAAAGGTCAGGTGGAGCGTTACAGGGGGTCGGAATTTACTGTTGAATTTCTTCAAAAGCTGAAGATAGAGGTTGTAGTTGATGATGAACAGGTGGGAAATGTGCTTCAAGCAATTGGTGAAGCCGCTAAAACTGGTGAAATTGGCGATGGGAAAATCTTTGTTGGCCCAGTCGAATCAGTAGTAAGGATTCGCACAGGGGATAAGGACAGCTCTGCACTTTGAGAGTTCTTCAAGTCAAAGATCCTTCAACTAAATCCTCCAACTGAGACATGTTTAATGGCTCTCCTGCAGTACTTGTCCATAAAAGATATTCCTGATTACCAGCAGGTCCTTTAAGAGGAGATCTTATAACTCCTCGAGGGACCCACCCATTAGCCTCGACTGCTGAAATCACAGATTGCAAAGCCCCAAGGTGATCAGCAGGATCTCTAACTACTCCTCCTTTGCCAACTTTCTCACGACCAACCTCAAATTGGGGTTTTACCAAAAGAATGCACTCAGAAGACTCGGCAACTATTAAACCCTTAATTGAAGGCAGAACCAATCGAAGTGAAATGAATGACAAATCTGCTACAGCGAAATTTGGCCATGGGTGATCAACCCCATAAATTTGCTCAGGCATTAACTTCCGCAAATTTGTCCTTTCCTTTAGAACCACACGCGAATCATTTCTCAAAGTCCAGGCAACCTGCCCATAACCAACATCGACCCCATACACACGAGCGGCACCATGCTGCAATAAGCAATCAGTAAATCCCCCAGTGGAAATACCTGCATCGAGGCAAATTCTTCCTTGAATTTTTATAGGGAAAGCATTAAGTGCACCTAGAAGTTTTTCTCCTCCACGCGATACAAAGCGTGGGGAAGCCTTTACCACCAGATCCTCGCCTGACGGAATGAGCTGACCTGGCTTATCTAAAAGCTTTCCAAAGTTATCCCGAACTTTTCCAGCACGAATTAACTGCTGAGCCTGATGCCTTGATGAGGCGAGGCCAAGACTGACCAAATAAAGATCTAAACGGCACTTTGCTGACATTTCGTCATATAAGTGGGGTTGAAAACGGAACAAATACCTTCGAAGTCAGGCTAAACAGCAAAAACCCCGAGAGGATCCTTCCAACTCGCCCGAAAGGACGTGTCTCCATCAAAATCATCAGATTCAGAAAACCAACGCAAAGAGCTTCAAGAAGAAGGCCTTCGGCTTCTGCCAAGTCATGAATCAGGCAATGTTCTGGAGTTACTACCACCAGGCAGATTTGTGACCATTGAAAACCAGCCTAATGATCTCCCTCCATTTCAAGTGATTCAATGCAAGGGAGGCCGTTGTTGGGTACGACAACAATCATGGGGGGGCTACGTCCATTGGGAAGTAGAGCATTGCCGGCTAAAGTCAGCCTGAACAAAGGTCTCTGTTCAAAAACTTCTAAATCCAAAGACCATTGATAGAACGCTATACCCTGCCCGAAATGGGGCAAATTTGGACTGAACGAGCCAAATATCAAAGCTGGCTAGATGTTGAGTTGGCAGCCTGCGAAGCCAACTTTGACTTAGGGACAATCCCCGAAGGTGCAATCACCCAAATTCGAGAAAAAGCCAACTTCGACCCCAAAAGAATTCTCGAAATAGAGGAAGAAGTTCGTCATGACGTGATTGCCTTTCTCACAAATGTGAATGAGCATGTTGGAGATGCAGGGCGATATATCCATGTGGGTATGACCAGTAGTGACGTATTGGATACTGGTCTCGCTCTCCAAATGCATTCCTCCATAAAGCTTCTTCTCAAGGAAATCGAACAACTTCAAGGTGCTATTCATCAATTAGCCAAAAAGCACAAAGGCACTGTGATGATTGGCAGGTCTCATGCAATTCACGGCGAACCAATTACCTTTGGATTCAAATTGGCAGGCTGGTTAGCCGAAACAATACGCAATTCAAAACGCCTAGAAAGATTAGATAAAGATATTTCAGTAGGACAAATAAGTGGGGCTATGGGAACTTATGCGAATACTGATCCAAGAGTGGAGAAACTTACTTGTGAAAAGCTTGGTTTACAGCCAGACACAGCAAGTACTCAAGTTATTTCCAGAGACCGACATGCAGACTACATACAGACAATTGCACTTGTAGGCGCTTGCCTAGATCGTTTCGCAACAGAGATTCGCAACTTACAGCGTACGGATGTTCTTGAAGTAGAGGAGAGCTTTGCAAAAGGCCAAAAAGGCAGCTCTGCCATGCCTCATAAACGCAATCCAATTCGCAGTGAACGGATTAGTGGTCTTTCTCGAGTATTACGTAGCTATGTAGTAGCAGCATTAGAGAATGTGGTTCTATGGCATGAAAGAGATATAAGTCATAGCTCTGCAGAAAGGATGATGCTGCCTGATTGCTCAATCACACTCCACTTCATGCTCAGAGAAATGACTCAGGTCATTGAAGGACTAGGCATCTACCCGAAAAATATGATTCAAAATATGAACATATATGGAGGTGTTGTTTTCAGCCAAAGAGTCCTTTTAGCTCTAGTTGAAACTGGCATGAGCCGAGAAGAAGCTTATAAGGTTGTTCAACTTCATGCGCATTCAGCTTGGAATCAGGAGGGAGGAAACTTTAGGAAGAATCTTGAAAACGATCCAACTGTAGTAAAACGGCTTGGCAATGCCAAACTTGCTGATTGCTTTAGCACTGACTTACATCAAGCAAACTTACATGCAATTTGGGACCGACTAGAGCTTGACATCACATGATCTCATATCTAATCCGATTTAATTATTGCATAATAACAAAAAATAGACTTGCTAAATATCTATGCTCAATAATAAGTCCATCATTTTAGGCTCACATCTAAGAACCTACTAAGAGTCAAGATCAATCTAAACCTCCACCCTTCAAAATATAATGGCTGAACTAATTCGCATCGAGAAAGACAGTTTGGGAGCAGTAGAAGTCCCAAAAGATGTTCTTTGGGGCGCCCAAACTCAGCGCTCCCTAAAGAATTTCGCCGTACAAGGTGATCTTGTACCAATAGCAATAGTTTATTCATTAGCAAAAATCAAACAAGCTTCAGCTATTGCGAACCATGACTTAGGGGTACTAGATACTCTAAAACAAGATCTAATCATCAAAGCGACAAAAGAGATCATTGCTGGCATTCACGACAACCAGTTCCCGTTAACAGTTTGGCAAACAGGAAGTGGAACTCATACAAACATGAATGTCAACGAAGTAATAAGCAATCTGGCATCTGTTTTTAAGGGAGAAGTTGTAGGCAGCTATAAACCAATTCACCCGAATGATCACGTAAATCTATCCCAGTCAACAAATGACACCTTCCCTTCAGCAATTCATATTGCAGCAACAGAAGCAATTACAAAAAAACTTTTGCCTGAACTGAAATTACTCATCAACACCTTTGCTCAAAAAAGTCGCGATTGGAAGAATATTGTCAAAACAGGTAGAACACATTTGCAAGATGCAGTGCCGATTACACTCGGCCAAGAGGTATCAGCGTGGGAAACCCAATTAATAGTCGCTTACAACCGGCTGAAAGACTCTCTAAAAGAGCTTTACCCTCTCCCAATAGGAGGAACCGCTGTAGGCACAGGAATAAACGCTCCATCACAGTTTGACAAGAAAGCAACACTTGAACTAGCGCGTCTTACAAAGCTTCCTTTTACCGTTGCCCAAAATAAATTTGCCGTAATGGCAAGCCATGATGGATTAGTTAATACGATGTCCCAAGCTCGCCTATTGGCAGTCGCACTACTTAAAATCTACAACGACCTGAGGCTTCTTTCCTGTGGGCCCCGAACTGGGTTTGCTGAACTAGAACTACCGGACAACGAGCCAGGAAGCTCAATTATGCCAGGGAAAGTAAACCCTACTCAATGTGAGTCGATGGCAATGATTTGTACCCAAATAATGGGGCTTGATGCGGCAGTAGCCATGGCTGGTAGTGGTGGACATCTACAAATGAACGCCTACAAACCTCTGATCGGATTCAACCTTTTACACAGCCTAGATCTACTTCATGACGCATGCCGCAACTCTAGAGTAGCGATGGTAGAAGGCATGAAACCAAACCAAAACAAAATCGAGAAGGATTTAAATCAATCATTAATGCTAGTCACAGCATTAGCGCCAAAGATTGGTTATGAGAAAGCAAGTCAGATAGCTCACCATGCTCATAAAAATGGACTAAGTCTTCGTAGTGCATCAATGCAGCTTGGCTATATAACCAAAGATGAGTTCGATGAAATAGTCAATCCTGCTCGAATGACTACCCCCGATAAAACTATTTCATAGGGTATAGAACGAGATGTTCAAACCACACGTTCTGTGGCGGGATTTTTCCCACCATCTGTCTCTTCAGAAGCCTTCAAAAGATCCTCAGCCTCACAAACTGGAAAGCGGTTTAAAGCTTTAATTGCCAAGCGGGCATTACCTCGCAGTTGCTCGCTAACAGCCTCGCAATAGGGGACTTGTGCCAATAAATCTATAGTTCGGCGCAAAACTCTTACAACATCACCCTCATCCAACGACGTGTTCGCTATCAAATCGCTCCATGTCGCACCTCTTGCCCAGGCATGGACTAATCCCATTAATTCAGGTTCCCACCACGCAGGGATGTCTACTTCATGTTGCTCTTGAATACGTAACACCTCCCTACGAATTCCTGATAAATCATGCAATGCATCCTCAGCTCCTTTCGGCAAGGAATAGCCACTCCACAAGTCAGGTCGATTAACTTCTGTACTAATTGCCTCAAAAACGGCAGCCAAGTCACAGGGGGGCAACTCATCCAAGTGCCCGCTTATTAAGGCAAGGCCCAACCACAATTCGTTATCACCTCGTAAAGCTCCAATAGTGCGACCTATTTCGGTCGGCTCTAAATCATCTAAACATCCAAAATGCTGGAGTATTGCAATCAATACCAGAAATTTTTCCCAGTGATGATTTGCTCTGTGATAAAGGACTCTCTTCCTTTCGCGAATTTCTATCTCTAATTCCTCCATCCTTCGACGATGCTTTTTAAGTTGTTTTCTATCCCCCCAACGATGTGCTGGTTGCTGCTCTAAATCTTGGGCCAACTCATTCACTAATTTAGCCTGAGTAAGCACTTCACCAGCCAAATCATATTGAGGGGTTTTCATGTCATGGCGTTTAGCCATTTGAGAAACAGCTAAAGCTAAATCTGCACTGTGCTTATCCCCATGTCGAATCTCACCAGATCGCTTGAGATCAGATCCTGCAAAACCACTTACCTCCAAACAGCTCAATTCAGCATGCAAACTTACAACTGCATGACAAGGTAAAAGCAACCAAACATTCTCATCTGTAAGGCAAAGAAGGAGAGGAAACTGACCAGAGCCATCTAACTTATCAACAATAACAGCAGGCGTAATCCTTCCACGTAACTGAGGAGCCTTAAGACTCACCAAGGCTCCCAGACTTGAAAATTGAAGTGCCAATGTAAGCTCATTAGCAAGAGTCTCTGCCGCTTGTTGTTGCAAGATTCTCAAAAGACGTCGCTCCTCTTTTAGTCGACTGCGACACTTTTCATATATCTCGAAATCTTCCCAAGGCACATCTCCGGCTACACCTTGAAGGGTTCCTAACTGAATTTGCAACTGCTCTAAAAGCTCCTCTTCCTCAACCAAATCCAACGTGGCAAGATAACGACCAAAACTCCTCTCAACTAACTCCTTTGCCTTATTAAGCTCATAACGCTGAAGCAAATTAAGAACCATTCCATAACTTGGCGTGAATTGACTTGCTAACGGATCAGCAGGACTGGTTGCCAAATATCCAGCTTCACGAACACCTTCAAAGCGACTTTGAACGGTAACCACATAACCTTGCGAGTCCAAACCACGTCTACCTGCCCTACCAGCCATTTGAAGGAATTCACTACCCATAAGTTGTCGATGACCACGCTCTGTTCTCTTCGACAAAGCAGCAATAGCAGTTGTACGAGCTGGCATATTGATTCCAGCTGCCAAAGTCTCAGTAGCAAAAACGACCTTCACAAGCCCCTCCTGGAACAACTCCTCAATCAATTCCTTCCAGGCTGGCAAAACCCCAGCATGATGAGCCGCTATACCTTTAAGCAGAGCATCAACATGATGGGCATCACGAACAGCCTCTGGGTTTGTCTGTATGTATAAGTTCAATCTTTCACGGATACGATCTTTTTCAAATGGTTTTACTAAACACTGAGACCCAAGATCTCTAACAGCTCGATCACATCCACGTCGACTAAAAATAAAATAAATTGCTGGCAACATATCTCTTTGGGCCATCTGCGCAACAACAAAACTAATCGGCGGTGGTTCTGGTTGAGGAGGTTTCTGAGTTCTCCCCTTACGCTTATATCCTTTAGGTGCTCGCCAAACCTTGCAATTCGGATTTAATCCAGTTCCCTCTTTATTTAAAAGAGGATGTAATCCCTTTGCACTGCAAAAAAGAAAATTTAAGGGAACTGGACGGTGAGAACTAATCACGAGTTCAGTTGGACCATGCACACGTTGAATCCAATCAGTCAATTGACTTGCATTAGCAACTGTCGCAGAAAGGGCAACTAGTTGAACTGTCGAAGGACAATGAATAATTGATTCTTCCCAAACCGTTCCGCGTTGGGCATCATTCATGTAATGACATTCATCGAGTACAACCGTCTCAACATCCGCGAGAGGGTCATCATGGCCCTCAACTCCCGCATAAAGCATATTTCGGAAGATTTCAGTGGTCATCACCACAATCGAGGCATCCCTATTCATACTCAAATCACCAGTCATTAGTCCTACGTTCTTATCCCCAAACTGTTCTCTAAAGTCACGAAGCTTTTGATTTGAAAGAGCCTTTAAAGGAGTGGTATAAAAAACCTTTTGCTTATGGGCTATAGCTCTATATATGGCATATTCCCCAACCAAAGTCTTGCCAGAACCAGTAGGGGCACTAACAACTACAGAATGCCCTTGATTAAGTGCATCAACAGCCTCCAACTGGAAGTTATCCAGCGGAAATGAGAAGATCGCTGAAGGATCTACATCACCCATGGCGACATCAAATGAGGTCGTACGAGCGCCACTCAACTCATCGACTTAATCCTAAAGAAGTCTTCAAGTCATTGATAAGTAATTTCAGCTTGAAGAAACACATCATTATTCATCAATCAAAGCAAACCTGATTCATCACGAACTCCAAAGGAAGCAAATGCAGAGCATTCCACCCTCAAGACGTCGAAAAATCAGGACTTGGGCTCTTGGTCCAGGAGATAATCTCCTGCAATCAACAGCACCAACAAAGGAGCAAAAAATACTGATTGATCTAGCCAGTAATGATTATCTAGGTCTCAGCAGACATCCCGATCTTATTGAAGCAGCTACCTCAACCATGAATATGGAGGGCGTTGGAGCAGGTGGTTCACGTCTAATCACGGGCAGTCGGCCTATACATTGCGCGCTCGAAGAAGAGCTTGCACATTGGCTCGGGAAAGACAAAGCCTATGTATTTCCAAGTGGATTTCAAGCAAACCTGGCCGCAGTTATAGCTCTCGCAAATCGAAATACTACTGTAATAGCAGATCGCCTGATACACCATTCTCTTTTAGTTGGAGCCAAGGCAAGTGGAGCACGTATTCAACGTTTTGCACATAATAATTTATCAGATTTAGAAATTAAATTAAGCAAATGTATAGTCAAGGATCCAAAATATCCTCCTCTTGTTATTACTGAAAGTGTTTTCAGCATGGAGGGGACTAGTCCTTCTCTAATAGAAATGGCTGATCTTTGCGAAAAACATGGCGCGATTATGCTTGTTGATGAGGCACATGCAATCGGAGTCATGGGACCGCAGGGTAAAGGTCTTGCCTATGGAATAAGTGGCTCCTTAAAAATGATTAGCGGTACTTTCGGTAAAGCTTTTGGAGCTGGTGGAGCCTTTCTAGCCTGCAGTTCTAAACTAGGAGAAAATCTTCTACAAACCAGTGGAGCCTTTCGCTATACCACTGCGCTTGCACCACCAATAGCCGCAGCCTCATTGGCAGCACTAAATCTAATAAAAACCAATCCTCACTGGTGCCAGGAAATACAACACAATGCAGAACAATGGAGAAACCGTCTGGCTTCAGCAGGATGGGCTCGCCCACCAGGGAATAGTCAAATCATTTCTCTCCTAATCGGTAATGACCAAAAAGCCTTGTCCTATCAAGCAAAATTAGAAGCTGCAAACCTACTTAGTGTTGCCATTCGCCCTCCTACGGTGCCAGAAGGGACGGCCAGACTCAGGATTGTCATTCATAGAAATCTGCCTAATGAGACATTGGAAAAGCTAATAGAAGCCTTGAAGAATTTATGAATGAAGTGATTGCGATGCATGGCTGGGCTGGTGACAGTGAAGGGTGGCAGGCATGGGCAAGTCACTTCCAAGCTCGTGGATGGAATTGGCAAAGTTGCGAACGAGGGTATGGAAGCATCCCAACCCACCAGGCCCAATGGACGGAAACTCCACCGATCAAAAATCACAAGCAAAATGTATTTATTGGGCATTCACTTGGACTTCATCTAATCAATAGCAAAGTTCTTAGCGAAGCAACCGATGTTGTACTCGTCGCAAGTTTTAGTCGTTTTGTCCCCAAAAACTCTACTAATCGCTCAATATCAATTGCCTTAAATTCAATGAGAAATCTTCTAGGCACCCAAAATGAAAATCAAATGCTTAAAACTTTTCTAGGCAAAGCCTTTCATCCCAATTCAGTTGATAATACAATCGCTGGTCCCATACAGAAAGGTATTTCCTCTGAAGGTAGAAAGAAACTAAAAGCAGACCTTGATTTACTTATAGAAACGAAAGCTTTGCCTGCTGAGTTTCCATCAAATGCAAGAGTTCTCGTTATAGAAGGTGCAAAAGATGAAATCATCCTTCCACAAACGAGAAAAGATCTAATAAAAGATTTGACAACCAAAGTAGAAAAACCAATTTCCCATTGGATTATTGAAGAGGGAGGTCACACTCTCATGACCTCAGAAGTAATCGAAAAAGTTTGTGATTGGCTAGAACAGAAAAATGGCTGAAAAATGGTCTAGGAAGGTTATCTCCAACTTTGATCTTGCCGCTCACAGGTATAGCACCCATGCTCAACTTCAAAAGGATATTGCAAAGTTACTCGCTAAAAATTGTGCGGCACAAAATATTTCTAAAGGGTTTTGGGTGGATCTCGGAGCAGGTACTGGTTTCCTAGCCGATGCAATTGAAAAACTACATCCATTCCAAAAGGTAATAAGAATAGATGGAAGTATGAGAATGTTAGAACAGCAAACTTCCAATAGTTACACCCAATTATGGGACCTAAATCTTGGTTTACCACAATGGCCAAAACCTCCTGATCTAATTGCATCAAGTTTTGCCCTTCACTGGTTCCCAAATGTCGAATACAAAGTAAAAGAATGGTTTGAAGCGCTCTCCCCCGGGGGTTGGCTTGCAATAGCCGTTCCTAGAGCAGATAGTTTTCCCGAATGGCGTCTTGCAGCAAATAACGCAGCAGTTCCCTGCACCGCACTTCAATTGCCATCTAAGTCTCAATTATTCAAATCCATCCCCTCCCATGCCATCCAATGGCAAGTTGCTCACACAGTCACCCAACACAACAAAGAAGTCATTTCTCTATTACGTCCTATACGCCAAATAGGTGCGCATGCCAGTCAAAGCCAGACATTAAAGGTTGGCGAATTACGACGTCTCATAAAGACTTGGCCACAAGAAGCAGAGAAAAACCAACGAAAACTTACCTGGGTGATTCAATTATTACTGGCCAGAAAATGAAATCTTCTATGAAAAGCCTCGTGATATGTGGAACCGGTACAGAGGTAGGGAAAACAATTGTCAGTGCTCTACTAGTGCAAGGACTAAAGGCCCAATATTGGAAACCAGTACAAACAGGATCTAATAGTGAGGTGGATAGAGAAACAATTTGCCGACTACTAAATCTTCCAACTACACGATGTCTTCCAGAGACCTATATCTTTAAAGCTCCTGTCTCTCCTCACTGGGCAGCAGAGCAAGAAAACAGTGTAATCAAACCTGAAAACTTAACTTTGCCAATAAGCAAAAGTCCATTAGTTATAGAAACTGCTGGAGGGCTCATGGTCCCTTTCACTAGAGACTGGCTACAAATTGATCAGCTTGAGAAATGGCAACTGCCAATCGTTCTAGTAGCCAAAAGTGGTCTAGGGACACTTAATCACACCCTTCTCAGTCTTGAAGCACTGCAATTGCGCAAAATTTCTGTTCTTGGCCTTGTTCTCAATGGTCCACTTCACCCAGACAATCCCACCACACTTGAACAATTTGGGGGGGTTCCGGTGATTGCTCAATTGCCCTTTTTGAATTCTCTGAATGCTGACAGCCTTAGAAGAGAATGGGAAAGACAAAAGATTGAAGACAGCTTCAAAAAACTTCTTGGCTAATGAGCTCAACAACATCTAAGAAAAACCCTTGGGGCCCACATCTCTGGCCACCATTTACTCAAATCATTTCAGCATCTCCACCTATACGAGTTCTTGGAGGAGATGGAGCCATCCTGCATCTCGAAAACTCAGAATCACTTATTGATGCCATCAGTAGCTGGTGGGTAACTCTTCACGGTCATGCTCATCCAGAAATTGCATCTGCAATCTATGAGCAAGCCAAACAACTTGAACAAGTTATTTTTGCAAACTTTGTGCACCCACAAGCGGAAAAACTTGCTACTCGTCTAAGTGCTTTAACAGGGTTAGAAAGACTCTTTTTTTCAGACAATGGCTCGACTGCGGTAGAAGTTGCGTTGAAGATTGCCTACCAGTTTTGGGCTAATCAAGGAGAACCACGCCAACAAATTATTGCTTTCGAGGGCGCGTACCATGGGGACACTTTCGGAGCGATGGCAGTTGGGGAAAGAAATTTATTTAATGAAGCCTTTGAGGGTTTATTGTTTCCAGTAAGTCGATTACCTTGGCCACACACTTGGTGGGATGATCAGAACGTTGAAAATAAGGAACAGTTAGTTCTTCAACAACTTGAAAAACTCCTCAAGACTCCCACTGCTGCGGTAATTCTTGAGCCCTTAATTCAAGGCGCTGGAGGAATGAAAATAGTCAGGAAAGAGTTTTTACAATCTCTTGAAAACCTTGTCCGCAAATCTGGGGCATTACTTATAGCCGATGAAGTACTTACAGGGTTCGGACGATGCGGGCAAGTTTTCGCATTTCAAAGAGCCGGGATCACTCCTGATCTAATTTCATTATCCAAAGGCCTCACTGCTGGATTCCTACCAATGGGAGTGACGATGGCTAAAGAATCAATATTCGAAACATTTATTGGAGAAGATCCCCGAGTTACTCTTTGGCATGGGCATAGCTTTACTGCTAACCCCTTAGGATGTGCAGCAGCCAATGCAAGCTTGGATTTACTGGCCAAAGAGCCTCATTTATTCGAAAAATTTGAAGAACGCCACCGTCCCCATCTTGAAGAGCTTTCAACACATTCAAAAGTCTCTAAACCTAGACTAATTGGCTCAATAGCAGCATTTGACTTAGCAGTAAATGATCAAAAAGGATATCTAAATCATACCGGGAAAGTATTACAAGCAAAGGCTTTGGAGCACGGGGTGTTTCTAAGGCCATTAGGTCAAGTCGTTTACCTTTTGCCTCCTCTCTGTCTCACCGACGATCAACTAGAAAAGTGCTATTTCGCTATCAAAAAAGGGCTAGACTGCTTTTAGTTTGTTTCAGTCAATAGGAATCAAGGGCCCTGAATAAGTGCTGCTTCTACATCTTGTCTTGAAAGCCCATAGGGGAAAGCACATCGTCGCTCAACATCACATCTCCAAATAACTATCAGTTCCTCTTGGTCGATCTTTATTTCTGCTGACCATTCAGGCATTTCCCAATTCCATCGCGAAAGATCCTCTGCACTTTGCTCAGCTCCCAACTCAGCCAGCCACCTTTCTATAGACATTAAAGAGTGTCTATTCAGTGGGATATCCGAAGAAGGAAGTAGGTGATCGACCATCTTGCTGTGGAGAAGCCTTAACAACAATCCAATCAACTATGAGCCAGCTTGGTCGCACCTGCAACTCCCGTCCCTGTACCAGAGAAATTCCGCCTGCCACCAACAAACTTATGCATAAGACCAAGCCAAGTAGCAAAAGTGAGAAAAGCTCTCCTCCTGAGAGCGGTCGGCGAACTTCTTCTTTCTTTCGTTGACCCTTAAAGCGAGTCTCCATCAACTTTGAGCTTGATGATGATTTTATTGAAATCTCTAGATCAAGACTTTCGTCATAGGACTTTCTCAGAGCCGGGTCAGAAAGAAACTCATAAGCCTTTTTTAGTGCTTGAAATTTCTCAGAAGCCGTTTCAGGCGGCAAAGAAGTCGTATCTGGGTGAAGAGTCTTACTCAATCGACAGAACGCTCTCCGAAGTGTCTCATTATCTGCAGAGCGAGAGACTTCTAATTGTTCGTAATAGTTAGGGAGAGCAGTCAAATCTAAAATCAAAATCTTAAAAACAAATCCAAGAATCCCCCTTCTTCCACATCCTAAAGAGATCAACCCAGAAATGCAGTTACATAGCCATACAGATTTTTCACAGCCGAGTCCATCGATTTGGGAAACGATGCAATGGGAACCATCAAATCAACAATTTGAGCAAATGAGAACTCTTCAAACATCACTACAAAAATGGAATTCACAAATAAATCTGACAAAACTCATAGAAGGTGAAGATTATTGGATTTCACAAATTTTTGACAGCCTCTGGCCTCTTAGTCATGAACTGTCGACCCCACAAATACCCCTCAGCATTATTGATGTAGGCACCGGTTGTGGCTTCCCTGGACTTGCAGTTGCAATAGCCCTACCTAAAGCAAAGTTAACACTCATAGAATCTGTCCGGAAGAAAACGGATGCTCTCAAGGGAATGGTTAAAGATTTAGGATTAAATCCAAGAGTAACTGTTCGTACGGAGCGTGTAGAGACTACTGGTCATGATAAAGCTTGTCGTGGAAAGTTTGATTTAGCCATGGCACGCGCAGTAGCAAGTTGTCCGGTTTTAGCTGAATATTTAATACCTTTAATCAAAACAAACAAAGAAGCATTATTATTTCGTGGTCAGTGGAACCTAGTAGAAGAGAAGAAACTCATTGAAGCTTTAAAACCATTAAAATCTAAAATAATTAAAGTAGAAAGTATTCAGCTCCCAAATAATCGTGGTTTACGTCATCAGATAAGAGTAAAAAAAGATTCAGAATGTCCAACTATTTACCCAAGGTCGATAGGTATACCAACGAAAAGGCCCCTAGGCACTATGCACTAGAAAGCCTTTGCCTAGATTGCCCACCAATTCGTTCTCGGAGATTCCTCAGCAATAAAGGGATATCATCTCGCCAAGGGCTATTGCAAAGAGCTTCCCTTAAACTTATTTCACTAACCTCACTATCTAAAACATCAGCATTACTACCTGGAAACCAATGTCCCCCATTACCTAACAAGCAATAGCGAGCCTTTGCATAACTTTCCATATCCCATGCCTCAAGCAGATTATGAAGCCAAAGCAAAACATGAAGGTTTATATGGCCTGGGGTTTCTTGCCAACTTGGCAGACCTACCTTCCAGCTATCTAACCAAGCATCGCCTAACTTCATTCGTGCAGCAGAATACAAACGTGCCTTTATTTCCGGCAAATAATTTTGAACACTATCTAAAAGTGTTACTGCTTCAAGGTGCTTCTCAAAATCTTGCAAGTTGGCTACACCTACACTAATAGTGTGTACCCTTGGATCACTTAAGCAGAAGAGATCATTAAAAACAATAGGGTGTAGGGGAGCACACAACTTAATAAGTTCTAAAGAAGGGTTATGAAGATGTCCTCCCTTATCAGTAGGGCTAATTATGAAAACGCCTAAATCATATTCTTTCGCAACATCTAAAGCAAGTGAATTCTCTTGCCAAATGTAATACCAATGAAGGTTCACGTAATCAAAATGGCCTGTCTTAATCGCCTCAATAATTAGATCTACTGGACCATGAGTAGAGAAACCAACATGCCCAATTCTCCCGTCATCCTGCCATCTACGAACAACATCCATACACCCATTTGGGCGCAGAGTCTGATCCAGATGCTCAGGGAGATTCAGACCATGAATTGCGAACAGATCAACCCTTTTGCATTTAAGTCTTTCAAAACTCAACTCCAACTCTTTTTCAAAAGAATGGGGATCATCATTCGCAGGAACTTTTGTCTGAAGCAAACGCTTTGAATCAGAGATCTTCTGCATTGCCCTACCAAGCTGCAGCTCAGAACTTCCGTAATGCCTTGCAGTTTCTACATGATGCAAACCACAGGACACAGCTGCCTCCAAAATATTTTCCACATGAGATTGCTCATTAAAAGAAATTTCATCCAAAGCCAGATCAGACCAGCTCTGTTGATATCGCATTCCACCAAGAGACAAAATTGGTATTTCTATCTCTGAACGACCAAAGCGACGGCAAGGAATAGAAGTGGGCACACTAAAATTATTGATTTTTTTTTCGAGGCTTAAGTCTTTTAGGCACCCTGGGCAACGTCCCAAGAGGATGTAAGTCAAGTTGATCTAACTGCAAACGTAAATCTGCAAGTTCTTCGAACTGAACCCAATGAATACAGTCAACAGGGCATGTATCTATAGCTTCCTGGATTCGCTCTGAACTGTCTCCATCTTGCCGAACTGCCCTTGAACGCCCCAAATCACTCTCTATCACAAAAGTGTTGGTAGCAACATGAGCACAATAACGACATCCTATACAAGCTGATTCGTCGACCCAAACAGCCTTTTCGCGCAATTTTCCACCCAAGCACGGTTCAAAGCCATTACGTGAAAATTCACTTTGAGAATTGGCTAAAAACGCCTTTGATGGATCGGATTCCCGAGTCAGGGGTCCCAACGGGTTACGACCAATTCAATAGAGCCATCGATGTTGCTACTTTGCTTTGAGACCTCAAAACCCTCTTGTGCGGTTGCTGCAAGAACAGTATTGAGTGCATAACGCTGAGTTAATTGTGCCAAAAAGCGCTCTACTGGGACCGTATGTTTCCACAAGTCCAAGTCAGCAACCAATTCATACGACTCTGTGGAGGGATTCCATCGAAAACCAATATCACCACCATCATTGGCCATTTGAACTGCCAGCTCGGCCTTAACAGTCTGGCCACGGTAACCACGAATTATATGCTCGCCTAAGTTTGGAACATGCCCTAACTCCTGTAAGGCCTGTACAAGCGGTTCGAGCTTTCGCAGTTGGGTTTTTAGTGTGCTGAAGTGGGACATCAGAGGATTTCTGCAGGGATGGACTGTGCCTGGTCCTGGGGACGGAGGTAAGACTCTGAGGTCCGTTCTCTGTGCTCAACTGAGCCCAAAGCGGCCTCAAGCTTTTCAGTGAGCTGATTACAGTCCTCACCGATCACTCCCTCAACGCTCTCTTCAACCCGACCATCCTGTCGAATGCGGAATCGCAGAGTGCGTTGTGGCATGCATCTGTCTTTCAAAGACCATGATGTTATAGAAACTCTGACCAAAATTTTGCGACTGTTGTAACAAGGCTGTGTTTTGAAAAAACCTCTCAAACCAAAAGTCCTTCATCGATCAGCCCCTTAAGCCTTGCTATGACTTGTGGGTTCTCTAATTGCTCTAACGCGATGCTCGCCTCATCACGTACAGATGCTTCTAGATCATTCAACAAAACATTAAAAAAAACATCCACCATCTGAGCCCTCAAACTCTCAGGCAACTTGTCATGTAGACGACCAAGAGCCCAAATACAATTACTCCTAACCAAAGGTTCACTGTCAATTCTTAGACTGATTAACAACTGATCTGCTGCGGATTCTGCATTCTTCAATGAATTACCTCCTACTTCTGCTAACGAGCCAGCTGCCCAAAGCCTCACTGCAGCAACATCATGCTGAAGAGCATCTACTAGTGGCTGCAAGACAGAGGCATCTGGATAATTTCCCAGACTCCAAGCCGTAGCTTTACGAACATAAGCATTACCATCTGTTTTCAATAACTGAACCAAAATTTCAACAGCTCTAGGGCAAGGATTTCTACCCAATGCATAAACAGCACTCATCCGCTCCACAGGGCAAGGCTCACGCAATAAAGGGATAAGAAGAGGAAGAGCTCGTGGATCCCGGTGCTCACAAAAAACACGTAGTCCTTGAAGTCTGCGCTCTTGATGTCCTTTTTGCAGCCAATCCAAACCCAATTCACACTCGCGTGCGACGCTTAACGCATTAGGGCCTGCACTTTCAGGGTCAATTTCATCTAATGGGTCTCCAAGAAGTTCAGCAGCCAACTCTTGTGCCAAGACATCTGGATCAATGGCCAAATTGACCAAACCCTCATCTGTTATCTGATCTGAAGCATCTGTCATGCGGTAGATCGTAAAGGCTTTTGTGGAGTGATCTCAACCAATTGGAGCCGGAGCAATCATGTCACCCGGCAGCCAAATACGGGCACTAACGGCAATAAATGCCAACCCAAAGATAAGAACGATAATTAAAGGGAGCAAAGTGGAACGGAAGAAAGACACAGCAATTTTTTGGACATTCTGTTCTGTTCCTAACACTAATGATGCGCAAAAGATTTCAAAACCTCAAATCAAAATTTTCTCCTCAGGCAGGCCAGGCTGTCAGAACACTCACAGTCGGCATTGAAGGTTTCGCAAGCGGATTGCCGTTAATGACGATTAGCAAGCTCCTTCAAGGCTGGCTAACTGCTCTTGGAATCCCTATTGAGATGATTGGACTGTTAGGGCTAATTGAACTTCCATACACTCTCAAACTTTTCTGGGCCCCCTTAATGGACAAGTGGGCAATTCCATGGCCAGATAGGCGTAGAGGCTGGATAGCAATACTTCAAATATTGATAGGGATCAATCTAATTGCATTCCTTAGCCTTAAACCCAACGAAGAACCTTTTCATCTATTTTTAGTAGGCTTAGCCGCCTTATTAGTAGCAATACTTAGTGCCTCACAAGATGTTGTTGTAGATGCCTACCGAACAGACTTATTGCCAGAAAAAGAAAGAGGAGGAGGTGCTGCAGCAGCAAGTCTGGGATATCGCCTGGCAATGCTGTTCATTGGTGCAGGAGGCTTTTTTATTGCTGGAATATTTGGATGGCGAATTGCATTTCTACTAGCGGGAATACTTATGTTAGCGATCTCACCCTTCACTCTATTAGCACCAAAGCTAACCCAAATAGAGAACTCTCTTCCTACCTTAAGAGAGGCAGTTTTAGGCCCTGCATATGAATTTGTTGGACGCACTGGAAAACGTAAAGCCATACAATTATTAACTCTTGTATTGCTATATCGCTGGCCCGATGGATTACTCAGTCTTATGTCAGTGCCATTCCTTATTCAAGCTGGTTTCACACCAGAACTCATAGGCGCAATCCAAGGAGGCTGGGGGATAGCAGCCACAATGTTAGGCACTGCAACTGGCGGAATTTTCTTTAGCAAACTAGGCCTAAATAAGGCTCTTTGGATTTATGGAATAGTAGGCGCAATAAGCAACCTTGCATATTGGGCACTTGCCCATTTTGGGGGGACTATTCAAAGGCTTCTAATCGCAGTTACCGTCGAAAACTTCTGTAGCGGAATGATGGTCAGTGCCTTCCTGGCTCTCCTTATGAGTTTATGCAATCCGAGATTCTCAGCTTCCCAATATGCCCTTTTGTCAGGTATCTATGCTCTTAGCAGATCTCTACTATCAACACCTGGAGGCTTTGTAGCAAATCAAATTGGTTGGAGTAGTTTTTTTGCTCTAAGTATGGCTACTGCGGTACCATCTTTTCTCTTAATGACAATCGTAACACCATGGAAAGAAGCTATTCCAAGAGGTGCATTTGACCCCAAACGAGATTCTACTAATTATCAATTAGGTTGATGATTTCTCCTTAGCTGACCACAGGCTGCATTTTGATCCAAACCTCGACTTGCACGTAAGCTGACAGCAATACCTTTTTGTTCTAGTACATTTCTAAATGCATTAATTCGCCTCTGACTAGGACGATTAAAGTCCTCCTCATCAATAGGGTTATAAGCAATTAGATTTACATGGCTCTGAAATCCACTTACTCGCAATGACAACTCCTCTGCATGTTCTGGGAGATCATTGACACCTCCTAATAAAACATACTCAAAGCTCACTCGCCTTCCTGTGATGTCTAAATAATGACGACAATCCTCAAGAAGAAGCTCCAATGGATAAGCCTTAGCAGTTGGAACCAAAAACTCACGTAACTTCTGGTTTGGAGCATGAAGACTTACCGCCAAAGTAAATTGAACTCTCCCAAGATGTCTCATCGCCAACTCTCCCAGTTTCGGCAAAGTATTGGCAACTCCAACGGTACTTACCGTAATCCTCCTCTGACTAATTCCTAGATCTTCATTAAAACAACGGATTGCATTCAATACAGCATAGATATTTAGCAATGGTTCTCCCATACCCATAAACACTATGTGAGATGGCCGTCTATTCATTGCCTCCCTGACACTCAAAACCTGATCAACAATCTCATTCACTTCCAATGACCTAGTTAAACCTTCCTTTCCAGTTGCACAAAACCGACAAGCCATCGAACATCCAACTTGACTTGATACACAAACAGTTAAGCGATGCTCACTCGGGATGCCAACAGTCTCAATTTTTTCACCGTCAGAAGTTTCTAAAAGCAATTTAGTAGTCAGGTCAAGAGCGACAACTCGTTTAGCCTCCTCAAGTCTCCCAATCTCTACACCACTTTTATCAAGTGTTGAACGCAAGGTCTTGGGCAAAACAGTTATCTCATCAAGAGTCTTCACACCTTTGGTATAAAGCCATTGATGCAACTGTCTTCCTCGAAAAGGCTCTTCCCCACGTAAAGCAACCCATTGCTCTAAGTCACTTCTGCTCTTTCCAAGAAGTACATCTTTGCCACAAGCAATGGGCAAATTACTCACCAAATCAACAAGCCATGTCCAAGCCTGAACTCAACGAGCATCAAAGCAATAAAACCAATCATTGCAAGACGCCCATTTAACTTTTCAATATGATTATGAAAACCATAACGCGGAAGCCGACGCTGTGGGATCAACCTTGGTTCAAGCATTGTCAAAATTTAGTAGAGAGAGAAATTAAACCAATGAACAGCAAATGAATGAGGATGAATTCACCCAATTAATCATCTGAGAGGAGTCCTTCTTCCTGAAGGCCTTCTAACGCTGCAGGGTCAGGAGATTGATCTTCCTCCAATTCATTTTCGCTAGTTGGTCTAACAAAAGCAGCAAAATTACTTGAAGATGGATCAATGCCATGACGGTTTCGAGTCGCTTCTAGATCTTCATCACTAGGGTCATCTAGAACTGCAGTTGAACTAGCTGCTGGAGAAGCTGGCATTTCAACTGTGTAGTCCGGACGCAAATTCTGCATACGGCGGTACCCAGCAGGGTCTTCCGCCAAAATATCTGGATGAGGACCCGCTTCAGCTCGAAGCTCTTCTTCAAAGCCGCTAAACCCTGTGCCAGCAGGAATAAGTCGACCAATAATCACGTTCTCCTTAAGTCCTCTCAGCCAATCACTCTTCCCTTCAATCGCTGCTTCAGTTAATACACGAGTGGTTTCTTGGAATGATGCAGCTGAAATGAAACTATCAGTATTAAGAGAGGCTTTAGTTATGCCAAGAAGAACAGGAGTGAATTCAGCCGGAGCACCTCCAGTTATAGACATTGCCTGATTGGTATCTTCAACTTGTCTTAGTTCAATTAATTCTCCAGGGAGCAAAGTTGTGTCTCCTGCATCTTCAATTCGGACCTTACTAGTCATCTGACGAACAATCACCTCAATATGTTTATCATCAATTGAAACTCCCTGAGACTTATAAACATTTTGCACTTCAGTTACCAGTCGATGTTGGAGTTTTGCGATAGATTCCTGTGCTGCTTCCATTAAAGGTTTGCGGTCGCGTAAATCAGAAAAGAAACAATCAAGTAATTCGTGAGGGTTAATTGGGCCATCAGTTAATAATTCACCAGCATGTACTTGCTGGGAATTACTGACCATGACGTTACGGCCTAAAAGAATTGGATACTCGGCGATTGAATCACCTTCTTCAATAACATTCACGGTAATTGATTCATCATCTTCTCCTTGCTTAATATCTACAGTGCCTGACTTCTTACACAAAATTGCAGACTCTCTAGGGCGACGAGCTTCTAATAGTTCTTCAATCCTTGGTAAGCCCTGAACAATATCTCCAGTTTTTTGACGTTCAAACACTAAAAGAGCTAATCCATCTCCCCTCTGTACTAAATCACCATCCCGAACATGTAAAACAGAGTCTGGAGAAACCATATATGGACGTCCTAAACGCAAGGTTACTTTTTTATCGTCAACGCTCTCGACCTCACCACAACAAGACGAAATATCGCTCTTAGACAAGGATTCGCCATCAACCAATCTCTGACCTAATTTGACCACAGGGGGTTCTTTAGTCGTCAAAGTAACTGTATCCTCATCACGCTCAACAATGAGACGTCTTATAGGGTCTCCTTCTTGCATTTCTGGCAATTGAGCAATTCCCTCTTGTTTGCACAAAATCTGAGTAGTTGCTACCACATCCCCTGCATTAACTGTTTGACCATCCTCGATTTGAAGTTCGGTATGAGTTGATCCATGACTTGAATCTGAAATAGTATCCCTACGAACCAAAATAGACTCAAGGATTACTAAGCGAAGCCTCTCAATAGTTTTAGCTCTTTTATCTCTGATTGCCTCTACATCAACAGTCATTTGCGGGGTCGTATCAAATGTCTCCAGGCTTAACTGTGTTTTAAGCAACTCAACACCCTCGACTGACTTAATTAATTCACCATCTTTAAAAGCAAGGCGCTGGGTTGCCTTTAATCCCAAATGTGGTCCGTTCAATTGCTTAATGTGTGACAACTCAGGCAATTGAGCTTCGTTGGGGATGGAATATTCCTCTACTGGTCTGAGCAATAAACCACTACCTTCAGGAGTCTCGACAGTTTGCACAAAAGTCATGACATCTGAATCAATGCCTTTGGCAATTTTCTCCCCTGGGTTAACCATTTGACCATCACCTCTAAAGCGTTCCAAAACCTTATTTTCACTACAAATATGGAAGCTCCCACTACGAACAATAATTTCCCGCAAAATATCATTCTTCTGAGTGACAGTTACGATGCCTGCTGTTTGACTAAAAATATCTTTAACGACCTCTGTACCTGCTTCAATCCACTGACCATCTTTAATCATTAATAATGAAATGTCTTTATTAATCTCGTGGGTTTCCTGGGGAATCCACAACAAAGTTCCTCCTTTACTTACCTCAAAACCATTCTTTGCTGACCTTGCCTTCTTAATTGCCAAGCCAGGAGCAAATTTTGCTAAGCCACCTGTTTGTGTACGGAACCTATCATCAGCTAGCTCAGCAATAACTTCTCCATTACCAATCTTGCTCCCAGGAATAGTATTAAGCCGATAACGGGTACCATCTTTTGCCTCTAAATGCCATATTTCACCAGAATGAGTCGATTCTCCCATCAACTTAAAGTCTTTGAGAGTCATAGAAGTTGTGACTATTTGTACTTCTCGAGAATCCCCTATCGAATCACGTAAACGTACCTCTCCACCAAATTCACTGGCTTGGCTCGCCTCAGCCAGCACCTGACCATGTTCAACCTTGACGTTGCCCTTAACAACTGGCAATGCATTGGGTGGGAGGTTATAAACATCCCCAGCCAATACCCACAGTCGACCAAGACGCTGTGCTTTTAAAGTGATATTCCCTTGCCTATCAGTGACCGACTTAGGCTGAATTGCATTCTCATACCTAACTTGGCCAGCCAAGTCACAAATAACATCCTTAGTAGCCTTTTCAACGCTTTTCTTGACTGCACCTGCTGCAATTTGAGCAAGAGTTACATCTGCTGCTATTTGCTGGCCATCTTCAACAAACAATAACGAGCCATTTGTTATATCAACTCTTTGGGCACGCCCCTTATTACCTATTGGGGTAACGGTCAAAGCAAAATCAACCTCGGCCTGTTGAGCTTCAACACCATGAGGCGTCCGATAACCACGAACACGCGCTTTAGGGCCAAACTCAACAGTACCTTCAACTATGGAACGAACAACGCCTGTTTCTGCCGTAGAAACTCCACCCGTATGGAAGGTACGCATAGTCAACTGTGTTCCAGGCTCACCAATTGATTGAGCCGCAATAATTCCTACCGCCTCTCCTAAATCAACTAATTCATTATGAGCAAGCGCCCAGCCATAACACTTCCTACAAACTGAGCGAGTTGCTTCGCAAGTAAGTGGAGAGCGAATCATCACTCCCTGAAGTCCAGCTTTTTCTATCCGCCTAGAAAGCACAGGGTCTATTTCGGTATCTCGCTCAGCAATTACTTCTCCATCAGTTCCAAGAAGTTGTTCTGCAGTTAAACGACCAACCAAACGATTCCCAAAGCCACCATCTTCTTGTTTGACAAGAATTGCTCTTTTAGTACCGCAATCTTCTTCTCGGACAATTACATCCTGAGCAACATCTACCAAGCGTCGAGTTAAGTAACCAGAGTCAGCTGTACGAAGAGCAGTATCTACTAATCCTTTTCTGGCACCATAAGAAGAGATAACGTATTCGGTAACAGTTAAACCTTCACGGAAATTAGTACGAATAGGTAAGTCAATAATCTCCCCCTGAGGATTAGCCATTAATCCACGCATGCCTACCAATTGACGAACCTGTGACATATTTCCTCGCGCCCCTGAATTAGCCATCATCCAGACTGAGTTCAGAGGATCATTCTGGTTAAAGTTCTTTTTAACGGCGTCTACAAGCCTTTCATTCGTTTCAGTCCAAGTATCAATAACCTTTGTGTGACGTTCAACTTCAGTGATTTCACCCAAACGATAACACTCTTCAGTAGCCGTAATTTGTTCTTCTGCCTGACCTAAAAGATCCTGCTTAGCCTCGGGCACTTTTAAGTCGTCAACCGAAATTGAAACTGCAGCTTGAGTGGCAAAACGAAAGCCTAAATCTTTAAGGTTATCAGCCATGGCAGCTGTAGCAGCAGTGCCATGTGTCTTATAAGCCCATGCAACTAATTGCTTTAACCCTTTCTTATCTACAATCCTATTTCTAAATGGTGGTGGAGTCTTTGCAAGAACAGGAGATGTACTTAATTTTGCCTTGGCACCTTTTTTAGAACCTTTTCCACCCTTAGCTTTAGACCTAGTGGACTTGGTAGAAGACTTACGAGTTTTAGGAGAAGCTGGGGTCATCGGTAATCGTTGATGAATTAATAACGAGTGGAATTAAGTGTGAATCTATAGAAGTTAGTTATGTAACTGCCACAGCATCCATAATGGTGTGGTTCATCACGATTCTCCCAACAGTTGTGAGAATGTAGCGGCTTATCAAAGCTCCTTCCTCATCTAGTCGATCTCTCCTATACGTCCATTGCTCAAAGCGAGTTCCATCTGAAAGTTTCTCAGCCTTAATTGGAACTTCAGACTCATCCTCGTCTTCTACTTCACCGCTGAAACGGACCCAAACCCAATCATGAAGATGAACTCTTTTATCCTCAAAAGCTTTAATGGCATCCTCAAGACTCGCAAAGGTTTTAGATCTATCTCCAAATTCTGGTTGAGGAGCACCAGGCTTTAAAGCAGTCAAATAATAAGAGCCAAGAACCATATCCTGGGAAGGAGTAATAATTGGATCACCAGTAGCTGGGGAAAGGATGTTATTACTCGCCAACATCAACATTCTCGCCTCAGTCTGAGCTTCTATAGCCAGAGGTACATGGACGGCCATTTGGTCTCCATCAAAATCTGCGTTAAAAGCTGGGCAAACTAGTGGATGTAATTGAATTGCTCTACCGTCTACAAGTTTTGGCTCAAAAGCCTGAATACCTAAACGGTGCAAGGTAGGGGCCCTATTCAAAAGTATTGGGTGACCCTCAATCACCTCCTGCAAGACCTGCATAACTTCATCATCAGCCCGCTGAATCAATTTCTTAGCTGCTTTAATGTTGTTAACTATGTTTTGACGAATAAGGCGATGAATTACAAATGGCTGAAATAATTCAATTGCCATTTCCTTTGGTAAACCACACTGATGCATTTTTAATTTTGGCCCAACAACTATCACAGAGCGTCCTGAGTAATCGACCCTCTTCCCAAGCAAATTCTGTCTAAATCGCCCCTGTTTGCCCTCAATAATGTCACTTAAAGATTTCAAAGGTCGGTTATTAGCCCCAACAACAGTCCGCCCACGCCGTCCATTATCAATTAAGGCATCAACTGCCTCTTGAAGCATTCTCTTTTCATTACGAACAATAATTTCAGGGGCAAGAATTTCTTGAAGTCTAGCTAAACGATTGTTCCTATTAATTACTCTTCTATATAAATCATTCAAGTCAGAAGTAGCAAATCTACCTCCATCAAGTTGCACCATAGGGCGCAGATCTGGAGGTATGACTGGTATTGCATCTAATACCATCCATTCTGGATTTGCATTAGTAGCAATAAAATTATCAATAACCCTAAGGCGCTTAATCAGCTTGGCCCTTTTCTGCCCTTTACTACCTGCGATCTCCTCACGTAATTCTTCTGCGACTTTTGGCAACTCCAAGTCTTCCAATAATTGTTTTAAAGCCTCTGCACCAATACCAACTATAGGCTCATTTTCTATAGTTGAATCTTCTGCATATATCTCATCTTCTATCTCAAGCCATTCATCCTCTGTTAGCAACTGTTTGTACTTCAGGTCTTGATGGTCTCCTGCATCAAGAACAACATAACAATTAAAATAAACAATTTGCTCAACATCCCTTAAGGGCATATCAAGCAAAATAGCAACATAACTTGGGATACCCTTTAGATACCAAACATGTGAGACAGGGGCCGCAAGTTTAATGAACCCCATACGGTGCCTGCGTACTCTACTTTCAGTAACTTCAACGCCACAACGCTCACAAACAATTCCACGATGCCTAACACGTTTGTATTTACCACAATGACACTCCCAATCCTTAGACGGACCAAAGATCTTTTCGCAAAATAAGCCATCCATCTCTGGCTTCAGTGTGCGGTAATTAATAGTTTCAGGCTTAGTAACTTCACCTACAACCTGACCATTAGGCAATGTCCTTTGCCCCCACTCCATTACACGGTCTGGAGAAGCAAGGGTTATCTTGACGTAATCAAAGTGGTTTTCGGTACGTAAGTTGCTGTTAGTCATAGCCAGTTAGTAGATAAAGTTAGAACAAAAATGGTTACATCAAATGATTAATCATCGTCATAATCCGTGACTCCTAAGGACTCATATGTAGGTCTACTAGGTGTACTCCTACGAGGATTAACATCCTGCATAAGATCAACTTCCTTACCTTCATCTGTATATACAGCGATATCCAAGCCTAAGGACTGAAGCTCTCTCATCAAAACCTTGAAGGACTCTGGAGTTCCAGGCCTAGGTATTGGCTTGCCCTTGACTATTGCATTCAGTGCCTCATTCCTGCCTTGCATGTCATCGGATTTAACCGTAAGGAGCTCTTGCAATGTATAAGCTGCTCCATAGGCTTCAAGCGCCCAAACTTCCATCTCTCCAAGACGCTGACCTCCTTGTTGAGCTTTACCTCCAAGAGGCTGTTGGGTAACCAATGAATATGGGCCAGTAGACCTTGCATGAATCTTGTCGTCTACCAAGTGAACAAGCTTCAAAATTTGGGCATAACCGACTGTTACTGACTGATCAAAAGGTTCACCTGAGCGACCATCTATCAATTGAAGCTTGCCAGGGTTGTCAGGGTTGTAGACCCATTCCTTGCCAGGTTGTTTAGCAGCTTCTTTTAAATAAGCCTCTACAGTCTGTTGAGATTTCTCAGCCCCATACATCTCATCAAAGGGAACAACTTTTACACGGCATTGAAGATTTGCTGCCGCCCATCCCATCAAACATTCAAAGACCTGGCCGACGTTCATACGACTCGGAACGCCAAGTGGGTTTAAAACAATATCCACTGGGGTACCATCTGGCAGATAGGGCATATCCTCCCGCGGAAGTATCCGACTAATGATTCCTTTATTGCCATGTCTCCCTGCCATCTTGTCACCAACTTGTATCTTTCTACGCTGAGCAACATATACACGAACAACCATGTTCGCGCCTGGCGGCAACTCATCACCTTGCTCTCTTGTGTATATACGAACATCAACAACTCTTCCTCTTTCAGTACTAGGAACTCTTAGAGAATTATCTCGTACATCTCGAGCTTTCTCTCCAAAGATTGCACGCAACAACTTCTCCTCTGGTGGCTGATCTGACTCACCCTTAGGGGTAACCTTACCAACAAGTATGTCTCCACTTTCTACAAAAGCGCCTATTCTAATTATCCCCAATTCATCTAGGTTGCCAAGACTTTCCTCTGCAATATTTGGTATCTCACGTGTAATCTCTTCAGGCCCTAATTTAGTTTGCCTAGCTTCAATTTCATACTTTTCAATATGAACAGAAGTGTACAAATCATCTTTAACTAGTCGCTCACTTACAAGAATTGCATCCTCATAGTTGTATCCTTCCCAAGGCATGTATGCCACGAGAACATTTTGGCCAAGGGCTATTTCACCACCTTCACAAGCAGAGCCATCAGCCAGCACCTGACCAACAATTACTGAATCTCCTTGGTGGACTATTGGACGTTGATTAAGACAAGTATCCTGATTTGAACGTTGATATTTTTGAAGGTAGTGGGTATGGTCAGCCCCCTCTTCATCACGAACCACAATGGCAGTTGCATCAACAAAAGTAACCGTTCCATTAACTTTAGAAATAGGAACCATTCCTGAATCTCTCGCGACCTGAGTTTCTAGGCCGGTACCTACCAAAGGTCGTTCAGGTCGCAAAAGAGGGACAGCCTGCCTTTGCATATTGGATCCCATTAAGGCTCTGTTTGCATCGTCATGCTCTAAGAAAGGAATCAGAGATGTTGCAACAGAAATAACTTGCACAGGAGAAAGCTGCACATAATCAACCTGCTCTGGGGGAACTTTCTCAAAGTCCTGGCGATATCTCACAGGTATTAGGTCCGCAAGAATCTTGCCTTCCGAATCTGTAGCTACATCTCCAGGAGCTACACGACATTCATCTTCTAGGTCAGCGGAGAGATAAATAGGGTCTCCTTCTTTTATTACTCGACCATCTTCAACTTTCCAAAATGGGGTTTCAATAAATCCATACTGATTTACTCTTGCATGAGTTGCTAATGAATTAATTAATCCCGCATTTGGCCCTTCAGGAGTTTCAATTGGGCATAAACGGCCGTAATGAGAAGGATGAATATCTCTAACAGCAAATCCTGCACGCTCTCTTGTCAAGCCTCCTGGCCCAAGAGCAGAAATACGTCTTTTATGAGTTAATTCAGCCAACGGATTAGTCTGATCCATGAACTGACTTAATTGGCTAGACCCAAAAAACTCCTTGATAGCCGCAACAAGTGGCTTAGGGTTCACTAATTGTGCAGGGGTAAGAGAATCTGTCTCACCCACAGTCATTCTTTCTTTAATAATCCTCTCTAAACGATTTAACCCAACACGGACCTGGTTCTGGAGCAACTCACCAACAGATCGTACGCGGCGATTACCTAAATGATCTATATCATCAAGACTTGCACCACCAACATCTAATTCTAAGTTAATCAAATAGTCCAGCGTCGATAGAACATCCTCATGAGTAAGTGTTCTAACCGTGTCAGGGATAGTTAGTCGAAGTTTTTTGTTTATTTTGTAACGGCCAACCCTGCCCAAGTCATATCGTTTTGGATCAAAAAACCTTGCTTGGAGTAGCTGCTGACCACCACTTACTGAAGGAGGTTCGCCAGGTCGTAATTTCTTATAAAGCTCTAAAAGTGCTTGATCTTCAGAGCTTATCCCCTCATCATTAGCAGCATCAATTGACTTCTTGTAATATTCAGGATGTCGCAGTTTATCTATTACATCATTATCAGAAAGACCCATTGCTCTCATTAGCACATGAGCATTTATTTTCCGTGTTTTATCTACTCGAACATGGAGTAAATCATTTTTATCAGTCTCAAACTTTAACCAAGCACCTCTATTTGGAATAACACTGGCATTATAAGTTCTACGGCCATTTTTATCCTGCTCATCCTTAAAATAAACTCCTGGACTACGTACAATTTGATTAACAATAACCCTTTCAGCACCATTAATAATGAATGTTCCCCTTTCTGTCATGAGGGGCAGCTCACCTATAAATACTTCCTGTTCTTTAATCTCACCTGTTTCCTTGTTAACCAATCGGCAAGTCACATACATTTGAGATGCAAATGTTGCATCTCGCCTCTTAGCCTCCTCTACATCATGCCTAGGTCGCTTGAGTCGATATTCACTACCAACAAAATGAAGCTCAAGCTTCCCTGTGTAATCAGTTATTGGGGAGAAGCTTTCCAGCTCCTCAATTAACCCTTTCTCTAAAAACCACTTAAAACTGGCCCTCTGTACCTCAACCAAATCGGGCAAATAAGTTGCGGTCTTGGCGACCTGAATCGCGCTTCTACCCATGCGTAGACCTGCAGTTGAGAAGTGAGGATGGAATTACTTGTCCACTAGAGGAACATCTTTTGGTGAAACCAAGCGATTGAGGAATTCACAAACAAAACAAACTACGCCCTAGCAAAGGGACATAGTTAGTGTGCTCAGAATCTCAAAGGAATTGGGTCAATTCAGCCGACGTCGACAATGCACAAGATTTGGAATGGACTCTTTCTGAAGGCAGTGACACAGAGTTCTGCGTCTTTGCCACAGCAAACAACGATCTTACACCTAACCGGACAAAATCAAGCAATCATGCTGACAAATCAAGGAAGTGCAAACAAACTCCTAGCATTCTCGCTAGTACATTTAGCGACACTGGCAAAGGGCTGAGCACGAATTTCAGCAACTTTTGCAGCAACAGCTTCTACAAAAGCTGGTTCATTTCGTTTGCCTCTTCGAGGGACAGGGGCCAAAAAGGGGCAATCAGTCTCTACTAAGAAACGATTATCAGGTACCATTCGAGCACAATCATGAATTGCTGTGGCTTTAGGGAAAGTAACCGTGCCACTGAAACTTATATAAAAACCTAATTCAAGGAAACCCTCCATCTCTGCAGGGGTTCCTCCCCAACAATGCATTACACCTTTAGGGCATTGATGATTCTTATGACGCGCTCGTAGCTCTTCTAACATTTGATCCGCGGCATCTCGACAATGAATAATGACTGGCAAATCCAACTCCATTGCCAAATCCAGTTGAGGTCTTAGGACACTCAACTGTTCTTCAAGATTGGAGTCTCTATATAAATCCAGGCCTAGCTCCCCTATAGCAACAACGCGAGAATCTTCCCCTGCAGCCTTTCGCAAGGTTTCTTGTGTATCAACATTCCAATGCTTTGTATCCAATGGATGCACTCCTACCGAATATCTCATTTCAGAGAATCGATCAGCTAACGATCTAATGGCAGGTATTTCAGAAGGCTCAACACAAGCATGTAAAAGAGCGGTAACACCAGCTGCACGCCACCGTTCTGCTACTTCATCCAAGTCATCGTCAAAATTGCGAAAAACAATATGACAGTGACTGTCTATAAGTGTTGAAGAAGACACTTGATTTGATAATGACCCTGATTTTAGAAGGCTTGAAGGGAAAAAACTAAGTTGTTTTAGCAGGCTCAATTGCCTGTTTGACAGCCAAGCTTAATCTCGATTTTTGATTAGCTCCAGTATTGCGGTGGAGAACCCCTCTCTTCACGGCCTTATCAATCTTGCTAAAAGCTTGATTCATACTTGTTTGAATATTTTGCTTTGCAGCATCGCCAGGAGCTTCAGAATATGCAGTGCAAGCGCTCAAACACCGCTTCATGAGAGTACGCAATGCAGACTTGTAAGACTTGTTCTCTTGACGGTTACGTTCAGCTATTTGAACGCGCTTTTTGGAAGACTTGTTGTTGGCCACAGAGCCTTAGGCTATTTCAATAATCCAACACAATAACTCAGCATCTCTTCTCTCAACCAAGATTCCTCTAAAAAGCTCCATTTATGGTCCACCTGCAGCTAGAAGGATCTAATTTGAGGACAAGTGGCCGTTGCAAAAATTGGCTAGAAGTCACACCTATCAAAAACCAATTTCAACTCTAATGAGATGTATTAGAGATCAAACAATTGCTAAGGATCAGCTGAAAAGGCTGTCAAGGAGAACTACTGGCGAACCACAAAGAAAAGCTATACAAGCCGTAGAGGAAATTCTTGAGAACGTAAGAGTTAATGGTGACAAGGCAGTCAAAACCTATACCCAACGATTTGATGGGTTTCTCCCCGACCCCATCAGCATCCCCCCCCAAACCCTCAAACAAGCATGGGAAGAAACACCTGAAGCACTCAAGTCAGCACTTCAGTTAGCCCATCGCCGAATAAGCGATTTTCATTCGCGCCAAAAGCCTAAAGATCTTAGCTATGAAGGATTACATGGCGAAGTACTAGCTCGCAGATGGCTTCCTGTTGAAAAAGCTGGAATCTATGTACCTGGAGGCAGAGCCTCTTATCCAAGCACCGTTCTTATGAATGCCATACCAGCCAAGGTCGCTGGAGTAAAGCGCCTTGTGATGACTTCACCAGCAGGAGCAACAGGTGCACTAAATAAAACAGTGATGGCAGCGGCTCACCTCTCAGGGGTCGAAGAGGTATATCGCATAGGAGGCGCACAAGCAATTGGTGCGCTTGCTTTTGGCACAGAGTCAGTACCAAAAGTGGATGTAATAAGTGGTCCTGGCAACCTCTATGTCACCCTTGCTAAAAAATCTGTATATGGGCAAGTAGGGATCGACTCACTTGCAGGCCCAAGTGAGGTCCTCATCATTGCCGACCATACAGCGCTAGTAGAACATGTTGCCGCTGACCTACTTGCACAAGCTGAACATGATCCACTTGCATCGGCGATATTGCTTACCACAGACGACAATCTGGCGAAATCCCTCCCAAGTCATTTGGAAGCTCAATTAAAAGATCATCCAAGAGCGGAAATATGCAAGTCATCTCTAAGTGATTGGGGCTTAATAGTTGTATGTAAGAGCTTGGAAAACTGCATCGAATTAAGTAATGCATTCGCCCCTGAGCACTTAGAGTTATTAGTTGAGCGTCCTCAGGCTTTATCAGAAAAGGTCAAAAATGCTGGTGCAATTTTTCTAGGTCCTTGGACACCAGAAGCAGCAGGGGATTATTTAGCGGGGCCTAATCACACACTCCCAACCTGCGGAACAGCAAGGTTTAGTGGTGCCTTAGGTGTAGAAACTTTCCTAAAAACTACCTCACTAATTACGTTTACTCAAAACGCATTAGAAGCAACAGAAGCTGCCATCAAAGAACTTGCTCATAGTGAAGGTTTACATAGTCATGCTGAGTCAGTAAATATCCGTTCAAACAAACAAGCTAATTAAGCTTCTTTAGAGAGCGAACCCCTGGGTATCCATCTTTAATCTCTCCAACCAAGACCTCATCAGCCAGATCAACAAATAGACCATTTTCCAAAACACCAGGAATATTATTTATTTTAGATTCCAGTAAAAAAGCATTCGAAATTCCACCTTCAAAACGTACATCAAGAACAAGGTTACCTTGATCTGTAACCACAGGCCCTGCTTTGCGCTGAGCCATACGAAGATCAGCCTCCCCCCCCATCTTTATTAACTCTTGCTTTATCTGACACCATGCAGTTGGTAAAACCTCTACTGGTAATAAAAAGTTGAGGTTAAGTCTGTCAACTAACTTCGTTGAATCAACGACAACAACAAACCTTTCTGCTCTGGTTGCAACTAGTTTCTCCAAAACATGGCAGGCACCTCCTCCTTTAATCAACTGAAAGTCAGGGTCTACTTCATCTGCTCCATCTATCGCCAAATCAATACGTTCAACAGCATTTAAGTCTCGCAAAGGTATTCCTAGCTCAGCTGCCAAGACTTCTCCTTGAAACGAAGTTGCAACGCCAACAATATTATTAATTTCACCAGCAGCAAGTTTCTCTCCCAGCGCTTTTATCACCAGAGCAGCCGTAGATCCTGACCCTAGCCCTAGCACCATGCCATCAGAAACTTGTTGCACAGCAGCTTCAGCTACTGCTTGCTTCATCTGAGTTTGTAAATCAGCCATGTTGAAAAAGTCTCCGCGTGAACGTAGCAAAGTCTTCAGCTAAATCCAGGCAATGCTTCTGGTTTAACAGATAAAGACAAGTCTCGTCCATTTCTCATGATTGTCAAAGATAAAGGCATTCCGATATGAGCCTTATCTACTTCCTTTAGTAATTCCTGAGGATCTTTGATATCAATATCACCTAACCCAATAACAAGATCGCCTCTTCTTAACCCTGCTTTTTCCGCAGGGCTGTCAGGTACAACATTTTGAACTAATGCTCCTGTTCTTTCAGGCAGTTCCACTAAAGAATTAGGATCTTTATTATGCTCTCTAGCCAAACGAGCTGTTAGTGCAATTAGTTGAACACCAAGATAAGGGTGTAAAACTTCTCCGTTGGTAATTAATTGTTCAGAAACATCTCTCGCCAAATTTATTGGTATTGCAAATCCAAGCCCAGCCCCAGGTCCAGAACGTACAAGAGTATTGATGCCTACAACTTCTCCGAAACTATTGACCAGTGGCCCCCCAGAATTTCCAGGATTGATAGCAGCGTCAGTCTGAATTAAATCCAACCGTTTATCAGAGAAACCAAGGCTACTTATATTCCTATGAAGACTACTAATAATTCCGAAAGTCACAGTTCTTTCAAGGCCATAAGGAGTACCTAGAGCAATTGCCCAATCGCCGACCTGAAGATCCTCAGAATTTCCCAATGGAGCAATTTGCAATCCTGCCATGTCATCTAAACGAACTAAAGCAAGGTCCGTAACTGAATCTTTACCAACGACATTTCCATCACATTGATCTCCATCAGCAAGAGTAATCGTCACTTCATCCGCATCTTCAACAACATGCGCATTAGTTAGTATCAAGCCATCATCAATCAATACCCCTGACCCTTGACCTCGCTCTCTTCCTTGGCCTAATTCAGGTTCACCCAAGAGGTCTCGGAGCAATGGATCTATCAACGTAGGGTCGTAAGGCTCTCTATGAACAGTCCTTTCAGTATCGATCCTCACAACTGCAGGCGCTACTCGTTGAACAGCCTCAGCAATGAAACTATGACCGGAATGAATTTCTGATTCCGACAATGCCAAGGCTGAGATGGGCCCTAGCAACAGGGCTGAAAAGACCAACAAAACTGACAAT